>JBBRKQ010000109.1:0-12509 GCA_038231815.1 Phycisphaerales bacterium
AATGCCGAGACAATGCTCACCGCTCCAGCCATGCCAGCCCCGCCAGCCCCTCCAGCTTCTTGTGAGGTCACGCCAATACCCAAATAGTCTCGTGTCCCCAGTGCGTAGACCATGGCAATCACCAGCAGCCCGCCCACCACCGGCCGCAGCACCGGAGCTTTGATCACGACCGCAAACGCGTGCGTCATCCCGTGCACCGCCCCTGAAAACAGCTGGCTTGCAAGTCCAAACACCACCCCCGCCGCCGCCACTTTGGCCAGCAGCATCCAATCCAGGACGCCGCCCAATCCCGTCCCAGCTAGGCCCTGACCAGCCAGGCCCAACTCTGCCAGCTGCGGATACACCGTGTGACCAATGCCCCAGATCGCGCACGTGTGGTCGGCAACTATCGCCCCCAGTAAACACGGCAGCGCCGCGGCGTACCTCATCCGTCCAATCGCTGGCACCTCCAGCGCAAACACTGCTCCGGCTACTGGGGTTCCAAACACGCCGCCAAACCCCGCGGCCACACCGGTCATCAGCAGCATGCGAACATCCGCTGCCGCCATTGGCCCAATCCATCGGCCCAGCCGTTGATTTATCTGTCGGGCAAAAGCGCTGGCTATCGCCCCGCCCATCTGCACCGCTGTCCCTTCACGCCCGGCAGATCCGCCGCATAGGTGCGTCAGCAGCGTTCCCACCAGCACCAGCGGTGCTAGTTTCACCGGCACGCCTTTCCCTCCGCTACCTTCACTACAGCCCGCCCTTCCTGCCCCTCCCGCCCCTCCCGCCCCTCCCGCCCCTCCCGCCCCCGGCTCATGAATCTCATCAAGAACCAGGTTCGTGCCTCCCTCCGCCCCGCGGCCAAAGTACTGGTACGCCAGCGCCACTAAAGCGCCCGCAACCGGCAGAAAAAACAGCAGCCACCCGTGCTGCCAGCGCAGCTCAGTCACACGATCGAGCAGCCAAAGAAACAGCGCACAAGCCGAGCCTGTCGCAATTCCGATTGGCGTCGCAAGTAAAACCCAACGCACGATGTACTTGATCAGACCGAGATGTTCATTTGCAAAGCGTTTGAGCACTGACACACTACCTCCGGCTTGCAATGGCACGATACAACATCGGCCCGAGGCAAGCGAGTCTGGTAGGAGTCATCGGCCCGCTGCTTCGGATGAATCTCCGAGTCGTCAGGCGGTTGCGTTCGTCATCGGCCGTGCCGGAATTGACCGGACCGCCGCGAACATGGCGAACTCCATCGCCACAGCGAACTATCGACGCACCGCAGTCAAAAGTCAACCCTCCATCCCGTGAGGTAATCCCATCAACCACTCTGCTTCATTAGCAGATCGGCAAATCGACACAAGACCATGATTTTTTGTAAGCCCCGCGCCGCCGCCTTCACACACCGTTGCCATTTCGAGAACCATCGCCAAATGTGCGGCGAAGATCCTCACCGGGTTGTCCCCGTGTGAGCGGTTTCGATTATGGCATGCGCGGTGCAGCGTGGTGCTGCTCCGTTGGTTGTGGCGTGTCCACAGATCGGATTTTTTATGGTTCACAGCAAAAACGCTGTGCTTGGTATACTTTTGCTCACGGGTGCGGCTGTTGTACTGGGCGCGGGCACTGCCGCACGTGCAGAGCTTATCACCATCACCATCCACAACGCCCGGCCCGCGGGCGGCGGTGTGCTCTCACCCACACTTTTCACGGTGCATGACGGCTCTTACACGCAGTTCACGCCGGGCGCCGCAGCTTCATTGGGCGTTGAGCGCACCGCTGAAGACGGCAACGCCACCTTCGCCCGCGATGCCGCACTGCAGAGCCCCGCGGTCTTCGCATCAGAACGAGTCGCCGGCACCCCGCTCGTTCCCGGTGACACGCGCACGCTCACCTTCGATCTTGACCCTGCCAACCCGCGCGCCACCTATCTCAGCTTCCTCTCCATGTTTGTTCCAAGCAATGATGCGTTCATCGGTAACCCCACCAACGGTTTCCGCCTCTTTGATGCCGGTGGTAATCTCATTCGCCGTGAGGGTGCAACCACCATCCGCATTCTGGGTAGCCAGATCTGGGATGCCGGCACCGAGGTCAACGATGAAATCCCCGGCAATGCGCTGGGCCTGGGCGTGCCTTCACTGCCAAATCAGGGCACAACAGAGAACGGTGTAGTGCGACTTCACCAAGGCTTCATCGGCTCTCAGGGCCTTGGCGGCTCACTCGGCACCATTCTCACCGCCGCACCATTTGCGGACTTCACTTCAAATCCCTCGGAGTTCATCGTCGCGGAGATCACAATCGTCCCCGCACCCGGCGTCGGTGCGGCCGTTGGTCTGGCATCACTAACCGCCCTTATCCGCCGCCGGCGCCGCTGATCAAGGCGCGAAAACACAGATACGCGAACGCATACATCTAGTACTGATCCGGCCGGGAGCGAGCAGTGCGCGCTCGCTCCCGGCCGTTTGCGTGCGCACCGTGATGCCCCGGTCGCAATGGCGCTCCAACAAAGGCACGATCCAACACTCTTTGTCTTCATGGTCTTGCTGCTTGCCTGTTGAAACGCTCCGTCGGCTCTTAACCTCTCGAAATCTTGCAATTGAGAATCTAGGACCTTAACAGCCCCTTCGACCTGATTCTGTTTTTGATTTCCAGAGTCGTTTGCCAACTCCCTGTATGGCCTCATTTTCGCTCACCGCAAGCGATTGCACACGCTCTCCTCGATCCGCCAACCGAGAGAGATTGTCTCTCCGGAGAGCCTAACCTCGGAAGCACCAGCCAGAGGTTTGCACTACCTTTTCAATCGGTACAGGCTAGAAAGCGAGCATGGCAAAGATCGCATACAAAATTCCGATTGAAAGCGCCGATTACCCTCGGTGGTCCGCGTTTGCACTGAAGCAGATTCGTGGTATTCTAAAAGAGCGTCTTGTCCGCGGTGCCAACAAGATCTTCATCCGAACAAATTTGAAGCGAGGTCTTTCGTTAGAAAACATCAACAAGAAAGCGGGTCCGTTTGTTGAGGTTTGGGCACTTGAGGTCTTCGATGGAGTCAATGCCGACCCGTCAAACCGCTTTCATCTTGTACACGTTGAGGCCGGTGCCCGGCTTGACCCATATGACATCATCTTGCAATTCAAGCGTCGCGGCAAGGCTGCCGCAACGATTACGTCATACGTCGATGCCAAGGCGACCGCCGAAGATATTCCCGGTTCGGGACGAAGTCCGAATATCACTTCGTTTAAGCGCATCCGATCTGCTTACGTGGAAGATCCAGATTACATGTTCGTGATCCTGTCCTTAAAGCACAAGGTTTACGCCGAAAAGTCTGGGGATATCGGGATGACCAACGGGGTCATGGAGATAGTCTCCTACCACGCGTATGACCTGAAGTACCTTTCCGACAAGGACATCAGCTACAACCCTTCCCTTGGCACTGGCCAGATCCAGGTGCGCGATATTCATTACGTCACGCTGGTCAGCAGAAACGTGTGGGAGTTCTGCCAGATTCTCGACCGGAAGTTCATGGCATCCAAAGGAAAAGGCGAGGCAGCGTTCATGAAAATGGCAGCGAAAGAAGGTTGGATCAAGTGAATACGACGTATACAAACCAGATAGTTGCAGCCGATGCGCTCGAGTTTCTGCCGCGGATTCCATCTGCGAGCGTGGACCTCATCTGCACCGATCCGCCATACAACCTGGGCAAGGATTACGGGCATTCGATCGATCTAAAAGAGTGGTCGGAGTACGAAGCGTTCACCAGAGCATGGCTCGTGGAAGCCTTTCGAACCTTAAAGCCTACAGGTTCCATGTACGTATTCATGGGCACCCGTTACATCGCAAAGCTCTATTTGATTTTGGAGGAAATGGGACTTCTGTTCAACGGATGGATCACCTGGCATTACACGCAAGGCATGGGCCGAAAGGTCGGCTTTTCGCCGCGGCATGAGGACATTTTGTACTTTACCAAGAGTCCCAAGTACACGTTCAATCTTGATCCCGTCCGTATCCCCCAGAAGTATTTTCGAGAGCGGAACAACATGGCCGGTGCAAATCCGGGGGATGTCTGGCAGTTCTCGCACGTTCACTACAGCAACCCGGAGCGCCAAGAGCATCCAACCCAGAAGCCTGAAGCGCTGATTGCCCGAATCCTGCTGGCGAGTTCGAATGAGCACGATATCGTCCTCGATCCGTTTGTTGGCAGTGGCACCGTTGCGCGGGTCGCTCAGGTGTTGGGCCGTAACTTCATCGCTTGCGACCTAAACCCGGACTACGTGCAACTGGGCAAAACGCGGCTGGAGCAGCCGTTCGAAAGCTTCGACTCGGTCGATCCCCGCCTCGAACGAAGACCGCGTGACCTGCCGGAAGATCGAAAACGTTCCGAAGTCGTTGTCGATGAGCCGAGCATATTCGATGGACACTGATGCTGGTGTTCGTATCATTCCAGTCCAAATCCAGTCCAAATCCAGTGCAAATCCAGTTCAAATCCAGTTCAAGCCCAACAACATTCCAGCCCCATAGGCAGTCGTGTGCGCGAGGCGGTAAGCTCGAAGTATTACGTTTTCGATCGATGGGAATAGGCAGCCTTTTTTAACTCAGCCCGTCCCGCACTGAGCAAGGCCACAAACTTTCGAGAGTGAGATACCAGGGCCCGCAAAACCTGAACCAAAAGCACACCCAATTCTCCTCGTATTCGTCGGCGTTCCATGCCCCAAGCTCGGCGATTGTTGATATTTGGCGAGTCGCACGGAATGCGGAAGAAGGCTACGTAAAAACGGAGAAGCTCCACGATGAAAGTTGTGGTGAAGAAGGAGACATGAATCTCAGGTTGTAAATGTCAGATGCCGGTCAGTTTTCTTCCGGTTCACTGGCGGGCGGCATCAAGCGCGGAGAGCAGGGCTGCTAGGGCGATGCCGCTGGCGCAGAGGAGGAGGATGGCGGCGCAGGTGAAAGCGCCGCGGGGGGTTGGCTCGCAATGTGCGCACAAACCGGTGGCGCCCAAGAGGAGCAGCGGAACGAGTCTGATGCGGTCTTGGCGGGACATTGGTAGCTGGAGTGTGCCACGGATTTTCGCATCGGCAAGTGAATGCCGGCGGTAACGTGGAGATGGGCACGGCTGTGCACGCAATTCTGCTTGGGCCTTGGTGAAGCTCAGTTTTAGCGGACCCAGACTATTTTCCAGTCGGCCACTTCCAGCGCGATCCAGAGTTCTGTGAAGGCCAACCCCTTTGATGCGGTGCTGGTGATGGCCAGTCGAAACAGCTTGGGGCCTTGCTTGGTGACCAGTGCGTTGGGTGAGTTTTCACCGTTTGGAAGGCGGGCCAGCAGCAGGAGGATGTCGCGCCGGTTTGCTCGCAGTTCATCGGCGGCATCGTACAACGTTTTGCCGTTGGCTGTGAAGCGTTCTCGGGTCATCTGGGCCAGCACCTGTTCGGCAAGCAGTTTATTGTCCTCGGCTAAGAGTTGCTTGCGGAGGTGGTAGACCGCGTGGCGCATCTGTGGGGAGCGCAGGGTGATGGAACCGTCGGGGTTTTCAACCTCGATTTGCTTGCGCTCTTCATCCGGGTCAGCGCGGCTCTGGGCCGGATCAACGGGTTTCAGCGGGTCGGCCCCGCCGCGCTGGATGCCGGGCATGTTGTCAAACACACCGCGCCGGGTGCTGGCGAGCTGCTCATCAGCGCATGCCGTGAGCACAGCGCACGCGGCCAAGCATGTGGCGGCTTGGAGGATGGGTTTGGCGTGGGGGCGGGGCATGCGGGTGGGAGTGTGCTGGCTTGATGTGCGATCATCCATCAAGCGAGAGGATGGGACGGTGAGAAGCGGGGGGATTGATTTTGGTGCCTGAGGCGGGAAAGACGGAACTGGAACTGAGTTACTTGCCGGTTGCCGGTGTTGTCGCGGGTTCGTTGGCTTGGATTGGTACCAGTTCGGGCTCGGTCGTGGCTTTCTGCCAAACGTCATGCACCAGGAGCTTTTCAACCTGATCGGGGTAGTCGGCACGCCAGTGGCAGCCGCGGGATTCGAGCCGCCAGTTGGCGGAGCGGGCGATGAGGGCTGCGACGGTGAGCATGTTTTGCACCTGCCAGCCGCGGACATCATCAAAGACTTTGTCCAGCGTGTAGCGGCCCCAGAACTGGATCATCTCGCCGATATCGCGGAGCTTGGGGCCGGAGCGTTCGATGCCCACGTTGCGCCACATGGCTGAGCGCAGGGAGCGCTCGACATCTTCCAGGTCCAGCTCCGCGGCATCGGATGGTGGGATGTTGGAGATGATGGGAATCGGGCCGGAACGGGGCGGCAAGGCCCAGGCAATGGTGCGATGGTTAAGCGGGACGGCGGCGCCGACTGTGCGGTCGTAGTGGGTTTGCTCGCGCGCCGTGCGGCCGGCGATTTCACCGAAGACCAAACCTTCCAGCAGCGAGTTGCTGGCGAGGCGGTTGGCGCCGTGCAGGCCGGTGCATGATGATTCGCCGACCACGTACAGGCCGGGAACATCGGTGCGGCCGGCGAGGTCGGTCAGCACGCCGCCGACTTGATAGTGCGCTGCGGGGTGTACCGGGATCAGGTCTTTGGCGGGATCAAGATCAAACTTGTGCAGTAAGGCAGAGATGCCGGGGAACTTGGCTGCGAAGCCGGGGATGTGGCGGCAGTCTAAGAACGCGTGGGTTTTGCCTCGTGCTGCGATCCGGCGGACGATGGCCCGCGTGACGATGTCGCGCGGGGCAAGCTCTGCCAGCGGATGCTCACCGAGCATGAAGCGCTCGCCGGTGTCATCAACGAGGTACGCGCCCTCGCCGCGAACGGCTTCGGTGATGAGGGAGCGAGCGGCACCGGCGAGGTAAAGAGTGGTGGGGTGAAACTGCACGAAGGCCATGTCCGCCACTGAAGCGCCCGCGCGCCAGGCCATGGCGATGCCGTCGCCAGTTGCCGAGCGTGGGTTGGATGTTTCACGGAACACCACGCCCGCGCCGCCGGTGGCCACGATGGTGGCTTTGGCCCAGATGACCTGCAGGCCGTGCTTGGGATGGTGCGTGATCGCACCCATGACTGGTGGTTGGGCTTGTGGGCCGGGCAGTGTGCCACGCGCGCCGTTGGCGGTAGCATTTCCGTTACCGTTTCCATTGCCATTTGGTGGGGCGGTCGCGTTGTTGTCTGCCGCGGATGGTGCGGTGATGAGATCGATGGCGAAGCAGTTGTTAAACACCCGCACGCCGGCGGTTGCCTTCACCTTTTCCCAGAGGCAGCGGACGAGTTCGCGGCCGGTGGCATCACCATCGGCATGCAGGATGCGTGAGAGCGAGTGGCCGCCTTCGCGGCCGAGCTTGATGTTGCCTGCGGCATCGTTGTCAAACCGCATGCCCCACTCAATGAGTTCACGGACACGGTCGATGCCCTGTTCGATGACCAGTTTGACGGCGGGCGTATCGCAGAGTCCGGCGCCGGCTACGAGTGTGTCGGTAATGTGGCTTTGGGCGGTGTCGTTGCTGTCAATCGCTGCGGCGATGCCGCCTTGGGCCCAGGCCGTGTTGGAGGTAGAGACATCTTCTTTGCCGAGAACGATGACCTCACCGTGGGCCGCAGCGGAGATGGCGGCGCGAAGCCCGCCGACTCCGGAGCCGATGATGAGCGTGTCGGTGAAGATCTGCGGAAGCAGCGAGGAGCGGAAGGGAATGAGGTAGCGGCGTGTGGCGAACAGATCAGACATTGTTACAGAGGGTAGTGGAGGGCAGTGGACCGAGCGGGATGAGCCGGGATGGGCCGGGATGAGCCGGGATGGGCCGGGGCAGGTTGGCAAAGGCTGGGAGGCTTTAGGGACGTAATTCAAAACCGCCGGATTTTACGGACCATTGCAGCGCACCATCGGTGATGATGACTCCCGGTTCGCTGGCGATTGATCGGGCCAGTCGCTCCATCGCGAGGCGTTCTTGCCGCGAGCGGGCCGCTGCGGTGACTTCGGTTCGGCGGGCCTGGAGTGTTGAGCCATCGCCCTGCGTTCGGGACTTGATGAGCATGAGTCCGTAGCCGTTATCAAGCTGAAAGATGGCGCTGAGATCGCCCGGGGTTGTTGCCCCGGCGGCGGTGCGAAGCGGCGCGGGCATATTGGGATCAGCAAGCGCGAAGGTGGGGATGAGGCCGCCTGAGCCTGAAGACGTGTCGTTGGAGGCGGTGATGGCGAGCTCGATGAAGGCTTGCTCGAGTGCTGGGGCGGGGGCGAGTTTGAGCTTGGCTGCCGCGGCGATGGCTTCCTGCTGTGTGGCGACGGTGATCAGGCGTGCGGTGACTTGCGGGCCAAAGAGAGCCTGGTGGGTTTGGGTGAGGATTTCCTCGGTCAGGACGATGCCGTCTTTGACAAGGGCTCGCAGCATGGCGTTGCGGCGGAGTAAGGCGGCAAAGCGCAGTTCGCCCAAGCCGCGCTGGGCTTTGATGCGTTCGAGGACGATGGCGGCCGTGTCGTTGTCGGAGGCGGCCGTCATGGTGCGGGTGAGGCTTTGGCGTTCTAATTCAATTGCAGCGGCATCGATGGAGATTTTTGCTTGGGTGATTCGCGCTTCAAGCCTGCGATCGAGCGTGTATTCGAGCAGTGTTTGGCCCCCGGCGGCTTCGAGCAGGAGTGGTGCAAGCTCCGCGAGTGTGATGGGGCGGCTGTCTATAAACGCGATTGGGCGGAGTGGTGTGGCGGCGCCCGGGGGCAAAGTGGTGGAGGTCTGGGCAGATTGGGAGGATTGTGCCGAATGGGTAACGCCGCTGGCGTGGGCGGCCTGGGTTGCCAAGAGTCCGGCGACGAGTACGGTTTGTGGAAGGGTGGAAGAGGGGAAGGGCCATATCTTGGGACCCATAAAAACACCCATAAGAAACAAACGTTTGGTCGGTTGTGGTGGTAAAAAAGGCGTCATCGGAGAGTATTTTCTTAAATTTGGTGTAGTTTTTGCATCAAAAGGTTGCCGATATCGAAACTGATGGCAGAATGATAGAGTCTGTCGGTGTCTTACGCACCCCCGTAGGCGTTCTGCCGAAAGGATCGGACAAGGATGAACAGTATGAAGCATCGTCTTTCCCATCGTGCCTTTACGCTCATTGAGTTGCTGGTGGTGATCGCCATCATCGCGCTGCTGGTGGGCATTTTGCTTCCCGCGCTAAACAAGGCCAGAATCGCGGCCCGGCTTGCGATTGACGGCAGCAACCAGCATCAGTATCTGATTTCAACAGCCAACTACGCAACGGACTTCAAGGAGCGCATGCCGTCGTTCAGCTGGCGTGCTGGGCCGACTCCGAATCAGTCCGGTGTACCCGCAACGGCGGCCACCGATGTCGAGGCTTGTGCCTATCAGGCGGTTGATATTCTCCGCCGGCGAACGAACTGGACGGACTTCCCACTCCAAGGTAACTGGATCCCGCACATCCTGTACAGTCACCTTGTTGTATTGGATTATATGAACGCCCAGCTTCCTGTCCCCGCAATGCGTTCGCCGATGGATCGGCTTCGCGAGCGTTGGGCCGAGGATCCCAAGGCGGCACAGCGTTCGATCGAGGGTGATCCAAGCGCGGGAGTCAATGCACCTTCGGGTGCGCGGTGGGCGTTCTCGTCCAGCTATCTGTTTACCGCTGCGTACTTCACTCCCGACCAGGAGGCGAACGGTGGCCAAGTGCAGCAGGGCGAGAATCAGTCTTTCTATCTTGTGAGCGCTGGCCCCGGTACCGCACCGTATCGTCTAGGTGACCAGAAGATCACGGCAGTTCGCTTCCCTTCATCCAAAATCACTCTGCACGATCAGCAGGGCCGTTTCCAGGGTAAGAAGGATTACCCGATGTTCCACCGTGCCGCAGCGATTAACTGCGGTTACTACGACAGCTCTGTTCGCCAGACAATCACCGGTGACACCAACCTCGGTGGATACTGGGGCCAGACCGGCAATTTCTCCAGCGCGTTTGTGACGTATGTTGCTCGCACTGGTTTGGGTGAGGCCCTGTGGCCAGATTACCTGCCCCCCGGTGGCACGCCACCCCCCCAGCCAGGTCGCTACCGCTGGACTGCTGGTGGCAAGACTGGTACGGACATTGGCAGCAGCCCCTACTGGAACAAGTTCCCGGGTCGCACTGCGATTGCACCGAACTAACACTCGCTCCCGCTGCACCGCTGATTTGGGTGCGATCGGATCCTGAAAGTCCGGACACTTTGGAATAATCGAACAAGCCCGCCCGGTGACCCCGGAGCGGGTTTTTTTTCGAACACAGTGAGGTTTGGGGTGCAAGCGTGTTTACGGGTTGGTGCCGCTGCGACTTTACCCGAGGCTGCGGTCTTGAGACAACGGCGATTGCGATGTAAATCGGGAGTTGGAACTCTTCAGCAGTATTACACATTATCCCGCATCCTGCATTCCGCATTTCATCGCGGAGCGACGAAACGCGGGAGCCGACCGTTGGGACCCGTATTTAAACTGGATTGAGCTGTAGATATACCGTGATTTTATTGGACGTTACACTTGGTTTTGCTGCAATACGCTTGAGCTTCGCTCGTTTGTCTTGTAGACATTCGATAGCCCGCGACGGATCGTGCGGGCCAGAATGTGAGTTTGGGTTTGAGTTTGCTTGCCTTGCCTGACATGGCTGATGCCGCACACAGCATGGTACCGATGGCAGGCGATGGGCCAAGTGCGGCTGATTGTTCAGCGTTTGATTTGGCGTTGGACCCGGCGGTGTTGGTTGCCGCGGCGGCTGGTGATGACAGGGCTTGGGAGACTCTGGTTGGTGTGTATGGCCGCCGTGTGTATGCGCTGGTGAGGTCACGATTGCGGCAGCCGGAGGTTGCCGAGGAGATTACCCAGTCGGTGTTTGCGACGGTTGCGGCGAAGCTGACGACGGGCGAGTATGCCGAGAGTGGCCGGTTTGAGCCGTGGTTGTTTCGGATCGCGGTCAATCGGGTACGGGATGAGATTCGGCGTCAGCGGCGGCACAGTGAGACGGTGGACTCAGACATGCTGGCGGACGTTGCGGCGGCGCCAGCAGAGCAGGTTGGACCGGGGGGTGGTGGCGGTCCATCGGAGGCGATGGAAGGATTGCGAAGCGCGATGGCGGAGTTGCCGGAGGCAGACCGGCACATCGTTGAGCTGCGGCATCATGCGGGACTGTCGTTCGCTCAGATGGCGGAACTGCTGGCAGAGCCGCTGGGAACGTTGCTGGCGAGACATCATCGGGCGCTTAAGAAGTTAAAGGCGTTGATGGAGGAGCAGGGGATTCGCAGTGTGGAGGGCCGGGGCAGTTTGGGGCGGGGTGAATGAGAGCGGGGTGTGGCGGCGCGGATGAATCGGGAGCTTTAGGAAGCACGAAATCGAATCGAGGTTTGCAATGAATACTGAGAACAACAACACGAATCACAACAACGCCCAGCATGATGCGGCGGCACATGATGCGGCTGGAGTGGGCGCGGGCCTGGATGGCCACGCAGCGCTGCCTGCCGAGCTGCTTGCGGTGGCTGGCCAGCTTGATGCGATGGCCACCGGTTACCGGGCTGAGATGAGTGGTGCGGCGATGGTGGCGATGGCGCGGGCCACGCGGCCGAGCGGTGCGGCTCGGGAGGGTGCGCAGCTGAAATTGGTGGGTGAGACTGTTTCGGCATCAGCGCTGAAAGTTGGTTCGGCTGGTGGGGCTGGCTGGTCGCTTCGGGCTGGTGTGGTTGGCGGGTTGCTGGCGATGGCGGCAACGGTGGCGCTGGTGGTGGCGGTGTGGCCTGCATCGGTCGGCAGCAAGTCTGGCGACGATGTGGCTGCGACGACGGGCGGCGTGGATGCGGCGATGCAAATCGCATCGAGCGTTGATGACAAGCTGAGCCTCGATGAGTTTGATGCACTGCTCGCCGAGGCGGATGCGATCGGTACATTAAACCTTGAGACCGACGGTTTGAATGCGTCGTGATGTACCGGTTCATAGGCTGGCCTTGAAATTCTGTTCGGGCCGGATCGAGTTTCTGATTGTCTGACTGAGTCTTTATTACCCTTTTCGCACCCATGCTAACAACCAATAATTCGGCCCGAAGAAACACGCCTGCTGCACGGTTGGCGATGTTTGGGTTTTTGTGTGCCGGGCTGATCGGGTTGGCGGTGCCAGCGGCGTTGGCCCAGCCTGGAGCCGGAGGACAGCCACCTGCGGGCGAGCGTGGGCCGCGGGGGCAGGGTCCGGGAGGTTCGGGAGTGGGAGGTCCGGGCGGAAATGGGCAGGGCGCGGGTGGTGGGCTGCGACGTGCTGAGCGTGATCCGGCAGCGATGAAGATTACTGTTGATCGGCTGCTGGAGCGGTCAAGCCAGTTTGTGGGCAGGCTGCAAGCGTTGAAGGCAAAGCTTGATGCCGGTGCGCCGATGCCGGAGGTGCGCGAGGAGTTTGATCAGGCCATTCGCGGGCTCCGTGAAGGTTTGCAGTCGCTGCCGGGCGGTGGGGGTGCTGGTGGCGGCGGGCCGGGCGGTCGTCCGGGTGGTCGTTCGGGTGGGCCGGATGAAGATTTAATGGATGGGCTTGATGGGCCGGACGGGCTAGGTGGGGGTGGTGGG
>JBBRKQ010000110.1:0-12440 GCA_038231815.1 Phycisphaerales bacterium
AAACGGTTTAGCAAACCGTCGCCTTCAGCCTCTCGGCCACCTTTCCGGCGAGGGGGAGTGTAGCCCCATCGCCGCCCTCCCGGCACAACTTGGGCCGACGGAAATCACCCCAAGTCCCGCACGCATCCCAGGCCCGCCGCCCCGGGGGCAACCGGCCCCCATCCAAACCCCGCTCCAAAGCCCGCGGATAATGGCCGACCGCGCCCGGCCCACATCCGCTCACCCAAGCGCCCTCCTGCTGCCGCCCCCAAACGGTCTCAATCTCGGACCCAAATTTCGCGAATCAGGCCACCACCACGTGCTACCACTTGGCCGTCGCTTTAGCTGTACGGTCTCCTTTCTCGTTGCTCCCCCCGTCCCGCCTTTCCTTTCATCTTGGTACATTTCTTTTTCTCGCCCGCCTTCAACCACTCCCATGCCACTCAAATACCTCATCATCCACGCACACCATGAGCCCAAAAGTTTTAACGCCGCCCTAATGGCCAAGGCAACCGCAGCGCTGCAGGCCGCTGGGCATGAGGTTCAAATCTCCGACCTCTACGCCATGCAGTTTGATCCCGTCTCCGACCGCCGCAACTTCACCAGTGTCGCTGATCCAGCATACTTAAAACAGCAAGTTGAGGAGCGGCACGCCACGCAGCACAACACGTTCTCGCCCGACATCGAAGCCGAGATGGTCAAACTCGCATGGTGCGATGTGCTCATCTTTCAGTTCCCGCTGTGGTGGTTTGGCATGCCCGCCATCCTCAAAGGCTGGGTAGATCGCGTGCTGGCCGCGGGCCGCATCTACGGCGGCGGCAAGTGGTACAGCGGCGGCTTTGCCGTGGGCAAGCGGGCGATGGTCTCCATGACCACCGGCGGCCCGGAAGCAATGTACCAGCACAATTGCCTCGAGCCAGCCATGGAAATACTGCTCATCCCTATTGAGCATGGCGTGTTCTGGTTCAACGGCTTTAGCGTGCTGCCCGCGTTCATCGCCTGGAGCGCCGCCCACGGCACCGATGCCGACCGCGCCGCCGTGCTCGACCGCTACGCAGCCCACCTCCTCCAGCACGAACACACCCCCGGGCGGCCGCCGCTGAACCTGGCCGATTACCCACCACCAAATTTCTCGCGGAAGCCGGATTGACAACCGCAACCCACTAATTACCGCCGCCCAACTGCCGAGCACATCTCTTTCGACCATACCGTCCAACATGGCTTACCTCCGCTCGTGTCTGGTACTCAACGCGATCGTCATTCAAATCAGCTGCGCGCTTTGGCTCGGCGTCATCTTCATAAACGGCACTCCCAAACTCCTCTCAGATCTCGTCAATGGCGGCGTGATTTCCGAAGACTCCGTACATGCAAAACTCGCTGACCGCTACACCAGCGACCGCCACGAGAACATGCGCCAGCTGCTACACCTGCCAAGGGCCAACGGTGCGGTCACCGCAATCATGGCATCCTCACTGCTCATCGCCGGACTTTGGTTCCAGCGAGAGTTTGGCATGCGCCGCCGCCGCGATGGAGACCGCAGCCGTCGGAATTAATGCAAGCACTACCGCGAACTTCTCCATCGCCCAGATAAGGCGTGCGAAGGCTGCACCCAGCAAACCCTGCTGCACGAACTGCCCAAAATCGCGAGCACATCAGCGAAGCCAGCGACTGTGGGGTTGCGACTGCACAACACCGCAATCCGGAAGAACGCGCGATCAACCATCATTGCCGGCGTCACTTTTTGCCTCCAGAGTGTGCTGGGTCCACACGGGGCGGAGGCCCACCAAAAATGCGTCTCAACGGGTTGTGCTTCGCAGCCTCGGTCAGGCTCTCGGCGTTCTGCATCGTGCCCCGCGGTGCCTCGACGCTTCTCAATGGCCCAAGGTCGCAGGGCCACCGCCCCGTTCTGCAATTTCAAAATCCGCCGCACCGAGCAACCGGCAGTACCGCTCCAACGCACCCTCCAATTCTCGCTTCAATCCCTTCGTGTTCTTCACACCCGCCTCCCACCATACCCCATGCACCAGCAGCTTGCCCGCGGCACGGTCAAACTTCGGGTCAAGGCGGCCGATGAGCCTGTCACCCTTCAAAATCGGCAGGACGTAATAGCCGTACTTACGCTTGGGAGTTGGCACAAATGCCTCAAACCGATACTCAAATCCAAACAGCCGAACGCACCTGGACCTGTCGCGTATGAGCGGGTCAAACGGATTCAGTATCCGCATCTCCAATATCGGTGCTGGTGCCGCGGCAACACATCGCCGCCAATCCGCGCGTGCGTAGGTGGTTCGGGCCACCGGTTGCAGCTTTGTCGAAGCGCCTTCTACGGACACCGGAACAATCTGGCCGCGTCCCGCCGCAATAGCGCACCAGCTTGCTGCCTGAGCAGGTTTGATGAGACCCCAAAACCCTGCAAGCTCACGCGGTGTGGCTACACCCAATCGGTGCATCGCCGCGCTACACGCCCAATCAATGTGCTCGGCAAGCTCCGGCGCTGGCGTCTCGTGCACCTTGGGCAACACGCGATGGGTCAGGTCGTACACCTTTTCAAACCCAATGCGCTGAGGAATCGCCAGCGCACCACGCCGCCAGTGGTATTCAAGCGCTGCTTTGGCAGGCTTCCAATCCCACCAGGTGCCGCCTCTGGCGGTGCGGTGTTCAAAGTCACGGGCCGCAAGCGGCCCTTCCGTATCAATACGGCCGATGACCGCATCGAGCAACGCCTGATAGTCGGGCCCCATCTGCCGCAGCAGCCATGGCTCCCACGCAATATGCACAAACCGGTGCTTCCAATGCGGGAACCACTTTGCAGGGATCACCGATGCATCATGCGTCCAATGCTCAAAGATTGACCCCGCGGCCTGCAGCTTGTGCAAGGTGTCCGGCCGATAGTTGTGATGCCGCGTCCAAAGGATGTGGTGGTGCGCTCGCTCAACAATGTTAATGCTGTCAAGTTGCACAAACCCGAGGCGCTCAATCTCACTGAGGATGCTGCGGGTCGATGCCTTGCCAGAAGCATCATCGAGCAGGCCAAGCCCGTTGAGCAGCAGCACGCGAGCGGCGGACAACGGAATTTGAGTAAAAACAGCCAAATGCTCAAGTCTCAAATTGGTCAACTGCCCGAAGAGTCAAAGAGCCAAACGGCAAGGCGGCGAAGTTGTGAGATAGCCGGATGGTCAGCAAGCCACTGCCTTTCACTACGAAGCGATGCAGGTTAGTATCCGAACGTAACCTCCGCAGCGACGCCAGCAGAAGGCGCGACACCCAGCCAGAATCATCGCCGCACGCTGAAGACGCACGACAACCGCCGCCACATCACGCGTTGTACCAACAGTCCTTTTTGCGTTCTTGATGAGAACTGCTTACCGCAGCTCTCCAACTATCCGAACCACAACCCAACTCAGCATCCTTCCGAAAACGCGTTGATAAACGAAATGAAGTCCGTGCCATCAATAATGCCGTCCGGAAGTAAACCGCTATCGCCCCCACCGGCCACATCCGCCAGCGGGTCCACCAGCGGATCACCGGTGCTGAAGCTGTTGATGAAGCTGATGAAGTCACTGCCATCCACGACTCCGTCCGGGCTTCGGCCATCAACGCCGCCCCCCGCAACATCGGCAATCGAGCAGCCAGCCGGAGCGACGATCAGTGTTGTCCCAACGCTCGAAACTGGGGCGCAACCCGCTCCGCCAGTGAACACGACGCTGTACACACCCGCATCGGATGTTCTCACACCAGCGATGCCCAGCGCCGCAACACCCTCAAAGCTGCCACTTGCAATCACCCCACTCGCGCCCGAAACAAGCCCACCACCGGCCGATGCGCCCTGCGGCCCATCAACAATCACTGTTCCATCACGGAACCACTGATAGCCCACGCCGGGCGCTCCAGCAACGGTCGCATACAGTGAGACCGACTGCCCAGCCCCGATCGCCGGTGCGATCGGCTGGGTCATCAGTTGCGGACACTTGGGCACCAGCTCAACCTTCAAACCCGGAGCAAAGCCCGGCTGCCCCGCCGCGGCCCATTCCTTGGTAAACCAAGATTGTCCCTCGTTTGATGCATCAACGCGTTTGGCCAGCAGAGTGACTAGGCCATCAGTATCCGACCGCAAAAAATCAAGCAGTCGCTCGCCACCCACTGCAACTTTGTCTGGCTGGTTGTTGAGCTGGAACCCCGTGTTGTCCAAGAAATACGTCGCCACAAACTGTGCGGCCAGCGGATTGGCCAACCCACCAGAATCATCGTTCCCCACCGCGTTGGCATAAGTGATGTGCCCGGGGCCAGACTCGATCCAAGTGTCACCGCCAGCAGATTGCCGAACACCAAATATATTGATGAGCCGTTTACCGTCTCCAACACCAAAGTACGTCTGGCTGAGCGTTGCAACCGCTGACACCGGATGATTGTTTCCCAGATCAAGCGAGGCCAGATCAAATCGCCAGATCGCAGCCTGATGAAATCCGCCGGCTGCGGGTGAGTGAAACGCACCCGTGGCCTGACCGGCCCCGTTCTCATCAGTGTTGTATCGCGCAAGCTGTGCATCCGCGCCGCGTCCATCCAGCGTCCGAACCGTGCGCACCCGTGCATCGGGGTAGAGGTAACTCATGGGCACCACCTGCTTGAGCTGGCTCGGGCTTTGCCATGAAAACTGAACTTCCGCGCCACCCGCGCTGTCGTAGTACTCAAGAACCAAATCGTGCGTGCGTGATGAATCTAGAGTCACGCTCCCGCTGCGCTCCGTCGGCCCCTGATCCGCCCAGTTATTCACCAGCAGCACGCCATCTACAAACAGCCTGGTCCCATCATCCGACCGCACAAACAGCGTGTACGTTTCATCAAACCGCGGCCGCAGACGACCGGTCCATCGTACCGAAAAGTTATCAGGATTGACAACCCCGGGCGCCGGCGATGCGAGGCCGTATGCAAAGTTCACTGCACTATCAACCCGCGTAAGCACCACCGGACCGGTCAGATTCGCTGTGTTGTAATACGCGCCGCGCAAGCCAGTGCCGTCGGCAGTGTTGGAGTACACCAAACTGGCGACCGAACCAGCCGCAACCGGGTTAGGAATCGTCGCCCGATCGCAGATATTCGCGAGCGCCAGTGTGTGCGTTCCGGGAGACATCGGGGCTGTCGTCAGCGTCACCGAACTCCCTTCGGCATCGAGCGCTGCGGCCAACACCGCAACCGGTGCCCCCGCCGGCGCTGGGCCGATGAGTGAATAGCTTCTTGTATCCTGCGCGGTGCCCGGGTCCAATCTCTCACTAAACCGCAGCATCACCCGGCGAGGATCAAGCCCGACTTTCAAACCAACAACCCGCGGCGGCGTCGCATCGCGAACCGTCCCCACACTTGTCGCCAAACCTAGCGCAGATTCAATGCCCGAGCCGTTGACCGCTGAAATCCGATATGAGTACGAAGTCCCATCGGCCAATAGCGTGTCCGTAAACCCCGGAGCGGCAGCCTGCATCACAGCCCGGTAAAACATGCCGTTGCGGTAAATACTGTAGCGAGCGATCCCCGACTGAACATCAACAGAGGCTGGCCACGAAATCGCTACAGAGTTCGAAGTGACCGAAGTAAAGCCGGGAGCCGGCGGCACGCTCGGAGCCGTTGCGTCCGCCTGATACCCATTGTAAAGGCCGATCATCCCGCCATTGACCGAATGCGTTCGACCAAGCGGCACCTGGGCCCGCGTGAAATCAGTTGTGACTCCGTCCCGCGTCTCCCGCACCCAAACACCGTAAAACCCGTTTGGGATATAACTCGACTCGGGTAGCGAGAACGAGAGCTGCGAGTTCTCATTGATGATCATCGGCCGGTCGCGATTATCAATAGCTGTCGCCGGATAAATCAGTCCACCCAAGATGAGCGTTCTTGCCCGGTTGCGGGCGATGAGCACCGTTCCGGCACCCTCAGTCTTTAAACCAAGGACGTTCAGCTCCCCGCCATCATTGATGATCTGCGGATCGCCGCCCTCAGGATTCAACTGCCGCGCCCACACCCGCTGACCTGTAAACGTCATGTTGCTGCCCACAACGTTCTCAAGAAACACCTTCCCACCTGGCACCGAGTTGCGGTAAGAGATATCTCCATCGCGCACAACCAGCGTGTTTGCCGTCGCATGGTCAAACCACACGCCAGTACTCGCACCCGGACCTTGAAACGCACCATTCAACCCTCTAAATTGAACAACCGCCTGTGACCCCGGAGGGATGCGGAACAACCCGCCACCCTCACTGGCCAGCGGCGCATTGATGATGATGTCCGATTGAAAACCCTCGATACGCTGCACCGATGGCCCGATGCTAATCGTCCGGCTGATGTAGTACGAACCACTCGGAAAATAGACCACCGGCGCACCACTGCTCATCGCCGCCTGCACCGCATCGGTATCGTCTAGGTTGTCATTCGCCACCGCACCAAAGCTCGCGACCGATGCCCACTGCGCAACCGGATACTGCGGAACCGTTGGAGTCGCCTCGGCCGCAACATCAAGAATTGCTGCTGGCGAAGGATTCGCGGATGCCGCCGCATCCGTGGCATACTGCCCCACCAGCCCGTCGGCCCTTGTCATCGGATTCGTCGTACTAAAGCTCTCATCACGCACGGCGTTGCGGTAACCGTTCGTCGTCACATTACGCAAAACCACAACGCCCGCGCTATTTCGATTGACAATCGCATCGTTCATCACGCTTCCACCCGTCAGCGTGCCACCATCAATGACCACATGCCCCCACGCGCCCGGGTTCGTGTCGCTCGAAATCCCCGGCACCGTGTTGATGCTCACAAGATTCCGTATCTGCAGCGGCAGCCGCCAGACGTAAATGCCGAGCTCACCCTGATTGCGGAGCGTCAGGTTCTCAAAGGTTACCGAGTACTCCTGCGGCGCACCCACGATGCCGGTCTTAAATCCCTCAATTGTGATGTTCTGCGCAAAAAACGGACCGGGGAACTCAAACCCAATGTTCAGACCCGTATGCCCGACCCGCCCTGGCCCCGCCGAACGAATCGTCACATTCTCCATCCGCCCAGTATTGTTCGACTGAAACTGCAGCCCAACCACCCCCGGATTTCCATTGCCCACATCAATCGTGATATCCCTCAGATAATTCCGGAACGCATTGGCCGAGTTCCCCTCGTACGCATCAATAAAAACTCTCGAATTCGCCGCATCGCCAAAGCCCGCCGCGTTGTCAGCCAACTTCAGAATCGTCCCGCCCTCGCTCTGCCCCTGCATGGTAAAGAAAGCCCCACTGCCAACGCCGCCCCAGTTCAAACGATCCGAAAGGTTGTACACTCCATCCGGCACGTACAGCGTCACCCCGCGCCCCACACTGTCATTCAGCGCCGCCTGAAACGCCGCAGTGTCGTCGTTGCCATCGTTCGGAATCGCCCCGTATGAAAGCACCGTGCGAATATTGGCCCCCGGTGGCGGCACGAACCCCTGTCCATTTACCGGCAAGCAAACTTCGCCAATCATCACCAAGGCCACACCGGCAAGCCCAGACCGCCGAGCCAGACACTGCAACGCGGAAACAAATTCGCGGGAACGCATGATGACTCTCCAGACCGAGTGTGGAAATCGACTCGGTGCCGCCTCAAAGAACGCGGGAACCGCAGCGGTAAAGATAGCACAAAACAGCAATGTGGCCAGCAAACCAATTGTAAAGCCCCTGCTCCCGCTGAACCCGTGGATTGCCAAAACCACCTTATCGCCTGAAAACCACGCTTCTACCCAACATCTGCCAGTCCCAGCCACAATCCGTGACTCTTGAGCATCCTCCGCCGCACCACCGCCTCGCCCGGCTCGTCTAGTTTGGGCGATGCCTCAATCCACACCCCCGCATCGCGCCGGGCCATAAGCAGCAAATCCATGTCGCGGTTCAAGTCCGCCACCTTAAACGGCGGCATCCCGGACTGTCGAATCCCCAGCACATCACCAAACCCGCGCAGCTCAAAGTCCTTCTCGGCAAGCTTAAAGCCGTCACCCGTGCTCCGCATCACCGCGAGCCGCTCAACACCCAGCGGCGTAATCGGGTCCGCAATCAACACACAGGCCGAGGCCTTCCCACCACGCCCCACACGCCCGCGCAGCTGATGCAACTGCGCCAATCCAAACCGATCGGCATCCTCAATCACCATCACCGTCGCGTTGGGCACATCCACGCCCACTTCAATCACCGTCGTTGCCAGCAGCACATCAAGCTCGTGAGCTCGAAACTGGTCCATCACCACCTCGCGATCCTCACTGCTCATTCGCCCGTGCACCACCCCAAGCCGCACGCCCGCAAGCGCTGACCCCGGCTCCGCCAGCCTCGCCCGCACGCTCTGCACGCTGGCCCAAGTGCGGGCGGCAGAAACGGACGCTACCGCCGCACCAGCCAGCGGTTTTTCCACCGCTTCTCCGAATCCAAGCTCATCGTCCCCATCATAAAGTGCTGCGCCAGCGGCATCAATCATCGGCACCACCACAAACGCCTGCTCGCCAGCGTTCACCCTTGTCCGCACAAACGCGTACACCTCATCACTCACAGCCCGCGACACCACCCGCGTCGCCACCGGCTTGCGCCCCGGCGGCAGATGACGAATCACCGACACATCCAAATCTCCAAACAACGTCATCGCCAGCGTCCGCGGAATCGGCGTCGCCGTCATCACCAGCGTGTGGGGCGTCGTCGGCGGCACCCACTTCACCGGCTTGCCGCCCGCTACACCGACATCCTGCGCTCGCTCATCTCCAAGTAACATCTGCGCACCCGGTGCCGAGACTGCAATGCCCTTGTCCCGCAGTATCGCCCGCTGGTGTACACCAAAGCGGTGCTGCTCATCAATCACCGCCACCGCCAGAGACTTAAACGCCACACGCTGCGTCAGCACCGCATGCGTGCCAATGACCATGTCAACCCATCCCTCCGCCAGGCCCGTCACAATGCCCGCCTTCTCCGCTGGTGGCAGCGAGCCAGTCAGCAGCGCCACTCGAATTTTGCTGCCCGAAAGTAGCCGCGTGATACTTTTAAAATGCTGCTCCGCCAAAATCTCCGTCGGCGCCATCAGCACACTCTGATGCCGGTGCGCCGCCGCGAGCAACATGGCATACAACGCAACAGCCGTTTTGCCCGAGCCCACATCACCCTGAATCAGCCGGTTAGCTGGTACCGCCTTGGCAAAGTCCCCCACCACCTCACGTAGAACCGAGTCCTGATCGGCCGTGAGTTTGAACGGAAACCTGTCTCGAATATGCTTGTTTATCGCCACCGTACACGGCAGCGGCACGGCCTGAAATATCGCCGCCCTCTCACTGCGCTTCATGGCAATGGCCAGCTGCAGCAGCAGCAACTCGTCATACGCAAGCCGCCTCCGGGCCGAGGCAACCTCCTGCTCGCTGGCGGGCATGTGCATCATGCGATACGCCGTCGCCAGCGTCGGCAACTCACGCTTGGTGCGATACGCCTCATCAAGATGGTCATCCACTAGTGTCAGCGCTGCATCCAACACAGCCCGCACGGCTTTCTCAACATCGCCCGATGCAATCGCTTCGCACGCTGGGTACACCGGTCGCAGCCGGTCATCCCGCTTGTCAGGCTCTCCGCCGCCAGCAACTTCATATCCCGCCGGGGCCATCGCAATCGCCGTCCACTTGGGGTTAGACATCTGCAATCCATGCCCATAGCGCGATGTCTTGCCCTGCACCACCAGCCGCATCCCCGGATGAATCCGCTGCCGGAGGTAAGGCTGATTAAAAAACACCAGATCTAACCTGCCACTGCCATCCACCATCGCCACATTCAGCCGCGACTTTGGCCCTCCAGAAAATTTCACCAGCGTCACCTCGCCACGGGCAGAACACACGGCTCCTTCAATCAACTCACCAATCGCCGATTCCGCGAACTCCGCTTCGTGCCGCATCGGCAAGTGAGCAATAAGCTGCCCCACACTTCGTAGTCCAAGCTCCAGCAGCGCCTCCGCACGCCGAGCGCCAATCGCTTTAATGTCACGCAGCGGCGTGAGCAATCCCTGCGGCAACATTTTCTTCAACCCTGCGGCATCAAGCACAACCAACGCCGCCCGCGGCACACCAGCGGGCACGCCAGCCACAGCAGCCGTGCTGGCCACACCCGCGGCCACAAGTGGTGCCGCGGCGTTGGCCTCTGTCTTCTCCGCGTTGTCCGGTCCCTTTGCCACTGCCATCACGCTCCGCTTTCGCCATCGGGTCGCTGCTTGGTTGGCCCAGTCACACCCGCGCCGCCCCCACTTCCTTCCGCCAAATCTCGCTCCGCACCCAACGCCGGGTCAATCTCTCGCAAATACTGCCATGAGTAAATCCCCGTGTCATGCCCATCACTAAAGCTCACCCGTATCGCGTAGTTACCAACCAGCTCCGCACCAGTCGCCAAAAGCTCCGCACCAGAGAGCATTGAACTCGGCAAAATCGCCAGCCGGTTCTTCTGCTGCTGGTCACGCAATTCACGCTGATCGGCCGATGGCGACATCTTCCGCAGATACGCGATCGTGTAATACGAACTCGCCCCATCGGCCCATTGCACGGTAAGGCCACGGTCCTTCTTCAAGTCAATCGCACTGGGAGGCGGTTCCACACCACAGCATATGTCCCCAGCACCCCACCATCCGCCTAATTGCCCGCTTCCCCGGCTTCTATTTGGTCAAATCACCAAGCGGCCTTCCGGCCGTTTGGCCTCCTGTTCTACCCTCCATCATGCACCACGCCGCAGACCGTCTTGCCGCCGCCATCAATCGCTCCGGTTCCCCGGTTTGCGTCGGCCTAGATCCAGTGTTTGACAAGCTCCCGGATGCCGTCCGGGCCGCTCACCTCGAGCCCATCGCCGCCATTAAGGAGTTCTCTCTTGGCGTCCTGCGTGCTCTTGCCGGTTCTCCCACCACCGGTGCCCCGCTCGCACCCGCCATCAAATTTCAGTCCGCCTGCTACGAACGTTACGGCGCGCCCGGTGTCGCGGCCCTTGAATCCTGCATTGCCGCGGCACGCGAGCTAAACCTCATCGTCGTGCTGGATGCCAAACGCGGCGACATCGGCATCTCCGCCGAGCACTACGCTGCCAGCGCCTTTGGCCGCATGCACGCAGATTGGCTGACCGTAAGCCCATACCTCGGGCCAGACACGCTTGAACCATACCTCAGCTCCGCGGCCAACCCCAACTCCACCCGCGGTATATTCGTGCTCGTACGCACCAGTAACCCAGGGTCCGATTCGTTCCAGAGCCAACAACTCACCGATGGTCGAACCATCGCCGAACTCATGGCCGATGCGGTCGCAAAGATCGGCCAAAGCGGCCCAGGCACGGTTGGCACCAGCGGGCTCAGCAACGTCGGGGCCGTCGTCGGCGCTACCAAAGCCTCTGATGCCGCCGCCCTGCGGCAACGCATGCCAAACGCAATCTTGCTTGTTCCCGGCTACGGGGCCCAAGGGGGCACCGCGGCGGATATTCAAGCCATGCTCCGCCCAAACCGAGACCGCGCAAACCCCGGAACCAGCGGCGTGCTAGTCACCGCCAGCCGCAGCGTAATCTACGCCTTCACACCAGCCCAAGCCAACTGGCAAACCGCCATAACCGCCGCCGCAGCAAAGCTGGCAGCCGAGATCCGCACAATCATCACGTAGCCACCAAACGTCCTTTCATCGCCGAGGAACGCGAGGTACGTCGGCAACTACACACCCGTTGACGGCCATGCCAGAAAGGGTACGGCCGACGAGTGTGTTTATACCGGCCCAGAGCCCACCAAATAAAAAGCCGACGAATCAGACGATTCGTGTTTTGGCAGTCGCATTCTTTCGTGACAGAGTGAAAGTTACCACTCACGGCAGGCTCCCACTAAGAGCGGTACCCGGAAGGGTACCGTGGCCGCGCGTGTTGATGATGTCAAAGAGTTCGCGCAGTAAAAAACTGACGCGTTTGGCGTTTGGTGCTTTGGGGGTTGGAGTTTTTCAGGGGAAGTGCAGGTTGATGCCCACCGTACGCTTCCGCGTACGGCTCTTATGGTTATGGGCCAGCAGGCCATTTGTTTCTGCAGATGCAATCGAAGTAGAGGTCGCGCTGGCGGTTGGCTTCCCACTGGGCTGCGATGAAGATGGCGTGTTCTTCGAAGCGAGCGAGGGTGGCGGGGGGAGGCGAAATGGTCAAATGGTCAAATTGCCAAATGGCCAAATCGGAAGTTGTTTTTGCTGGAATTTCAGTGGAGGTTGGGGCGGTTGTGGGGGTGGGGGTGGGGCCGATTTTAGCGATGACGTCGTTGGGTTTATCGCAGAGATCGGCGGGCGTGTTGTGTGTTGTGTTGGCGAATGGGGCGGTGGTGGGAGTTGTGGATTCGGTTGTTGATGCTGTTGCTGCGATTGCTGGTGTTGCTGCGGTTGCGAGGGCTGCTTTGGTTGCTGCCGCGGCGGTGCGGGCGGCGACTTTGGTGGGGTGGTGGTATTCGCGCTG
>JBBRKQ010000111.1:0-12277 GCA_038231815.1 Phycisphaerales bacterium
GAGGGGCTTGATGGGCCGGACGGGCTAGGTGGGGGTGGGGGGCCTGGTGGGGCCGGTGGGCCGCGTGGTCCCGGTCGGCGTGATGGCGCTGGGGGCGCGGGTGCCGGTGGTGGTGCCAGCGGTGGTGCTGGTGGGCCGGACGATCGTGGAGATGGCAGGCCAGAAGGGCGGCCGCCGGGACGCCTCGGTGGAATGCTGCCGCCAAAACAACTGACAGCTGATGAGCGGGCCGCGCTGATGGTGGCGATGAAGGAGATTGCGCCCGCCGCAGCGGAGGAACTTGAGATCATCCGCGGAAAGAACCCGCAGGCAGCGGAGCGATTGATGGACCGGCTGGGCGGTCAGTTGCACCCGCTGGTGGACCATAAAGACCGCAAGAGTGCGGACTTTGCGGAAAAGAAAGCGGATTTAGACGCGTTTGTGGAGGTGGTGCGCGAGGGGCGGCTGCTGGCCGAGGAGCGATCGGGTCAGAATCGACCGGAAATGATCACCGAGCTGCGGGGCAAGCTGCGAGCGGCGATTGGCAAGCAGGTTGATGCGCGGCTGAAGATTCAGGAGCGGCAGGTTGAGGATTTGACAAAGCGATCAGCCAAGCTGCGGGAGCAGGTTGATCGGAACCGGGCCAACCGGGAGAAGTTTATTGATGAGCGGATGAATGAAGCTGGAGATGGCCAAGGGCGGCCGCCTCGTGGCGGGAAATGAAGCGGAGTAGTGGGTGTGGGGGGCAACCAGCCGGTGGCGGTTGCGGGTGACGTCTGCATAAAAGTTAAGTATGCGTGCCTAGGGCGGCTGATTCTGCGGAAGTCTGCGGGCTGGCTTTGCCCGGTGAACTGTTCAACTTGGTAACGCGGTGCTATCCTTGGCCCCTTCGCCGAGGACTGGTTTGGATGACTGAATTGGGCCTCTGGCGGCGGCTTGTTTTGTCTGGATCTCAGGTTTTGTTGCCTCACGACGTATGGCCCTTGCCCCTGCTGACAATTCGCTGCCGATCAAGTCGCTTGCCGCGGCGCTTCTGGCGTCGTGCGCTATGGGCACGCTGGCGGCGGTGGTGCTGCGGCTGATGTCGGCGAGTTCTGCTGAAGGATCAGCGGCGGTGGATGGGGACATGATCAAGGCGGCATTGATGGGTCCGGCATCGATTCTGGTTGCGGGGACGCTGGGGCTGGCGGCCTTCTTTGCTTCGGGGCGGGATGATCGCCGCAAGCTGCCGGGCGCGATTATGGCGTGCTCGGGGATTCGCATGTTTGTGGGGCTGGGTTTGGGGTATGGATTGTTTGTTTCGCTCGGACTTCCCAAGGCACCGTTCTGGCAGTCATTTCTGGTGGCTGGGGTGCTGGTGCTGGTTGTTGAGACGTTGATTATGAACCGTTACCTGCCGCGGCATGTGGGGCAGGTTTTTTCTACATCCGGGCAGCCGGCAACTGCTGGTGGCGGCACCAGCAGTAGCGTGGCCTCCGGGGAGACCATGCGATGATGCTATCGATGCTTACTTTGGCCGCGGGCGGCCCCGTTGAACACGTGATTAACCACAAGGCGGTGGTGGGTGATTTGTTTGGGCTTAAGGATGTGTGGTTGTGGTCCGGGCACGTGGGCAATCTGGTGCTGTCGGGGCTGATTTTGTGCATTGTTGGGCCATGGGTGGCGGGCAAGATTGCGACGGGGCCGGAGAGTGAAGGGTCTGGGCGGTATGTGACGAAGAACTCGTTTGCCCACATGATTGAGGTGATCTGCACGTATCTGCGAGAGCAGGTGGTGCGGCCGCTGCTGGGCGCGCGGACGGACAAGTTCATGGGCTTCCTGTGGACGCTGTTTTTCTTTATCTTGGTCAACAACATGCTGGGCATGGTGCCGCTGCTTGATATTCAGCTAGTGCCACAGTTGTTAAGCGCAATGAATCACGCTGGCGAGCATGGGGCGGACCATGCGGCAGGGCACGAGCACTGGGCGTTCTTTGGTGGCACGGCGACGCAGTCGCTGTACACCACGGCTGTGCTGGCGGTGATTAGCTTCTTGGTGGTGAACTTTGCGGGCGTGCGTGAGCTTGGGGTGGGTGGGTATCTGGCTCACCTGACCGGCGGCGCGCCGTGGTATGTGTGGCCGCTGATTATTCCAGTTGAGATCATCGGTACATTCGTCAAGCCGTTTGCGCTGGCGATTCGGTTGTTTGCGAATATGACGGCGGGGCACATCCTGCTTGCGGCCCTCCTGGGCTTTGTGGGCACGGGTGTTGCGACGCTGCTTTCGGGCGGATCGGGCATTGTGCTGGGACCGGTTATTACTGTTATTTCGCTGGCCGGCGCACTTGCTATCTTTTTCCTGGAGATCTTCGTTGCGCTGCTCCAGGCGTTTGTGTTTACGTTCCTGACGGCTGTGTTCATCAGCCAGCTCACGCATCATCACGACCACAACCATGACCACAACCATGACCATGACGAATCGCACGATCATGGTCACGGAAAAGGCCACGAGCACGCTCACGCGTGAAGACGGACCACCTGTTCCCTCACCCCGCGGCACGCTGCGGGCGTTGATGGGAGAAACGAGAATCGTGCGATTGTTTTTAGAGTACCAAGAAGGAACTGCATTATGAAGAGCATCATTACCAAGTCACTGTTTGCAACGACGGCTTTGGCTGTTCTGGCCCCCGCCATGGCGATGGCCGAGACCAGCGTCGGCAAGGGCTACGCGGCCATCGGCGCCGGGCTTGCCGTCATCGGCGGCGGCATCGGCATCGGCATGATCGGCAAGGGCGCTGTTGAGTCCATCGCCCGTCAGCCTGAGGCTGCCGGCCCGATCGGCACCAACATGATCCTGACGGCCGCGTTCATCGAAGGTGCGACGCTGTTCGCAGTCGTTGTTGCGCTGCTGGCCTGAGTTGATTTACAAACGCGTGGCCGCACTGAAAGGTGCTGCCACGCTTTGCCTCTGTGATTTTTCGTTCATCATTTTCTTCTCTCTGATTTCTTTTCTCTGAGCTTTCTCATGCGGACAATCGCAACTCGCCTTGCAACATTCTCGTTCCTGCTGACCCCGGTGTTCGCGTTCGCGGCTGAGGAGAAAGCTCCGAGCCCGATTCCGTCGCCGCTGGAAGGCTTGGTGAGCAGCATCGCCACGATTCTGGTGTTTTCGGTTGCACTTGCGGTGATGGGCATCATGGTGTGGCCCAAGATTCTCAAGGGGCTCAAGGACCGTGAGAACAAGATTCGCGAATCCATCGAAGCTGCCGAGGCTGCGCAGGTGCAGGCCAAGGCCCAGCTTGAGCAGTACAACAAGGCCCTAGCTGATGCCCGCGTGGAGGCCCAGCGGATGCTGGAAACCGCCCGCCAGCAGCAGATGCAGCAGGCCGCGGAGATGAAGGCCAAGGCCGATGTTGACCTTGGCATGATGAAGGCCAAGGCGATCGCGGATATTGAAGCCGCCAAGAAGCAGGCTTTGGCGGATGTGTACGCCGCCGCGGCGAACATTGCCACGCAGGTGGCCAGCAAGGTGCTGCAGCGTGAGGTTGGCAGCGCCGACAATCTGCGGCTGGCGCAGGATGCGGTGGCGCAACTGACCAGCAAGAACTAAGAGGCAGCCTTGGTTGCCCTGGTTGTTGCCGGTGATTTTCCTTTGTTTGATCGTTCGCCTTTGGTTTGAAGCAGACTTGTTTTCTAGGTTTTACTCATGCCCCACGCCATCCGCCAGCTCGATGAAGTCGCGATGACCTACGCCAAGGCCCTGCACCAACTTGCCGAGCAGGTTGGTGGCCGTGAAAAGGTTGCCGAGATTGGCGAGCAGCTTGCCGATCTTGAGTCGAGCGTGAAGGCCAACGCGAAGCTTGCCGAGATGTTTGGCTCACGGATTATTTCTGGCACAGACAAGCAAGCCTCACTGAAGCGGATTTTTTCCGGCAAGGTTGATCCGCTGCTGGAGAAGTTTTTGATGGTGCTCAGCGAGAAGGGACGGCTTGGTCACTTCCGCCAGATTGCCACGGCGTACGCCAAGATGTACCTTGAGCAGATGGGTCGCGTTGAGGTGACGGTGTTTACCGCCCAGCCGATGAACGAGGACCAGGTCGCGCAGCTTCGGACGCAGATTCACGCCAAGCTGCAGCGCGAGCCGGTGATGATCAGCAAGGTTGAGCCGCGGATGCTGGGCGGAATTCGCCTGCAGATTGGTGACACGCTGATTGATGCATCGCTGGAGACCCGGCTGCGCAAGGTATCGCAGAACCTGGTTGACAACGGCCTGCCGGCGATTCGGGCCGCGGCTGAGACGGTGTTTGTTTCAGCGTGAGGTGCTGTTTTGGGGTCGGATTGATTCGATCTTGATTACAATAAAAAAACGCCCGGTCGCGTGTGCGACCGGGCGTTTTTGTTTATTGCTGGACTGGTGCTGCCGGTGGACCAAGCCACGAAGACTGGATGATTGACAGCGGGACGCTGGGTGATTGGCAGCGGAACGCTGGGTGATCAGCAGCCGCTGGCGAAGGTGTTGATGAATGCGATGAAGTCATCGCCATCAACGATGCCGTCGGCCCCTGGGGTAGCGCCGGGGGAGGCGAGATCGGCCAGTGGGTCGCTGGCAGCGAAAGCGTTGATGAACGCGACAAAGTCGTTGCCGTCAACGATGCCGTCCTGGCCGGGGCCGCCGCCGAGGGAGACATCGGCAAGGCAGAAGGAACTTAGGGGAACAAGTTTACCGAAGAGGCCATCTGCTTCTTGGTTTGGACCGGCGGCGAAGTAGAGGTGGTTGGTGTAACCCAGGCGAACGCCGTTGCCGAATTGGAGGCCCCAGAGACCATCGATGATGATGGGGGTGCCGGCGGGGCTACGGAGTACATCGATGAAGTCTCCGGAGGTGCGATCGAAGGCGAGGATCTTGCCATCACCAAAGTTGCCGACTAAGAGCTTGCCGGACATTGCGCCGAAGTTGCTGGGGGCGATGGCCAGGCCCCAGGGTGCGTTGAGCTCTATGGTGTGGGCAAAGCTTTGGAGCAGGCGGCCCTCGGTATCGAACGCGGAGATGAAGCCGTAGCCGGGGTAGTGTTCTTCCTCGCCGGTGTTGTCTCCCAAACGGGCCCAGGCCACGTAGATGCGGCCCTCAAGGTATTGGATGTTAAAAGCGCTGTAGGTACCGGGTACCGCTGGGTCACGCCAGTTGCCCAGGGTGGTAATGGGTTGGAAGAGGTGGTTGTAGGTTCGGATGGTCTCCAAACCAAAGTCCGCGGCGTAGAGGCGGTTGCCACTGGGGCTTTCGGTGGTGGCCAGGCCGGTGAACATTGAACCAGCAAGAGAGTTGTCAACCATGGTTACGGCGGAGGTCTGCCCGGTTGTCCAGCCGGAGATGGTACCTTCCAGACCATTGAACACGAACTTTGAGGGGCCGGTGATGCCCTCTCCGGTGACCATGAAATCAGTGCTCGACCAACCGGTGTAGACCACGCCGGTGGGCTGGCTGCCACGAGGATCAAGGATGAGGCGATCAAGCTGCGAGGTTGGAATGTCAACAACGGTTAGAGCATCTTGATAGAGCGGTACGCCGGGGACATCCCCAACATAGGTTGTGGTGGTACCGGAGGCGGCGTTGGTGATCCACCAATGGCCGCCGGCGCCGGGTGGGCGAATGGCGATACCCCAGGCGTCACGCAAGAGCGGGTCGATGATCTGCGGGTTGTCCGCAGCGCGGTTGCTGACGAGGTTGACCTGCACGTATGCGTTTTGTGTTTGCGCGAGCAGTGACTGCGATGAGAGGGAGGCGATGGCGATGGCGCTGGCCGTTCGTACCAATGAGCTGGGAAGTGCGATGCGCGGTGATGCTGGGGTCATGGGTTCTCCTTTGGTCACTTGAGAATCTGGAAACGATGCTGCGGCAACGAGCTGCAGTGAGCACGACGGGTGCTGGTGACGAAACGTTGATAGAGTGTGGTTGATCGCTCGGTCAATCCACAGAATAGATCTTGCCGTGCGCGGCGTGGAGTGGCGGCGAGGGTGGAGCGTTGATATCGGGGCGCGGGACGGGATTCGCTACAAGTTCTTAACCCGGACTTCGCATTTCAAAACTGTTTCGCGTGCGTGTGTTCCGGTATGCTGTGTTGTACTTGGATTGTGTGACCAATTCAGCTGGTCTTTGTCGGGCCAGCGCGGTGGAACGGTGGCAGCGTGCCGCCGGGTTATCGCTTTATCTGTTCTTCACACAAGCTTTACGTTTTGAAGGAGATTGAGTATGAACCGCCTCACAGTGTCCGCTTTGATTCTGCTGGCCGGCACCGCCGCGCCCGCACTTGCTCAGTTCGCTGGCCCCAGCACGGCACAGACCTCTTACATGGTCCCGAGCAACGCCGCCTCCGGCGTCCGTTTCATTTCGTTCGCCAGCAACGGCAACAATGCCGCAGCGGGTCGCCCGGATGAGACTTTCATGAACCTGTTCACCGGTGTCAATGACTACCGCATGGTCGGCGTTCCCGATGGCATGGGTGCGTTCCGCACCGAGCAGGACATTCGTAACGGCACCTCGACGTTCCTGGTGAATCACGAAATCGGTGCGACCCTCTCGACGGTTCGCGCCCACGGCAACACCGGCGCATTCGTTTCGCAGTGGCGCGTCGTGACAGAACCGAGCCGCTCGGACTTCCTGCGCGTTATCGGTGGCGCGGACCTGTCGACGCAGACTAATCTTTGGAACGGCACCGGTTACACCGCCTTTGGCCCCGGCAACGCCGCCCCCGCTGGCTTCAACCGGTATTGCTCCGGCGATCTCGCCCCCGTGTCGGCCTTCCAGTGGACAGATGCCACCGGCCGCAACTTCGGCACCGCAGAGCGCATCTTCCTCAATGGTGAAGAGACCGGGGCTGAGGGCCGCGCGATGGCCCACGTGGTAACGGGCGCTGAGGCTCGCCAGAGCTATGAGCTCCCCAGCCACGGCCGCTACAGCTGGGAGAACAATGTCGCCAACCCGCTGAGCCAGCGGACCACGATCGTCGCCGGCACGGATGACGCGACTCCCGGCAACGTTTATTTCTATGTCGGACAGAAGCAAGAGACCGGCAACACAATCGAGCGCGCCGGCCTGACCAACGGCAGCGTCTATGGCGTTGTCGTCAACGATGGCAACAACACCATGACTGCTGGCCAGCGGGTTGAGGATCGCGCCAACGTGTACGGCAATGCCGCTACCGGCCGTCTCGAGACCGCCAGCTTCTCGCTGTCGGCTCTGCCGGATCAGCGCAACATCAGTGGCGCGACCTTGCAGACACAGACCGATGCAGCTCGCCAGATGAACTTCCTACGTCCGGAGGACTCCGCTTGGAACCCCTCCAATCCCTCGCAGCTGTTCATTGCCACGACCGACAGCTTCACCGGTAACAGCCGCCTGCACATGATGACCTTCACGGACATCACCCAGCCGACTTTGGGTGGCTCGATCACCATGCTCGCCGACGGTTCCAACACCGCGACCATCACCGGTGGTTACACCTCGGCCACCGGCCTCAGCGATGTGCGCATGATGGACAATATCGCGGTGTCCCGCTTCAACCAGGTTCTGATTCAGGAGGATGTTGGCAACAACGCCCGCCTCGGCCGCCTGTGGCTGTACGACGTCATCGCTGACAGCATGACCGAGATCGGAATCTCTGACTCATCACGCTTCCTGGCCGGTGGCGCGAACTTCCAGACTCAGGATGAAGAGACCAGCGGCATCATCGATGCCTATGACATCATCGGCCCGGGTTGGTGGCTGATGAACATGCAGGCCCACTACGGCATCGCCGGTGAGCTGGTTGAAGGTGGCCAGTTGATCTCCGTGTTTATTCCTCAGACCGTGCCCACCCCCGCCGGCGCTGCGGTGCTGGCTCTGGGCGGTTTGCTGGCGGCTCGCCGCCGTCGCAGCAATTGAGAGAGTGGAAGTGCCCCGCCGCCGCGGCTGAGTGCCGGTGCTGGCGAAACACGATGTTGAATGGAATTTGTTTGAAAGCCCCCGGTCGCCATCGACCGGGGGCTTTTGTTCGCGCGGAGGGATCTGGGAGGATGCCGAGCCAACACAGCCTCGCTGGGGGCTACAAGAAACAAGCCGCTGCGCTGCCCGTAGCTAGAAAAGGAGTGAGCAGCGATCTTTATTGGTACCGCTTTGGTGGAGCTTCGCGGGACACAATTCGCCTAGGTGCGGCTGGGATTTACCCAGTCGAGCCTGCTGAGGGGATAGGCGGATCAACCCGTAGGGCGTTTACCCTATTACACTGCTGGCGTGAATGTGGATAATTTAGTGAATCGGGGCTGGCAGATCGCAACCCGTGTTGGTTCCGGGGTTTGCGGCTTCCGACAGGCCATCCACGTTTTTTGATCAACATTTTGTGGTTAATCTTCCTTGAACATACCACAGGTTGTGTTACACTGTCTTGTGCCAGTTCGTACTTTCCTGTTTTGGTGTTCGTGCTGTCGCTTGTCTTCCGCATCGCCCAGGGCTCGCTATTCTGGTCTGATGGTTTAGCGGTTCAATTTTTCGCTTACCAAATTTGTTACAGACAAGCACACTATCGTTGACCGAACAGAACGGATTAAGTCTCGGTTTCTGCTTCGTCTGAATTCTCAGTGTTTGGTTTGAGTTGTCGTACTGCCGCTTCGTTTGCTGTTGTGCCAATCCTCCCGATTTGTTCGGCCTCTCTTTTCTGGCCGCAGACTTTGAAAGCCGCCCTTTATGTCCATTCTCTGCGACACGCAAATCCGGGAACTTGTCGAGATCAAGCCGTTTGAGACGGCCCAGAAGCGTCCGGGGCGGATCAGCTACGGCGTGTCGAGCTACGGCTATGACATTCGTGTGGGGACCAAATTTAAGATCTTCACTCCGGTTTCGCGCTCGGGCGGGGTGACGATTGTTGATCCGAAAGCGTTTTCGGATGATTTGTTTGTGGAGATTGATACCGAGGCGACGGGGCGTGACCACATCATCATCCCGCCCAACAGCTTTGCGTTGTGCGAGACGGTGGAGTACATCGCTGTGCCGCGGGACATTTTGGTGGTGTGCGTGGGCAAGAGCACGTATGCCCGGTGCGGGCTGGTGCTGAACGTGACGCCGCTGGAGCCTGAGTGGCGGGGCAAGGTGACGCTGGAGATCAGCAACACCACGCCGCTGCCGGCGAAGGTGTATGCCAATGAGGGCATCGGCCAGTTGCTGTTTTTCAAGGCCGACATGGTGTGTGCGGTGAGTTATGCGGATAAGGCTGGGAAGTATCAGGATCAGGGTGGGCTGACGCTACCGAAGGTGGATTGAGCGGCGGTCGCCGCGAGGGTTGGTTTTAAGGTTGGTGGGGCTTTGGAAACGGACATATCAGGTGGCGGGGTTTGGGTGCTGTGCAAGACGTTTTGCAATGCACGGTTTTGAAGGTTCAGTAACGCATTTTTGGTTCAACAGGGCACGCAATGAAGATCACCCGCCAGTTTACAGTCGCCAATTCCAATCCCTACGAAACCGTCAAGTGGGTCAAGCGTTCGTCCAAAATCTCGAATCCCGACGGCTCCATCGTTTTTAAGATGGACGATGCCGAGGTGCCCGAGACCTGGTCGCAGCTTGCCACTGACATCATGGTCAGCAAGTACTTCCGCAAGGCCGGCGTGCCGCAGGTTGATGCGGCGGGCAAGGTGCTGACCGATGATCACGGCAAGCCGGTGAATGGGCCGGAGAAGTCGGCCCGGCAGGTGATTCATCGGCTGGCTGGCTGCTGGCGGCACTGGGGTGAAACGCACGGATACTTTGATACGGCTGAGGATGGCCAAGCGTTTTACGATGAACTGGCGTACATGATGACGCATCAGATTGCGGCACCAAACTCGCCGCAGTGGTTCAACACCGGGCTGAACTTTGCCTATGGGATTACTGGTCCCGCGCAGGGGCACTTTACCGCTGACCACAAGACCGGGGCGATCTCGCTGGCCAAGGATGCGTACACGCATCCGCAGCCGCACGCGTGCTTTATTCAGTCGGTGCGCGATGATTTGGTCAATGAGGGTGGCATTATGGATTTGTGGGTGCGTGAGGCGCGCCTGTTTAAGTACGGCTCGGGCACCGGTACAAACTTCTCTAAGCTGCGGGCTGAGAATGAGAGTCTTTCGGGTGGTGGTAAATCCAGCGGTTTGATGGGCTGGCTGCGGATTGGCGATCGGGCGGCTGGTGCGATTAAGAGCGGCGGCACGACGCGGCGGGCGGCCAAGATGGTGTGCCTGGACATGGACCATCCGGATATTCTGGAGTTTGTGAACTGGAAGGTGCGTGAGGAGATCAAGGTTGCGGCCTTGGTTGAGGGCATGAAGCACATCGCCCCGGAGCAGCAGGAAACGGCCAAGAAGCTGGGCCTGAAGCTGGATTATGACTTTAATGGTGAGTCGTACGCGACGGTGAGTGGTCAGAACTCAAACAACTCGGTGCGCATCAGTGATGAGTTCTTTGACACGCTGGACAAGGGCGCTGATTGGCAGACAACGTACCGCACCAGCGGCAAGCCGGCCCGCGGCTACAAGTCTCAGGAACTGTGGGATGCGATTGGCTTTGCGGCGTGGCGCTGTGCTGATCCCGGCGTGCAGTATGACAGCACGATCAACGCTTGGCATACCTGCCCGAGCGCTGGGCGCATTAATGCTAGCAATCCGTGCTCTGAGTACATGTTCCTGGACAACACGGCGTGCAACCTGGCTTCAATTAACCTGATCACGCTCTACAACTCCAAGACCCGCACGTTTGATGTTGCCAAGTACGAGCACGCGATTGATCTGTGGACGATGGTGCTTGAGATTTCGGTGCTGATGGCCTCGTTCCCCGGCAAGGACATTGCCGAGCTAAGCTGGAAGTACCGTACGCTGGGTCTGGGTTATGCCAACTTGGGCGCAATGCTGATGCAGGGCGGCCTGGCGTATGACAGTGAAGAGGGCCGCGCTCTGGCCGCATGCTTGGCGGCGGTGCTGACGGGGCGGTCTTACCGGATGTCGGCCTTGATGGCCAAGGAGCACGGGCCGTTCCCGGGTTATGCCGAGGATTCGCAGAACATGCTGCGGGTGATCCGCAACCACCGGCACGCGGCCCACGGCGTGTCGCGTGACAGCGAGAAGTATGAGAAGCTTCGTATTCGTCCGGTGCCGATTCACCACGCCACGATTAAGTCGGGTCAGTGCTTGGTGCACAACGCCAGTGAACTGCTGGAGCGTGCGACGGAATGCTGGGATGATGCGCTGGAACTGGGCATCAAGCACGGATACCGCAATGCCCAGACCACGGTGATTGCGCCGACGGGCACCATCGGCCTGCTTATGGACTGCGACACAACCGGTGTCGAGCCGGACTTTGCGCTTGTCAAGTTCAAGAAGCTCGCCGGTGGCGGGTACTTTAAGATTGCCAACGCCTCGGTCACGCCGGCGCTCGAGGCCCAAGGGTACAGCCAGGGCCAGATCAAGGACATGATCACGTACATGCTTGGCACGCTGAGTGTTGAGGTGCCGCTGCCGGATGCGACCGGCGCAGTACGGGCGGGTGCGGGCAGTTTCCGTGAGTTCCTGCTGGGCAAGGGATTTGCCGCGGCGGACCTGGAGAAGGTGAGCGCATCACTGCCGGGCGTGTTTGAGCTGAAGTTTGCGTTTGCACCGTGGACGCTGGGTGATGCGGTACTGAGCAAGCTGGGCATTGACCCGGTGCGGGCGAAGGGTGATTTTAACTTCAACCTCCTCCTTGAGCTTGGGTTGACTAAGGCTCAGGTTGATGCGCTGAACGATGTGATCTGTGGTCGCCAGACGGTGGAAGGTGCGCCGCACATGAAGGCACAGCATTTGTCAACGTTTGACTGTGCCAACGCCTGCGGCAAGTACGGCACGCGGTTTATTCTGCCTGAGGGGCACATTCGGATGATGGCGGCGGTGCAGCCGTTTATCTCGGGTGCGATCTCCAAGACGATCAACTTGCCGTCGCACGCCTCGGTTGACGACTGCACGAAGGCGTATCGCATGTCGTGGGAGCTTGGCATCAAGGCTAACGCTCTGTACAGGGATGGTTCAAAGATGAGCCAGCCGCTGTCGACCAAGTCGGATGATGAGACTGATGTCAAGACGGTCAAGGCCATTGAGACGATTGTGATCCGCGAGGTGGAGAAGATCGTTGAGAAGGTTGTTGAGCGTCCGATGCGTCGTCGTCTGGCCGATACACGGTCGAGCATTACGCACAAGTTCAACATCGCTGGTCATGAGGGTTATTTGACGGTTGGCTTGTACGAGGATGGCCAACCGGGCGAGCTGTTTATCACGATGGCGAAGGAAGGTTCAAC
>JBBRKQ010000112.1:0-12259 GCA_038231815.1 Phycisphaerales bacterium
CCGAAGGTGCCCGTGCCCGTGCCCAGCAGGATGGAGACGTTGTTGCTGTTGAAGTTCGCCACGGCGAGGTCGGGCCTGCCGTCGCCGTTGAAGTCCCCCACGGCTACGGAGTACGGGTTGGTGCCCACCGCGAAGTTGGTCGCCGCACCGAAGGTGCCCGTGCCCGTGCCCAGCAGGATGGAGACGTTGTTGCTGAAGTAGTTTGCCACGACGAGGTCGGGCCTGCCGTCGCCGTTGAAGTCCCCCACGGCCACGGAGTACGGGATGCTGCCCACCGCGAAGTTCGCAGCCGGGGCGAAGTTCGTCGGGCACTGGGCCAGCGCGGGCCAGGCCGTTGCCAAGACAATGCCCAAGGCGGCAAGCCAGCGTGGGGCCTTTGCTGCCGCCAAGATGACTGCATCTGTCGTGGGCTTCGGTGGTGTGGTCATGGATCTGCTGTTTGTGTTCATGGAAACTCTCCTGTAAGTCGTGTCAATTATCTTCCACCCCATGACCCTGCGAAACGTTCTCATGCCTTGGCTCGCGCAGGTCATGGGAAATGTTTACCCGGTCATGCCTTGGCTGAGCAAAGTCATGGGTTGGCTCGCCAAGGTCATGGCCTGAAACAAAGAAGTCACGGGTTTTTTTGCGGGGTCCTTCAGTGGCACCTGCGCTGCGCCGATGCGTCCAGCCAAATCGTACCACGTGCCAAACTGTGGGGCGAGTGTAAACCAGAGCCTAATCGTGTAAAGATAGGAGCTTTAGCCGAGAGCTTCACCGCTAAAAACAAGCTTAAAAGCAAGCAGTTTTGAGTTATACGGCCCAACCACACAATCTGATCACAGGTGTTCACTTGCGACAGTGCAAAGGCTAAGGGTCCAGGGGTGCTTGAGCATGGCCACACCATCGAAAAGAGCACGAACAACCTGCCTCATCCCTCGCGGCTGCCTTCGTGCTGGACAGACCCTTCCCCAGTCCGCATCGTCGTTGCGCTGGTTGCTGCGAGTACATTCCGCAGTCATCACCGCGTACGAGACAACCGACTAACGGTGGAAGTGGGGAGGCAACCATCCGCGTGAGAAAAAAACCATGAAGTGGCCCATGTGCAAGCTCGGCCAAACACTCCCGGGAAAAACCAGCGTCATCCTGCCTGACCCTGCCGGGGTCACGATTGCTTTTAAAAATATTCCCTCGCTACTCTGCGACCATCGCGGCGAGGAATATGTAAATGAAACCACCACCGGCGAACTGCTTCGCCAAGCCAAAGCCGCCAGCGCTGCGGGCATCCAACTCGAGGTTTGTTGATACGTCGCGGCGTGATGGCCGTGCAGCCCCAAACGAAAGTGGGCAGCTTGGCCCCCCCCATAGCCCATGCTGCTGACAACCCGCTCGCCAACCCGCTCGCCGCCAACCTCAGCCGCGTCCTCAACCGATCGGCCGCACAGCAAACAAGCAAACAACCCAGCCCCACCCCACACCCCCAATTCCGCCACTCCGTGACCTACCAAATCGCCACATAAAAGCAAGCCAACACCAAAAACAGCGTGCCCATCCCAGCCCCCATCCCAGCCCCCATCCCAAGCCCCCATCCCAAGCCCCCTCCGCTCACAATCCAAATAAAAAGGCGGCTTCCATCCGGAAACCGCCTTCGTACTCTTTGCCTCTCAGCAAATGCCCAGGACAGGAGTTGAACCTGCATGCCGGTGAAGGCTCTACCACCTCAAGGTAGTGCGTCTGCCAATTTCGCCACCTGGGCTTACTCAGACAGACTTTACACAAACCAAGCCCAAATGTCGAGTCCGCGGCAGACTTTCCGCCGATCCGGCAAACAAGCCCACCACAGCCGGGGGAGTGGCCCAGAGGCCGCGGCAGCAGTCGTTCCCCGGGTTCCCGCTCGCTGCAAAACGCACAAACCCGGCGTTTGCCGGGTTTGTGAACAGACGGGAAGTGGAGCGAACGTGAGTCGAACACGCGACCTCTTCATTGCGAACGAAGCGCTCTACCAACTGAGCTATCGCCCCGTCTCGAACCACATGGTACGTCTTAGCCCGGGCTGGGTCCAGTTTCCAGTGTGGGTGGGGGCCTAGGCGGGGTCGGATTTGGCACGGTTGCGAACCCGCGGGCGGGATGGGCGTAGTATTTGCAACATGGTTGCAAGTAGGCAGGCGTCGCCTCGGCGCTGCGTTCGGTTCGGCTTCCAGAACAATCGGTGTTTTATGAATCAGTTTTCTTCCCAGTTTGGTCATTCAAAGTCGCCGCGGCGGGCGCTGTGGGTTGCAGGCCTGCTCGCCGCCTCGCTCCCCTCGTTTGGGTTGGCCAAAGCTGGGAGCATCGCCCACGCAGCCGCAGCAAGCGGGATGCTGGCTGAAGCCCAGCGGCAGGACGTAAATCTTGCAAAGCTAAATGTGGTCGTCACCATCGGCCCGCTCCGCGGCATCGCAGCGCGAATCGTGCCCGCAGGCTCGGCGATCGAGCAGTTGATACCAAACGGCGTCAGCGAGCACGGCTATGAAATTCCGCCCGGCAAGCTAAGGCTGCTGGCAAAGGCAGATCTGGTGGTGCGAGTTGGCGAGGCGCTAGAGCCGCAGGTTGAAAAATCGCTACTGGCAAATCCAAGGGCAACGCGTGGGGTGGCAACCATGATGCCCGAAGCCGATGGGGCCCACGAGCATGATGAGAAGCCCGCCGCAGCAAAGACTGGTAGCGGAAAAGCCCCCGCGCACGACCACACGCACGATCACGCGCCGGGTGAAGCGTGTGATGAGCACGCCGGCAGCGATCCGCATGTGTGGCTTGATCCGGTGCTCATGGAGCAGTTCGCTGCGCAAATCGGAGCCGCCACCACCGCAGCGCTGATTGCTCGCACCGCCGACAAAACGCAGCATCCCCAAATCACCGCGGCAATAGCAGAGCGAGTCGCAGCCGTAACACTCGAAATTCGCGGCGTTGATGCAGAGTACAAGGCACTGCTGGCCAATAAAACGCACCGAACAATCGTGGTGACGCATGATGCCTGGGGCCACTTGGCAAACCGCTATGGCTTAAAAACCGTGGCGCTCAAAGGCTTAAGCGCAGCCGAGCCCACAATGGCTTCACTCAAGCTGGCAGCCGAGACAGTCAAGCAAGAGGGATTGACAACCGTGTTCTTGGAGCCGCAACTCTCCGAGGCCGCGGGCAAGCGAATCGCGGAAGCAACCGGCGTCAAGACGGCGATGCTTGACCCATTGGGTACCGGCGATTGGTTCGCGATGATGCGGAACAACTTGCGCGCAATCGCAGCAAGCTTGCCGGATGCTGCTCCGGCAAAATAATCCCATTTGGTGCGTGTCGCGGCTTTTGACCTTGGTGAACGTGGAATAATGCACCGTGTCGACCGTGGCCGTTGAACTGCGTGATCTGAGCTTTACCTATCCGGGGCTGGACCAGCCAGCGCTGGAGGGCATCGCACTTGAAGTGCGTGAGCGTGAGCGGCTGGGAATTCTGGGTCCAAATGGCGGTGGCAAGAGCACGCTCTTAAAGTTGGTATTAGGCTTGTTGCCCATGCAGTCGGGCAATATTAAAATCTTCGGCCAAGAGCCCAAAGTAGCCCGCGAGGCCGGCCTCATCGGGTACGTCGCCCAGCGCAATGAGGCGGAAATCGGTTTCCCACTCTCGGTCCGGCAGGTTGTGACTTTGGCAGCAAGCTGGCGGCTGCGGCCATGGCAAAGCGTGCCCGCAGCAGTGCTTGCCCGCATAGATGAGCTTATTGACCTCGTAGGCCTGGGCGCACTGGCAGAGCGGCCGATCGGCGCGCTCTCCGGCGGGCAATTGCAGCGGGCGCTCATCGCCCGCGCACTGGCGTGCACGCCAAAGCTCTTGGTGCTCGATGAGCCAACCGTCGGCATTGATGCCGCCGGACAAGCACAATTCGCAGAGCTGCTAACGACAGTGCACCAGCAGCTCGGGCTCACGCTGCTGATCGTCAGTCATGATTTGCGGGCAATCGCAGCGGGGTGTGATCGCGTCGCGTGCCTCTCGCGCCGGCTGCACAGCCACATGAGCCCGCAGGGCCTTACCCCCGCAGTGCTGGCGGAGCTGTTTAGCCACGATGTCGCAGGCCTCGCCGGAATACACATTCACGCCCACGGCCCGGATGAACCGTGCCCAGTTCCGAGCGGGCTGGGTGCGTGCGCAGTCGCAGCGGGTGCCGCTGCAACAGGTGATGTGGTACCCGTGCAGTTAGGAATCACCGCCAAGCCCAAGCCTCACGGTGAGCACCCCGCCGGGCAAAGCAGTGGGGGTGCCCCGTGAAAATCTCCGAGTACCTAGATTCATGGAGTTCGTTTCAACTTCTACTCACACCGCTACTCGCTGGTGTAATTGTTGCGGTCCTGTGCGGAATGCTCAGCGTGCTGGTGGTGCTAAAGCGCCTGGCGTTTGTGGGCCAAGGGGTAAGCCACTCCGCATTTGGCGGCATCGGGCTTGCCGCGGTCATCTCCGTGCTGGCCGCGGGCAGTGGTGTTGGGGCTGCGCTGGGTCAAGGCTCCGTTGGCGAGTTTGTGATCGTGGTTCTGTTCTGTGTGCTCTGTGCGCTCGGAATGGCCGCCGTGGGCGACAAACGATCCGCCAAATCCGTGCAGGTTGATACCGGCATCGGGCTCTTCTTAGTCGCAGCAATGGCGGCAGGAGGGTTACTCGTGCAGTTCGCCAGCACCCTAGCCCGAAGCAGGGGAATTGCCGAAGCGCAGCGCAGCTGGGAATCAATTCTGTTTGGCTCCGTGGCCACCTCAAGCTGGACCGATGTCTGGGTCTCGCTGGGCGTGCTCGTCGCCTCAGCCGGTGTGCTGTGGTGGTTCCGGCGTGTGGTACTCTTCTGGACGTTTGATGAAGCAAGCGCCCCCGCCTTTGGCGTTCCAGTACTGGTGGCGCGAACAGTGCTGATGACACTGCTGGCCGTGGCAACAGTAACAGCGATGAAGATTTGCGGCGTAGTGCTCGCCACCGCACTGCTGGTACTGCCCGGCGCCATCGCCCTGCGCATCAGCCGCACACTCGGCCGGGTGCTGGTGCTTGCAGTGGTTGTGGCGATAACCGGTGTGGTGGGCGGCCTCTGGCTCAGTATCGAGACCGATGCCCAGACCGGCCCGTGCATCGTGCTGCTGCTCAGCGCCGTGTTCGTGGCGACAATGATAAAAAGTGGTCAGGGCCATGGCCACAAGCGAAGTAAACAATGGCAAGCTGGGTAATTCGGGTAAGATACGAAACAAACAATGTCGCACGGTGCCGCCGCCGCGACGGAACCTCAGAACCACCAAGACCGATTGAAAAGGACTACAAATGCGGGCTGAATCACTGCTGGCAGAATTGGATCGCCTTCGCAAAGACACTCCCAAAGACACCGCCGACATGGAGCACATGACGCTGCACCACGTATTTTGCTTTGTGAGTTACAAAATGACGGAGTTCAAGGCATACGTGGAGGCCGAGAACAAAAAGGGCACCTTCAAGGCTGTCGATGCTGAGCGTTCCGATGGCAACATCACAGATGACAAGGACGGATAACCGCCACCCGAGTGCCGGGTAAAAAAAATCTTTTCACGCGGATTTCTTTTTGTGAACCGCCCGCCACGTTCGGGCGAATAGAGTTCTGCATCGCACCCGTCAGTGAACATGCACGCCCGACAAGTGTCGGACGGTTCACAAAGCGAGTGCGACGAGCAACCACGGCCTGCTGCAGCGAGCCGGTGTTGCGCGATGTGCCGCGGAAGTCGTTCCGCGGGGGAACCTCAGGCGATCGGGAACCATCCTTCCCGGTGGCAGCTTGACAGACCCTTTCCGAAAGGAGGTGATCCAGTGACGCATTTTTCTGGATGGACGTTGGGATCAACCCAATTTGGGTCTACTTGGGGGCTTCGCCGCTGAGGCAAGCTCGACGGAGTGACGCCCAGGTTGAAAAATACCTCGGCCGAGCCCCACGCTTCGGGTAACACCCGCGGCACAGGTAATCAGGTTTTTTTGGACAACAGTCCAAAATGCACCCCGCGACCGCAAGTCGGGGGTGTCTTTGTTTTTTGCGTGCCAACCTGCATCATGCCCAAGTTTTCGCAGCGCCATCCGCCCTGCGCCCTAACTCAGCACCCTCCCCACACCAGCACGCACTCGCCACCACGCCAACGCCTCTATTCCACTGCTTGCCCACTGCATCAGTTATGCCTCCGCTCCCCGTACCCTCCTTCATGCTTCGCCCCTTCGCCATTGCCGCAGCATGCCTGCTCTGCCCGCTCACTCTCATCCTGGTGCTCTGCCTCTGCGCATCACCGCCAGCGCTCGCACAGCCACCACTCCGCTCCCTCCCCGCCCTCCCCTCCATCACCCCCGCGACGCCAGCCAAACTGCCGACGGAGTCTCTCCCGCCGCCCTGGATCCTGACCACCCCCGACTTCATCGCCCGTCTCGTCGAAGGTCCAAGTCCTGGCACCATCGCCATTGAGCTTGCAAAGCCAACTCTCAAAAGTGCAGCAAGCCCACCGCTCGCCGCCACGCCAGCCGATGGACCCGCCGCCACGCCAGCTCCAAAAGCAGCAGAGGACTCCCCCTTCGGCAACGTGCTCCTCTCGTTTCCAGCCGCAGATCTCGCCGGTCAGACCATCCGCTTCACCGCTGATGTCCGAGTCAATGAATCCGCCCTCCGCGCCCAGCTCTGGCTCCGGGTAGATCGTAAATCCGGCGAAAAAGGTTTCTTTGACAACATGGGTGACCGCCCCATCAAGCCCGGCAACTTCAAACCTTACGCCATCACCGCTCAAATTGATGATGATGCCGAATCCATCACGCTCGGCTGCATGCTCTTCGGCCCGCCCGGCGCAACCGTGCTCATGGCCCAACCCCGGCTCCGCGCCGTAGTCGATGGTGACCAAGGCAACAAACCCGCCGCCCCACTCAGCGCTTCGGCAAGGCAGAACCTCATCGCCGCTGGCAAGCTGGTCGCCATCCTCCGCCACTTCCATCCAGATTCACGCTGCGACCAGACCGACTCCGCCAACTTTGATCTCGCCCTCATCCGCCTGCTTGATGATGCCGAGCCCGCCGCCGACCAGGCCGCACTCCTGGCCACACTCCAAGCCTTCGCCTCGCAATTCTCCAGCACCGCCGTACTCTCCATCGCCGGTCTCGCGCCACCAAAGCAGCTCGCGCCACCAAAGCAGCCCGCGGCCGAGCCTGCCCCTCGCCCCTCATGGGCCACCCACAACGCCGCCATGCAGCACTTCGGCGTTGGCCTGGCAATGGAAGGCTCCATCTACTCCTCGCGCCGCATCGTTGAGCATCAGTCCACACCTCCCGAACGCTCAAAAATCGCCGCGGCAGCCGCTCCCTTCTCCTGCGACCTTGGCCGCGGCATCACCCTCACCATCCCGCTCACACTCCCGTGCGATTCTTCCGGCTCTACCCAAGGCCCGCAAGATAAAGCAGCCCCACCCCGCACCACCGCTGTTACCACGCCAAATCGCCCCGACTATTGGTCCGCCACCGCTGATGACCGCACCGTCCGCCTCGCCGGTGTGCTCAAAGCCTGGACCGTCCTGAACCTCTTCTATCCCTATTTTCAAGACCGCCCGGTCAACTGGCCCGAAGCGCTCGATGCCGCGCTCGATGATGCTGCCACCTCCACCTCCACCTCCACCGCCAAAGACAAGCTCGAGTATCTCTCCATCCTCCGCCGCATGATCGCCAAACTCCAGGATGGGCACGGCAACGTCTTCGCCCCCGCCCTCACCGAAGCCACCGTCCTGCCACTCCCGCTGCGCTGGGCCGATGGCAAGGTCATCATCAGCCGGCAGGTCACGCTCCGCCCCGAATCCCTCCGCAAAGGTGACATCCTCCTGGCCATCAACGGTGAACCAATCGACAAGCTCATCGCCCGCTACCGGGCCGAGACTTCCGGCGCAACGCCCGGCTGGATCAACTCCGTCATCCTCCGACGTCTCGCCGCGATGGCAACACCAAACCGTGCTGAGATCCTGATCCGTCGGGACGAGAAAGATCTCCTCGTACGCGTAAACCGCGTCGCACCCGATGCCCTTCTCCCCGCCATCGACAAGCCCACCAGCGGCACCGAACTCGCCCCCGGCATTCTCTACTGCAACCTCGATGGACTCAAAACCAAAGATCTAGTCGCCTCGATCGATGAGCTCGCAGCCGCCAAGGGCATTGTCTTCGACCTCCGCGGCTACCCGGACTCCGCCGGTAAAGACCTCTTAGACCACCTCGTCAAACGCTCCTCCCGCTCCCTGCAAATGCTCGTTCCCATCAGAGTCCGCCCCGATGATTCCGGTCTCACCTGGCAGAACGTGGGCCCTTGGGAACTGCGCCCAAAGACCCCGCGCATCCGAGGCAACATCGCGTTCCTCACCGATGGTTCCGCCATCAGCTACGCCGAGAGCTGCATGAGCATCATCGAATCACTCAAACTCGGCACCATCGTCGGTGAGCAAACCGCCGGCACCAACGGCAACATCAACACTATCTCCCTCCCCGGAGGCTACAACGTCATCTTCACCGGCATGCGCCTCACCAAAGATGATGGCAGCCCCTACCACGGCATCGGCGTCACGCCCCAGCACATCGTCCACCCCACCATCGCCGGCATCAAAGCCGGCCGCGATGAACAACTCGACAAAGCCGTCGAACTACTAAAAGCCGCCGAAAGGTAAACCCCCCACTGGCCCGAAGCTCACCCGTCTTCAGGAGACCTTCTGACCTTCTGACCATCCGACCATCCGACCATCTCCCCCGCGCTTCCACTCCCCACTTGCAAACAGCAATCACCCCAATCGTGCGAACAACCAGCATCTCACCCTTCGCCCGCCTGCCTCCGCCGCCAACCTCTCAGTCACCGTCCTGCTCAACCCTCTAACTCCCCCGTTCCCCGTGCACACGCCCAAAGCACAGCTCTTCCCAGCCCTTTGGCGCCCGGCCAATCGTCCCCACGCTGTGCAGAAAATTCGCAAACGTCATCATCCGCTGCGGCGCAATGTCAAACCTCACCAGCGGGTTGGACAGCAAGGTCGTAATGCGCGACCGCTCATTTACCGCGGCAGCCGTCAGCTCGTCGGGGGTTGCTCCTGCACCATCGCCCGCCCGTGCCCCGCCCCGCGCAGAATCATTTGTTCCCACCCTTTCCGCATCTTTGGTCAGCCGCACAAAAATCCCGGCTGCCCGTGATGGATCCGCCGCAATCATCTCCTGCGCTTCGCAAAGCGCCGCGTACACCGCCTCAAACAACTGCGGCCGCTCGGTGGCAAACCGCTCATCGGCAACAGCCACAATAAAACTCGCCGGCCCCCCCAGCACATCAAAGCTTGACATCACCCGCTTCACCACAACCGCTCTGCTCCGCAGTTGATACTCCTGATACGGCGGGCTTGAAAAACTCGCCGTAATCCCCCCGTTCCTTTCAAGTAAATACCGCGTCGCCGTCAAGTGGGTCATGCTCACCGTCAGGTCATCTAAGTCGGTGTATTGCCGTATGCCAAACTTCTGCGCTGCGGCCATCTGCAGCACCACAGCCTGCGTAGATGTACGAATAAACGGCAGTGCGATCCGGTCCGCTCTCGTAAAATCCTCAATCCCTTTAACCTGCGGGTTCGTCGTGTTCAAGTACATCGGTGCGGCGCACACCGCTCCAATCACCTTCACTCTCCTGTTGTCCCTGGTCCGGTCCCAAACCGATATCGCCGCCGGAACACCCATCGCCATCACCGTCACCTCGCCGCTAAGCACCGCCGTCGTCGCTGGTGTGGCACCCAAAATCATCTTGTATTCAATGGTCACATCCCCCAGCCCAACTTTGGCCGCCTGCCGTTCCACAAGCCGCAAATCCTTCATCACCATCAGCGGCAGATATGGCAATCCCGGCTGCATCCCCACAATCACCCGCCCCGCGCGCGGCTCGGATTCATTCACCCGTCCTTCCAGCGGTCCGTCGCCTCTCGGCCCCGTCACACCCGCCCTCGTCTCATCCAAGCGATCTTTTCGCGGCTCACCACTCGCAAACATCAGCCCCGTGCGTACATTTTCTGCCACCGTGGTATCGGCCACCGTCCCACGTGCCGCCGGCAGCGCCGTCCACCCCGCCCACAGCGCAGTCGCCATTGCCGGTACTAGTGCCGGTACCAGTGCCGGTACTAGTGCCACCACTAATGCCGCCACTAGTCCCGCCACCTGCCATCCAACTGCATTTTGCCGGTTCGGTCTCATGGTCTGTACCGCCACTGCCAAAAAGCGTAGCCCAACCCAAACCCTCAGCAGTCCCACTACCCTCGCTGCTTATGCCCGGAACCCTGCCCATCCGCACGTACGACCTTGTCATCTGTGATATCGACGGCTGCCTCTCGCCAGAATCCGCCACACCCTTTGATCTTCCCGGCCTCACCCAGGTCGCCGCCCACAACACCCAGGCCATCGCCCGCGGCGACCGCCCCGTGGTCACCGTCTGCACCGGCCGCCCACAGCCATTTGCAGAGGCCATGTGCCGCCTGATCCAAAACTCGATCATGCCCTGCGTCTGCGAGAATGGCGCATGGGTCTACCACCCCGGTACCAACGCCTATGAGCTTGATCCCGCCATCACCGGCGGCAACCTCGAGGCAGTGGGGGAGCTCTCACGCTGGTGCCGCACCAAATACGCAAACCTCGGTGTCACCCAGCAGCCCGGCAAAACCGCATCAGTCACGCTCTACCACCCGGACACGGCTTTCTTACGCAGCATCATGCCCGAGGTCGCATCCGAGTGCCAAACCCGTCATTGGCCCTTCCGCGTCAGTATGACGTGGCTCTACATCAACTGCGACCTGGCCCACATCAGCAAAGGCACCGGGCTTGATCGCATGCTGGCCCAAACCCGGATTGATAAATCTCGCCTCGCCGGAATCGGCGACACTCCCACCGACAAGGGCATCGCCGAGCGCGTCGCCTTCTTCGCCTGCCCCGCCAACGCAAGCCCCGCCATTAAAGAGCACGCCCACTTCATCGCCCCATCGCCCGAAGTGCACGGCGTGCTCGAAATCCTCCGCCACATCTCCGAGCAGTAGGTGCGCGCCGCCGCCGCATCCTTGAACTTTCTCTGGGCCACCCCCCGCGGCTCGTACTTCATGCCCGGCTTTTCGGTCACCCACCCATCGCCGCAGTTTGATCGTCTTTTGTGGTGGCCCTGGCCAATGCTCACACTTACCAACGTCACAGGCGTTGCCCAAGTCCAGTCTCTGCAGGTGCCTCTTTGGCCCGCTCCTCTACTGGGGCTCGGTCTAGCCACCTTCGCCATCCGTCGGCGCCAACACCTCCGCGCCCTCGCAAACACGCTGGCATGCCCCAACTGCAACTACCCGCGAGCCGGCCTTCTCACAACTTCTCCTTGCCCAGAATGCGGCAAACAAAGCACCCCCACCAATCTCCCCCACTAAGAGCGGTACCCGGAAGGGTACCGTGGGCGAGCGTGCTGGTAATGTCAAAGAGCAGGCGCAGCAGAAAACCGACGCGCTCGGCGTTCGGCGTTTTGAAAGTCGTGCCCCGACCCACCAACCCGACAGCCTCCGATTCCCCCCACACAAAGTGCGCACGCCCATAGCCAGCAGCACCGCAACCAACCAGCCTCCCTAAGAGCGGTACGCGGTAGCGTACCGTGATCGAAGCCCACCGCTTCCACAAACCCACGACCACCGTCGAAGCCCGCCACCTCCCGTGCCGCCCCACAAGCACCAACCACCCCACCCCAGCAACCTCGCACAATCCGCTGCCTTCCGCACGAAGTCCGCACGACCGTAGCCGCTAACGCAGCAAGCCCCACACGCAACCACCCACCCTCCCTAAGAGCGGTACGCGGTAGCGTACCGTGAGCGAAGCCCACCGCTTCCAAAAACCCACGACCACCGTCGAAGCCATCGGCCTCCCGTGCCGCCTCGTAAGCACCAACCGCTCTGACCCACCAACCTCGCACAATCCGCTGCCTTCCGCACGAAGCGAGCACGACCGTAACCGTTACCGCCGTGAGCTCCGCAAGCCAGCCTCCGGAACCCATACCCCTCTCCCCGCCGCGGCCCAGCGATCCAACCACAATCCCACCCAAGCCGCGGTTCATGCCCACCCACGCGCAAGCAACCACCCAGCCCCACACGCCCGGCCGCTCCAATCCACCCTCCCGCCCCAAAAACATGCGGCGGCCCTTTTCCCAAAAACTCAAAAAACCCCAACAAAACCGCCCTTTTCCACCAACCCCAAAACCCAAACCCTCGCCGCGAGCCATTCC
>JBBRKQ010000113.1:0-12174 GCA_038231815.1 Phycisphaerales bacterium
GCCGGTTTCATGGCAACTGTGTTCGCCTGCGGTAGTGGCTCACGAGCTCCAAGTGCCAGTAGTCAGCGATCTGCGGGCCGCTGACCTAGCCGCTGGCGGGCAAGGCGCTCCCATAACCCCTCTGGCAGACTGGGTGCTCTTTGGCCAGGATGCGGCTTCCGCCGATCAACCCGATGACTGCACCGCAATCGTCAACCTCGGTGGCTTTGTCAATTACACCATGCTGCGCAGCGGCCGCGGACCGGAGCACATCACCGCCGGCGATGTCTGCGTATGCAATCACGTCCTGGACAAAATCGCCCGCCTCACTCTTGGCGAGCCGTTTGACCGCGGCGGTGCAGCAGCTCTCCGCGGCAAGCCAAACTCGCAGGCCCAGGAAGAGCTTGCAGCCCTGTGCAATGCCCATGCCTCAGACGGGCGATCACTCGGCACCGGCGATGAGATGGAACGATGGCTCGGCAACTGGAAGGACCCTCTGACCGGACCAGACTTGTGCGCAACCGCTTGTGCCGCCATTGGCGGCACGATCGGACGCACGCTCGTCCACGCGACCGGCAGGAATAATCTCGCTCGCATACTTGTTTTGGCGGGGGCGCCAACAACCAGGGCATGCTCAGCGAAATCACTCGGGCGATCAAAGCCGGGCCGGGCACGACCGTGCAAAGCGGTGACTCAGTTGGAATCGGGCTGCACGAACGTGAGGCCGCCTGCATGGCTGTGCTCGGCGCGCTAAGCCAAGACGGGGTACCAATCACGCTCCCCCAAGTCACCAAGCTGCCGCCGGGCATCGCCGCCCCGGTCGCAGGGTCATGGTGTGGCATCAATTCCCGTCCGTAAGGTAAGCTGGCGATCTTCATCCTTCCTGTTCCAAGCTGCCTCGCCCGCCCGCCAGAGCGCTTCATCGTTCCATATCCGGACTTTCAACCCACAAAAGCCGCTCAAACCCGCTACCATGTCCAAGATAGAGGTTCCCGTTCGGCAGCAAGAAGTTTCCCTTCGATATTCGCGAGGTTGCAAGCATGGCCGTAGACATCATGATCCCCGAAATGGGCGAAAGCGTCCGCACTGGTGTAGTGCTGAAGTGGCATAAGCCCGATGGGTCCGCCGTGAAACGTGATGAAGTGGTCCTCGACCTAGAAACCGATAAAATCACCGCTGAAATTAGCGCCCCTGCCGACGGCGTCCTGAAGCATTCCGTCAAAGTCGGCGACACCGTCGCCGTTCCGTCCACCATCGACACGGTTGACCCGGCCGGTACCTCAACCGCCGCTGCTGCACCCGCAAGCGCCCCGGCCGCCTCCAACGGCCGCGCTCCCGTCGAGGCTCCCGGCGTTGTCGTTGATGTCCGCGCAACCCCCTTGGCCAAAAAACTTGCCAAAGAGCGCGGCGTAGATATCGCCAGCCTCCAACCCGCCATCGCCGGCGGGCGCATCCGCCAAGACGATGTCCTAGCCGCTGCAACTCCCCCCACCGGCACGCTCACTAGCGCGCCCGCCACAACCGTCACAGCCGCCGCCAAGTCCGCCTCCGCCAGCCCAAACGGTGCCCCCGCCGGCGGCACCCGTCGCGTCGCCATGACCACCCTGCGCCAGCGCATCGCCGAGCGTCTGGTCCAAGCCCAGCACAACGCCGCCATGCTCACCACGTTTAACGAGGTTGACATGACCGCAGTCATGGAGCTGCGCAAGAAATACAAAGAAGAGTTTGAGAAAAAGCTCGGCGTTGGCCTTGGTTTCATGAGCTTTTTCGTAAAAGCCGCATCGGCGGCGCTCCGCCAATTCCCCCAAGTCAATTCATACCTCGTCAGCAGCGCCACCGGCGGTATTGAAATTGAGCACCACGACTACGTAAACATCGCCGTCGCTGTGAGCACCCCCAAAGGTCTCACCGTGCCCGTGCTCCGCAACTGCCACGGCCTCTCCTTTGCCGATGTTGAATCCGGAATCAAAGCCCTCGCCCTAAAAGCCCGTGACGGAAAGCTCACGCTCGATGATCTCCAGGGCGGCACCTTCACCATCACCAACGGCGGTGTCTTCGGCTCCCTCATCAGCACACCAATCCTCAACTCACCACAGTCAGCAATCCTCGGCATGCACGCCATCAAAAACCGCCCGGTTGAGCACCCCGACAAGCCAGGTGAAATCGCCCTGCGGCCAATGATGTACCTCGCGCTGTCATACGACCACCGAATTCTCGATGGATCAGATGCCGTGCAGTTCCTCGTGGCGATCAAAAACGGTCTCGAACGACCCGAGCGCCTCATGCTGGGGCTTTGACCGCGGCCTTCACTCGTGCTTGGACACCGATTTTGAACACGAGTCTCCCTCGGGCTCACAAAGCTAAGGATTTCGCGTTTGCGTGCAATTTCCCTGGTAGCAGCCCACCCGGAAGAAATTCGTCTCATCGACAGACTCCTCAGGGTTTGTCGTCTACAATCATTCAATCGCTTGTTTTTCCCGGGATTCCCCCAGTTTATGCAGGCCGCAGGCCGTTTTTTCTGCCGAATCGTTGACACTTATCCGCACCCGGCCCAAATATACGCATCTTTCAGTCGATCAAGAGTCAAATTTTCCACAGTCCGCGGCGAATAACCGGTGGTGTTTCAATCCAATCCACATCCAACGACAGGGAGTAATAACCCTAGAAACTTTCCGCTAAAACGCTCTTTTCCCTCACATCGTCTACCGCCGCACCGTATTGTTAGTTGAGCAGTAATCTAAGGCAGGATCCGGATGGGAAAGGCCAAACACCATGCAAGACATTAATGAAATCGCATCCCATTCGTCCGGAGCCAGCGCTCTAGCTTGGACCTCCCTTGTTGAAGATTCCGGCGCAGACGTCGCCGTGATCTCAGCCGACGGCAAAATCCTCTTCGTCAGCCCCACCCTTAGTTGGTGGGTCGGCGCTGCACTCACGCCCGATGCGCTCGGCAAGACCCTCCACGAGATCTTCCCGGCCGACTTCGCCGATGAACGCCTCGAGCTCGTCCGCCGCGTCGCCGCAACCCAGCGAACACTCGTCCTCTACGGCATCTGGAAGGGCGTCCGCACCCGCACCGTCCTCCGCCCCCTCCACTCCGACAAAATCGGCGAACCATCAAAGGTCCTCCTCGTCTGCCGCGGCTACAACACCGCAGATCGTGAGCGTTCCCTCGGCAACGCCGACGAGACCGAAGCAAAGCATGTTGACCACGGCCGCCTCGGCGTGCTCACCCCACGCGAACTCGAGATTCTCTCGTTCATCGCACAGGGCATGACCACCGCCGCCATCGCCAAGCAGCTTTTCCGCTCACGCAAAACCGTTGAGGCTCATCGCCTCTCCATCGGTGCAAAGCTCGGCGCCCGCAACCGGGTCGAGCTCGCCCGTATCGCCTTGGAAGCCGGCTTGCTCCACGGTCAGCCCGGCAGCGCTAGCCACCAAACCGGCCGCCGCTACGAGCGGGCCAAGCGCGCTGAGGATAACGAAATCCGCGAAGCCTAAACCCTTTGCCCACGCCAAGGCCTGAAGGCAGTTTTTCCCGTCCCTGATCCAATCACAACACCCAATCAGCGGCCAGCAGCGATGCTGGCCGCTATCGTTGCGCCGATCATCACTTCCCAGCCGATGACCGTTCCTGACTCCAAATCCGCCATGGCCGATCCCTTCTCTCATTCCGCTTCCAACTACCCATTCGTGGCCGATCCCGCCGCACCAAAGGTCACCGTGCTCGGCATCGGCCAGATGGGCATGGTCTGCAGCGCCATCATGTCCGAGTCGCAAGCGGGCCCATCCACCAGCCGCAGCGCAGCGCCATTTCAATCCGGTGGCAAAGAATCATCCAACGGAACAAAACTCACCTCCGCCGCAGCGGCCGATTACCCCACCGTCCGGCCCATCGTTCGCCTCTGGGGCCACAACGCTGACGACACCGCAAACCTCGCCCAGGCCCGTCGCAGCGACCGCCTCCCCGGCATAGTCCTGCCCGACAACATCAAAGTCACGATCAAAGCCCGTGAAGCCCTAGCCGATGCCGACCTGATCATCTCTGCCATCCCCGTGCAGTACAGCCGCTCGGTGTGGGACGCCATCGCAGGCTTTGTCCCGCCCAAGGCCGCCATCCTCAGCGTGGCCAAGGGCATAGAAAACGGCACGCTCCTTCGACCAACCCAAATCATCGCCGAAGTTCTGGCAGACAACCCCGACACCGCCTCACGCCCACTCGGCACACTCTCCGGCCCCACAATCGCCAGTGAATTGGCCCGCTGCCTCCCCGCCACCATGGTGGCCGCCAGCGACAACGAAGCCTTCCGCAAGTACGTCCAAATCCTCTTCACCACCCGCTGGATGCGCATCTACACCTCACAAGATCTAATCGGTGTCGAGCTCGCCGGTGCCATGAAAAACGTCATCGCCATCGCCGCCGGAATTCTTGATGGTCTAGCCGCCGGCTCCAACGCCAAAAGCGCCCTGCTCTCCCGCGGCTTAGCGGAGATCTCGCGGCTTGGCCTGGCCATGGGCGCCTCGCCCGACACCTTCTTTGGCATCACCGGCGTCGGAGACCTCGCCACCAGTTGCTTCTCGCCCGAAGGCCGCAACCGCACCTGCGGCGAAGCCCTCGGCCGCGGCAAAAAGCTTGATGACTACCTAGCCCACTCCCGCTCCGTCGTCGAGGGTGTCGCCACCACACGCTCCGTTGTTGACCTCGCCCGCAAATTCAAAGTTGATATGCCAATCACCACCGCCGTGCACGCCGTGCTGTTTGAGGGCACCGATGCAATCGATGCAATCGGCCAGCTCATGAACCGGCAACGCAAAGAAGAACGCATCGGCTAAGCCCTCTACCGGCCAGCCGCCCTCTCCCCCCGCCAACCATCCGCGGTGCAGACACGACCCGACATCCTGATCCTCGGCGGCGGCGTGGCCGGCCTGTGGACGTGCGCCCGCATGGTCGCACAAGGCTTTGATGTACTCTGCCTCGATACCGGCCCACTCGGCATCACGCAAAGCATCGGCGCACAGGGCATCATCCACGGCGGCATGAAGTACGCCCTCACCGGCGAGGCCTCACGCGCTGCCAGCGCCATCGCCCTCATGCCCCCAATCTGGACCGCCTGCCTCGCCGGCACCGGTGAGCTTGACCTCTCCGGCGTCCCCGTACAAAGTAACCACACACTGCTGTGGACAACGCCCGGCCTCTTCTCACGCATCGCAGCGTTCGCCGCAAAAAACGTCCTGCGAACACCGGTCGATTCCATTGCCCCCAGCCATCGCACCGAACCATTCGCCGGTGTGCCCCGCATCGATGTCTACCGCGTCGGCGAGCCCGTGCTCGATGTCGCCGCCGTGCTCAGCCGCCTCCTCACACTCTGCCGCGGTCGCGTCCGGCACATCACTCCGCAAAATCTCCACATCGTCCGCACGCCCAAGGGCTGCCGCACCACCATCACCAATGCCGCCCTCCCCGGCGGAGAACTCCACCTCACCCCGCGCCTCACCATCGCCCTCGCCGGCCCGGGCAACCAGCACATCGCCACCTCCGTCGGCGCTTCCAACATTCGGATGCAACTTCGCCCGCTGCACATGGTCATGGTGCGCACCGTGGCAGCCGCGGCCACCCCAAAGCCCAGCACACCCGCGCTCCCTGCAATCTACGGCCATTGCCTCGCCGCCAGCAACCTGCCCCGGCTCACCATCACCACCAGCAACGATGCAGAAGGCCGCCGCATCTGGTACCTCGGCGGCCAAATCGCCGAGGCCGGCGTGCCCCGCTCACCCCAGCAGCAAATCGCCGCGGCCAAAAAAGAAGTTGATTCCTGCCTGCCTTGGCTGGGCATCGGCACACGATCAGACCTGCAATGGAGCACCTGCCGCTGGGATCGTGCCGAGGGTTTCATGCCCGATGGCACCCGACCCGATGAACCAGTATTGCTCAGCGATGCCGCCTCACCCGGCGTGCTCTTTGGCTGGCCCACCAAACTCGCCTTCGCACCCAAAATGGCCGAACTCGCCATCGCCGCGGCGGCAGCCGCCAACATCACCCCCGCGCCAGCCACAGTCCCTGCACCAGCCACAATCCCTGCACCAGCCACCACCCCAGATTCACCGCACACGCACGTTGCACCCGACCAATCCCAGCTCCCCGGGCCAACGGTCGCCCCAACGGCATGGAACGACTCCGCAACCATCTGGCAGTAAAAGTCGCCACGGCTCAGCCCGCAGAATCACACAGACCCAGTTCTAACAGACCCAGTTTTAACAGACCCAGTTCTAACAGACCTAGTTCTTAAAGACCCAAAATATTGATTCCGCAATCAACGTAAATCGTCTCGCCAGTCACCGCGCTAGAAAGATCGCTCGCCAGATACACCGCGGTGGTTCCCACTTCAGACCCATCCACATTCCGGCGCAGGGGCGAGTGTGCCTCGACATGGCTCGTAATCGCATCCGCCCCGCCCACCGCTGATGAAGCCAGCGTGCGCAAATAGCCGCCAGAGATTGAGTTGACGCGGATCTTGTCCGGCCCAAGTTCCCACGCCATGTACCGGGCAGAGCATTCAAGCGCGGCTTTGGCCACACCCATAACGTTGTACCCGGGTACAACTTTTTCACCACCGTAGTAGCTCATACACATGATCGAGCCGCCTCCGGATTTGGCCATCAAAGGGCGAGCCCGCTTACCCATCGCCACCAGGGTGTATGCAGAAATATCAATCGCCTGCTTGTACGCCTCACGCGGAGTATCAATAAAGTTGCCGGGCACCAGCCACGTGCGGTCCGCAAAGGCAATCGAATGCACCAGCACATCCAGCCGGTCATGGTCCGCCTCAAACTTGGCAAACGCCGCATCAATATCGGCATCGCTGCTGGCCTCCATCGGCACCAGCCACGGCTTCGCAACACCCAGCGCCTCAAGCGACCGGCGTGTGCGGTTCTCATTCTTCTCACCCGGCAAGTGGGTATACGCAAGCTTGGCGCCATGCTCAAGCATGCACTTGGCAATATGCCAAGCATAAGAACGTTCGTTGGCGATACCGACGATGAGCGCGACTTTGCCGGAAAGGAGGGCCATGAGAAACGAGCGTAGGACCGGAACACCGGCAGGTGCGACCAAGACACCAGAACAACAACCGCGCAGCGGACCCACCACCCGTAGCACCGCCATTCCTGGCGGTGTCTTCCCCCAAAATCCCCAATCAAACCAACACCCCCACTCCAACTCCCAACTCCAACGCCCAACTCCCAACTCCGGCCCCAACCAATCCCACCGCCATCATCACCGCATCACCCCGCCAATCCTGCAGGTGCCTCACCCTCTCGTCACAACCGTACTCCACGCTCCACGCTCCGCGCTCAACCAGCTTCAACGTGTGCATAAGCCCACGTTGCTCCGCAAAAAAAACAATCTGCCGCCAGCCAGTTCAGGGCATCTCTTCAGCTCAAACCAACGTACGAGTAGCTCCGCGAGGGCAGCTCCCGCATTGCATCGCGGCGCGATGGCGGTTCATAGCCTCGCTTCGCCGCGGCAGCGGCAGCGGCACCCGAGCTCGCCCTTCACCTCCCGCCCGCACCGCGCAGCGCTCAAGGTAAACCGGATGACGGTTGCCAGCTCAGTCCCACAAACAATCAACCTCCACCGCTCCGCCGTGGTAAAGCCACCACCCAAACAAATCCGCGGCCGCCACCGCCGCCACCGCCGCGGCTGCCCACGACTCTGACCCTGCATCGCTCCGCGATGAAATCGCTGGAGTTGTAATGCTCTCGTACTCGGCTGAACAGTGACCACGCAATCAGACCGGCAGATCAATCAGTTTCAACACCCAGCACTAAACGCATTGATAAAGGCGATGAAGTCGGAGCCATCGATGATGCCATCAGGAGTAAGCCCATCATCGCCGCCACCAGCCACATCAGCCAGCGCATCAACTGCGGGGTCGCCGGTGGAGAAGGAGTTGATGAAGGCGATGAAGTCGGAGCCATCAACCACCGAATCGCCGCAGACGGTGGGAGCGGTGCCGGTGCCGACGATGTCGGCCAGTGAGCAACGGCGGGGGATGGCAAGCGTGGCCTCATCGCTTGTGGCGCTGCCGCAGGCGTTGGTGACGATGCAGCGGAAGTTGCCGCCCAGGCCCGAGATGGAGTCGATGTTCATGCTGGGCGTGGTAGACCCCGAGGCATCAAACGTGGGTATGCCTTGACTGTCGGCGTTGATGCCGTCGCCGAGCGCCGCCCATGCGGTGCCGGGGCCTGCGGGTTGCCATTGCCACTGATAGGTGAAGGGGCCGGTGCCTGCGGCGGTGACGTCAAACGGCTGGGGGACGTTACTGCACGCGACCGCGTTCCGAGGCGATGTGCGAACCCATGCGACGGTGGGGCCGCTCGCGCGGACACCCGTGAGTTCGGCAAAGTCAACGCCGGAGTCATCGGCGACGACGAAGTCCAGCGAGCTTCGGGCGATGATCTCGGGCAGAAGGTTGGTTACGCTTCCCGCTTGCTGTGATGCGTTGGGAAGAGCGGTGAGGTCGAGGACGATCGAGCGGTCGATGCTGCCGCCCCAGGTCGTGCTGGGGAAGTAGGCATCGGTCGCGTTGCCGACGCCGAAGAAGCGGGTCCAGTAGGGACGCGCAGGGTTGATCGCGGCGAAGTTGGCACCGAGGCCGCTGCCGCTGGCGAAGCCGAGCCGCATCAGATCGGTGCCTTCACCCGCCGGGTTGGTGTTGGGGCCGGAGCGGATGCGGAATCGCAGTGAAGCGGAGATGAGGTCGTTGGGGATGGCCGTAAAAGTGTGCGCGATGCTGCGGTTACCCGTAATGCCCGGCGTCGTGCCCGGAATCTGATCAAAATCGAGGAGTGGCCGCGGGTTCTCGTTGTTCAAGGCGCTGGCCAATACGCTGCTTGGAAAAGCGGGGTCGGCGGGCATCGCGAATCCCGGTGAATCGATGACGCCGCCGAGCTGCGTGTATGTCGGGCAGTCGCAGTACACGTTGAGATCGGCTGGATTGCTCAACGCGCTACCGCACGTGTTGGTGACGACGCAGTGGTAGGAGCCAGCGTCGGAGGGTTGAACATTTGCGATTGTGAGCGTCGCGGTGGCGGCAGACGGGTTGGCGAGTGTGTCGATCGGATTTCCTTGCTTGCTCCACCGAAACGTCGATCCCGCTGCCGCACGAGACATGCTAAGCACTGCCGATTCGCCTAAACACTTAGCACTGCCTCCCACAATGAACGCACGGTCGATAGGCGGCGTCACAAACGCCACTGCGTTCATAAACAACTTCGCCCTGTTCGAGTTGTATGAAGGTACCGCCGAGCATACCGCCGAACTCATCGCCCATTCCTCATCACAAATAAGGATGGCTCTTCCCAGCCCACGCTCGTAGCTCACGCCAACCGGTCTTGAGCTGGCCATGAAGATGGTTGCTCCACAACCGATGGTAGCAAACGTCAGATGGAAGTTTGGAGCAACGCAGCCCGTGACTGCCCCGAAGGGGCCATTCGTTGCCGGTACACTCCCGTTATTTATATTTGCACATCCTCCTCCTTGGCCCGAGCCGCTAGCACCGAACAGCGGCCCAAACATCGTCGCCGCTTCATTGCGAAACACGAACACTCCGCCGCCCCCACGAATGAACTCATCTATCGCTGCGAGCTCCGTTGTCGAAGGCGTGAAGCCATCCGTCACGAGAACCACGTCCACTCCGGTGAGCGAAGCCGGAGTGAACTCGGAAACAGGTGCGAGAAGTTGGACTGGACGCCCGATGATTCCCGATGATCCGAAGTTTGCCGGGTTTAGCAGGTTTGCACGAGCAGCTGAATGGACGACACCGTCTACAAACGCGTACCCGCATCCAATTCGGCTCGAGTTGATTGAGAGCACCCGAATTGGTTGAGCCTGCACTGCAGAGGCCACAAGCAGTGATGAGGAAACCAAGCAAAGGCACTTGGCGGCTCTAGTAACGCGGCGAGTGCTTCTTCTAGTGCAGCAAAGCAAACCATGTTTAGACTCAGTGATCGTGTCGCCGGTTCGGACTCGCAAAGTCACTTCGCTTCTCGTCATGAAAAATCTCCTTCAAGTCATGTCAACCGTCTTCTACCCCCTGACCGCGCTCAACTTCCTCATGGCTTGGCTCGCCATAGTCATGGGAATTGTCTTACCGGTCATGCCTTGGCCCACCAAAGTCATGACCCGAATCAAAAAAGTCACCGCTTTTTGACGGCTCATTAAGAGACACCTGCTCCGAGCCGGCACACCGGCGTGATCATACCACGTTCTATTCTGTGGGTCGAGTGTAAACCAGCACCTAATTGTGTGAAGATAGAAGCTTTCACCGAGAGCCTCACCGCTAAAAACAACCTCGAATGCGTGCGGTTGTGAGTTATACGGCCCATCACACAATCTGCTAACAGGTGTTCGCTCGAGGCATTTCGGAGCTTGAGGTTCGAGCGGTGCTTGAGCATGGGCAGTCCATTGAAGAGAGCCCGCAAGATCTGCCTTATCCGTCACGGCTGCTTTTGGGCTGGGTAGACCGTCGCCCACTCCACATCGTTGTTGCGCTCGTTAATGCGAGTACTATTGCGGTGATTACGGTCTATGAACCCAATCCGTCGCGGTGGGAGGCGGGATTCTGTTTCAGAAAGAAACTATGAAGTGTCCCATTTGCAAACACGGCCAAACGGTTCCTGGAAAGACCAGTGTCACCCTGTCTGACCCTGCCGGGGTCACGATTGTTTTTAAGAATGTGCCCGCGCTAGTCTGCGACAACTGCGGCGAGGAATACGTGGATGACGCTACCACCGGCGAACTGCTTCGCCAAGCCAAAGCCGCCAGCGCAGCGGGCATCCAACTCGAGGTTCGTTCATACGCCGCGGCGTGATCGCGCTGCAGCCCCAAACGAAAGTGGGCAAGCTTAGCCCAACAGCCCTGGCTGCTGCCAAACCGCTCGCCACCCGCCCGCCGCCAACTTCCTTCGCGTGCTGCACCGCTCGGCCGCACAGCAAACAAGCAAACACGCAAAAAGCAAACAACCCGGCCCCACCGCACGATTCCACACCCCCAATTCCGCCCCTGCGTAACCTGCCAAATCGCCACATAAAAGCAAATGGCCACCAAAAGCGTCGTGCGCATCTGCACGCACCTGCCCATGGGTTACACAATGTACCGGGCACATAGGTAACACTTTTTAACGTTTGAGTTCAGCCGCGCCGAGATTCTCGGTCCGCCTTCCGGCTCACAGCACGCGCGGCAACAAAGGGGGGGGGAAACGGGGCGAAGCCACTTTCCGCAGCATGCAGCCCGCGAAAATCGCCCGCCGCCTCTGCTGCCTTTACAGGTACAGCTTCGTCAGGCTCGGCTCCTTTGTCACCAGCACGTCCTGCACCCGCAGGCGTTTCTCGCTCGTGCCGTTTATCCAGTCACGGTTGAACCAGCGGGAATCGTGCTGGTTTCATTGTTTTCTACAAGCGCAAACGATATACAAAACGCTACCGAATCACCCTGCGCTTCAGCCAAGTCCTCCGCCAAGTCCAACAACCGCCCCTCCTCCCACCCGCCGCGGCACGTGCAAACTCAATCGCGTGTGCCGCCGCTCCGGCCTCGCCCTCCCCTCCCCGCCGCGGCCCAGCGACTCATCATCACCCCCGCCCAAGCCGCGGCACGTGCAGACCCAATCGCAAGCGCCTTCCGCTCCGCCCAGCCCAACCCAACCCACATCAACCATCCCCAACCCAGCAACCCGCCCCATCGCTCCTCGTCTTGCAACTCAAAACGCCCAACTCCCGCCCTGCCGTCCATTTTTGGTGCTTTTCTCTTTTCACCCCTATCTTCCACCAACGTCCCAATAAAACAATCCATTTCCACCATCGCGCTCAAAAAAATACCAAACAAATTCCATCTTTCTCCTTGACAACCTAACAAATACAGCGCAAACTGCCATACGTAGATTTTCAGGTTCAATAGGAGGTCCCATGCCCAGCACAATCCCACCCCCAATCCCAGCCCCATTCCCAGCTCCATTCCCAGCCCCATCCAATCCCGCCCCAACCAACGCCCCGCCGCCCAAACCCTGGTCCCCCTGCCCCGAGCTCCAAGCACTCATCGCCCCGCTCATCCAGGCCCAACTTTCCGTCGTTGCAGATCGCACCTTCGGCCTCCGAAAGCTCCAGGAATTCACCACCGACACCACCGCACTGCCCGAAGAC
>JBBRKQ010000114.1:0-12100 GCA_038231815.1 Phycisphaerales bacterium
AGCACGGTCGAATCGAGCACGAAGCGATAGCTACCAGGACCGGGGTTCGCTGTTTCAGTATCAAACCCTGCGGTGTTGTTGGCCAGATTCTGCGTTGTAATGGTCGGGTTGAACCGGATGCTGGCGACAAAGGTGGTCGGATCGTACGTCACGTTGTACTGGGCGTTGACGTTGCCCGCGGTCAGCTGGATCAGCACGCCATCGGCACGCAGATTGGAAACTGACAGTGCCCCATTGAGCGTCGTGGAATTGATACCGCGGTTAAACGAGATGCGGGCCGTGAAGACACCACCCGAGCTGGTCACCAGCAGGGATGTCACTTGCAATGCAGAGATAAACGTAGAGATCGCTCCGGCTCTGAAGTTGCCGATGGGCTGGGTCACCAGCACAGCGCCGCTGAACACTTGGCCCACGGTGCCGTTGCTTGAGACTCGGAAAGACTGGGAGTTCTGGCTGGTCGGCAAGATGCCGCCGGTGGCCCGGACGATGCCCACCGAAGAGCGGCCGCTGGCGGCCACATCGTCAGAAGTACCAAAGAAGCCGTCGGCCCCGCGGGCCAGGCCCGCGGTCACATCGGACTGTGTCATGATACCAGCGATTGTAACGTTTCCGACATTGCCGTTGGACACCACATCATCGGCGCTGCCGAAGATGCCGTCCGGGCCGATATCAACACCGGCGATGATCTGCGACGAGATCATGTCGCCGGTGATCACCGGCCGACCGGCGGGCCGACCAACAGTTAGAGTGACAGGCCCGATGTTGCCGCGGGCCGAGATGACAGCATCCTGCAGACCGTTGGCTGCAACAGTGCCGATGCTGCCACCGGCGCGGACCGAGCCGCTCGTCAAAATGCCGCTGACGATCGAGACGCGGGTGATGTCACGGGTGATGCTGACTTGGCCGGCGAGGTTGCCGACGCTGTTGAGCGTGCCGAGATTCCGGGCCGTCACCGAAGGGGTGGCTGATGAAGGCGTGAAGCGGGAGAGCCCGCCGTTGTACGTCAGCGTGCCGATGGTGCCCGCGGCGATGTCCACAGAGTTGGCTACCGGCGTGCCGGTTGGGCTGCCGATGGTCGCCGTGATCAGGTCACCGCCGATGCGGATCTGCCCGGTCGTGGAGATGCTCCGCGCTGTCAGCGTTGTCACGTTGCCGTCAACGTACACCGACGAGGTGTCGCCACCGGACTGCGTGAGGGGCAAGCTGATCGCCAGCGTGCCAATGGTCACATCGTCGGAGGTTACCAGGCTCAGATTGTCGATCGGAGTTGTCGCACCGGGCGTGTTGCCTTCAATGGTCAGTGACGTCACAGTCGCCTGCCGAGTTACGTTGTAGGCCGCGGCTGCTGAGATGGTGTTGAGGATGATGAGCCGGTTGGTACCGGCGGCGGTGTCCACAGCCATAACAGCCTGAACGTTGGAGCCGGAAAGCCGAACCCGGACGATCACGCCGTTGGCGAGCGTGACCGGCGTCGAAACGCCGGAGGCCGGTATCGGCGTCACCGTGACACTGCCGCCCGTGGTGGGCAGGCTACCGGAGAATGCCGGTTCAGCGGAGTCAACAACGTTCGACAGAGACCGCAATACTGTTGAAGCGAAGGCTCCGCCGATGGAGGTGATGGCGGTGTCAGTCTTGACGCGTACGCGCTCATCGACCGTGCTGGAGACTGGCCCATTGATGACCACGGTACCGATGCTTGAGAGTCCAGCGGCGCTGGTCTCGGATGCATCAACGTCGTCGGTGGCGTACAGACCGTCGCTGCCAGCGTTCACGCCGGAGCTAATGGCCACTGAACTTGTTGAACTGACGCGGGTGCCCGCACCGCCGATGGTCACGGCGTTGACACGCCCCGACTGAACGATGTCAGCGCTGAGACCGGTGCCGCCCGGTCGCTGGTCGTCGCCAAAGCTGGGTGCAAACTCCGCATTGTCTGGAGTGATGCCCGCCAGAACGTTCAGTCCGCGAACCCGCCCGCCGATGGTGACGGTGGTAACAAGTTCACCCGCGGCGATGTACGAGGCACTGTTGGCGAACACGGGGTTGGCCGCCGTCGCCGCATCGGTAATGAACGAACCGGTGATGCTCACGCTGCGGATGATGTTGCCAGCGTAAATGCCAGCCTCAAACGCCGAGCCTGAGACGGACATGGTCAGATCACGGCCCGCCCAGATGCGCGGACCATCCACGCCGCCCGTGGTGGCAACGCCCGGCGGCAGCTGGTTGCGGAAGGTGTCGCCAGCAACAGCGGTAGCCGAAGAGAGATCAGGATCGATACCAAGGTTGCCGAAGGCTCCGGTGCCGGTAACCGTCAGCGAGGTAATGCTGCCATCCTTGACGATGACATCACCAAACAATGAGCCGCTGGTGATGGCAAGCGATGTGAGGTCGCCATCGTTGACGACGACCGAGGCCACACCGTCGGCACGCTTACGCATCGAACCATTGGTCACAGAAATGCGCCCGATGCCGCCCGATTCCGAGCGGATAGCGCCGGCGTAATCGCCGATGATGGTGACCGTTGCGATCCGCCCGAACGCCAAGATACGGGCGTCGGAGACCTGATCGTTGCCGACACCGCCGGGCAGTGCGAACGGGCGAACTCTGCTGCCGATGCTAACCACACCGTTGATGGCGCCACCGACGACGATGTCGGCGTACATCTGGCCGCCCGCGGTGATGCTGCCCAGGTTGCCATCAATGTTCACCGCGTCGGGGGTTGTAGCGGTAGAACTGTCGACGATGATGCGCCGACCGATGTGCCTGTTGGCGGTGATGGAGGTGACGCTGCCAGCGATGTTCAGATTGGCAAGCATGTCGCGGCCAACGGTGAGCGTACCGAGGTTGCCGTCGCCGACATCGGTCGTGCGTAGGTTGCCGGTAAAGCTGCCGCGCGTTACGGCGACAGTCGTCACCGGACCGGAACTGCTGATGTCTGCATCGAGATCCTGACCAACCGTCAGCGAACTGATGATGCCGAATGGACCGGAACTGCTGATGACCGTTGACGAGACCGAGCCCGCGACGGCGATGCGGGAAATCGCACCGGCAATATCAAACGTTGATGAACGGACATCACCGCCGACGGTGACAGTCCCAAGACCACCGGAAACAACGCTGGTAGAACGAATATCGTCCGACGTTGTAACGGCCGCGACGGTGCCGACGACCGTGATGGTGCCGCGGGTGATGATCCGGGCCGAGATCACACCCGTAATCCGACCGCCCGCATCGATGAGCGTGTCGCTCATGATGCCTACCGAGGCGTTGTTAACCCTGATCGTGCCAATGTTGCCCGAAGCACGGAACGTGGCGAAGCGGAACTCCAGCGGCTCCTTGTTCGTCGTGGTGTTCCGGAAATTGTCCGCCGTGATCGTTCCAAGTGAACCCGAGCCGGGGTTCACCGCGCTGGCCTCGCCCGCAGCTTCGATCGCCGTCGCATCGATGTCACCGCCGGTGACGGCGATGGTGGTGATTCCCGCAGCGAAGATGCGACTGCCGAAGATCGTGCCGTTGGTCAGTGTGATACGACCGATCTGCCCGGTGGGCAGCTCCTGATCTGCCACCTGAGACCTGGCCGCGGCCAAACGAGCCGAGCGCCAGAATGAGTCGAGCGCGACCGAGCCGATGTACGCACTATCGATACGGCCCGAGCCGAGAACGATTGAGCCGATACCGCCCGCAGGATTAACGACGTTGTTGCCGGCGATAATAATGCCGCTGATCAGCGGATTTCGAACCCGCGTGCCACCGATGATGGACTGGATTGAGCCGTTGGCAAAGATGCCGGCCCGCGCAAACGGCGAGTCGCCGGGCGAGGCCAGCCCATCACCCACATCGACCGTGGTGATTTGAAGGGCAAACACATTGCCTGCGATGTTGTCGGTGCTGCCGGGGGCCGTCACTCCGTCGGAGTTGGCAACCAAGCTAACCAGCGTTCCGCCCGGGACCAGAACATCGCCGACCTGCCCACCAATGCGAACCGAGTTGATCGAACCGCCGACAACCCACAGACCGTTGAGGTACCGATCGATCGGCGCTCCAACATCTTCCATGGTTGTGTTGTTACCCGTGTTACCGCCGAAGGTCCAATCCACCGGCACGTTAATCTCAGTTCCACCCCAGCGGCCGTTGGTGCCCGCCAAGATCGCGGTCATCTCACCGTTGGTCAGGCTCCGGGCGAACCGCAGGGCGAACAAGCCGTTGCGGCTCGTCGGATTTGCATTCACACCGGAGACCTGGGTCCGGCCTAGATCACCGCGGATGTCAAGAGTGGCCAGGCTAGTCGCCTGCAGTGAAACAATGTCGCCGTTGGGTGTGGTGTTGGAAATTGAGGCAACGCCGCCAAAGGCACGCAGGTCCAGAACATCGGTCTCGAAGTTACCGCTGAAGATAATGCGGCTGTTTAGACCTCCGAACACGTTCATAGTGCCGATGGACAGCGAGCTTGTCGAGTTGCCGGTGTTGATCGTGGTGATCGTGATCGTGCCGCCGGCGGCAAGGTTCACATCAAGCCGGCCCAAGGCCGCACCGCGGCTGCCGGCAACGGGAATCTGGCGGATCTGGGCCGTTGAGCCAACGCCCGTGAGCGTAATGGTGTACCGCACGCCCGAGTCATCCTCAAGCGTGAGCGGTGCGCCGGTGAATGCCGAGAGGGTCTTGTCCTCATCGACGATGCCACCGGGAGCCACCGAGGCGATCTGGGTGATACGGGCAAATCGGATGTCAGAACCCGTACCCATATCAATATCAGGCTGCGAGAGCGTGATGCGGCCGTTGAGGTTGCCGCCAACGCCCGGCAGGTTGCCGACGATGAACTGATCGATCACCGAGTTATTGCTTGTCCGCAGCACGAAGCCGGAACCGCGAATGAGACCGCCGACGAGGAACTGGTTGATGTTGCCGGGGCCGCCGCCGGTGCCGGTGCTGATGGACACGGGCGCGGACGGGCCCTGTACTTCGGACTGCTGATCGATGGTGGCGTGCGCGATGGAGCCTGAAAGCTCAAGGCGACCGATCGACCCGCCGACTTGAATGTTGGTGCCGACAATGTCGCCGATCTGCCCCGGAGAGTTGTGCCCGCTATCGCCTGTTCCGAAGTAACCCGCTTCGGTCTGGATACCGACGATGAGCTCGCCGATATTGCCACCAACGACGATCGAAGTTGGCGCTGCTGCAGTACCGGCGAGGTCACCACCGACCAGCATGGCGTGAAGATTGCCGCCGATGGCAATGTTCATAGAACGCGCATCAAAGCGCTGGGTCCCATCAGAACTGGTCGGGCTGGAGTCTGTCGTGTCGCGAAGGCCCACTCGGATCAGCCCCACATCACCGGCGAGCACGCGCAGTGAGTTGCCCGTTGAGTTCATGCCCGCGTCGTACAGACCGAGCACGACCGGGGCAAGTCCCGCGATCGATGCGGTGTAGTCAATCGCCGAGTCCTGAATACCCTGACTCGAGTCGTCACCGCCGTTGAGCACCAGGTAATAAACGCCCGTGGCCTCCGCCGTAAACCTAAACCGCGCGGTGGTCACTTCCGAAGGCAGACGATCCGTCGGTGCAAACAGCGGGTACTGGTGGCTGGCCACCAACCGACCCCTCGAATCAAAGACGCGGGCATACACGGTCCGGCGGTCCTGAGCGTTCGGCAGCGGCGGCAGTGGCGGATCGCGGAACTCGACGTTCAGCAGAACCTCGTTGCCGGCCAAAGTAGTAAAGCCGTACACATCGGAAACATCCTCCTCGGAATTCAGGCCGTCAATCAAGCCAAGCCGCCCGTTGATCACCACGCTGCGCGAGTTGCCACCGACAAACTCAGAAGTTGCAAGCGTGTCGTTGCGCTGTGAGGAGGTGCCAAGGAATACTGGCTGGCCAACGCTGCCGAACAGCCCGAGAATCGTGTTGAACGTTACCGAAGGTACCGTGGGCAGAGCCGGCGCGTTAATCTGCGTATTCTGCGACGGGAAAATGGTCTCAACTTCCGTGTACCGCAGTGAGTCGCGACGATCAAAGCTGGTATTAGCGATATCGCCCCGGATGACCAGTTCCGCCTGGTTTTTACCGCCGATGAAGTACTGACCGATCGACCCGCCGACGGTGACAATCGTACCCGTCAGCTTCCGTGACTGAGCCTCGAACGCATCGCCACCAACCAGATCAGTGTTGTACACACCCGCGTCGCCGGCGATGAAGATCGACCCGACATCGCCCTCAACAGTGAAGCTGCCCAGCAGCACCCCGAGGTTCAACCGGCCAACCGTGCCGCTGATGGTGCTGCCACCGTGGACGATGCCGTGCACAAGCAGCGAGGCGAGATTTTGTGAGCCGCCGTCCGGAGCGGCAGCGTAGATGCCCATGCCGCGCAGGATCGATGGCGGTGTACGAGGGTTGGCGGGCGTGGCCGGCAGATCACCAAAGACACCGTTGACATCGCTGGCGTTGTCAAGGACAAGGTCAACAAAGTTCAGACGCGTCGGATTGACGGCGCGACCTTGGAACCCGGTTACCAACTGGGCCGCGTTCAATGCAGGATTGGTCGTGAGCGTCCGCGTGGCGCCAGCCAGATTACCAACCGCCCGTGATACAGGCAGCGAGCTGTAGAAAGTGTCGGTCGATTGGCTCAGTGGGTTGCGGCCCAGATACGTCGTGGGCGTGCGCGGGTCGCGGAAGAACGGCGCTCCGATGATGACCGAGCCTGTGCCAGCCGGCAGGCCGCGCACATTAACGCCCGTGGCTGAGCCGGGGCCCTGCCCATCGTTAAACGCGTAGCCAAAGCCAGCCGCCTGGAAGGCTGCAAGGATGCCGATCGGGTCCGGACGAATGATGAACAACTGATTCGTAACGGTATCCCGAGTAACCAGCCCACCGCTGATGCTAAAACCCGTTGAGCCCGACAGAGAGACCCGGCCGATACCATCATTGAAATCGGGCATGCCGTCGCCACCCTGATCACCCCGAGGACGGCTTGTTGTCGGTCCATCGGCGATGTCCAGCGTGTTGGTCAGCGTGCGGCCGTAAGTATCCTCCAGCAACACCTGGGGGAACAGTCCGGCCACGTTATCGATAGTGATCGCATCATTGACGGCCGGGCCCGTGCCAACGTTGCGCACGAACTGCACGGTGTCAAAGCCCTGATCGTTGCGCAGGTTGTACGTAACGTTCGCACCGTCGTTGGTCGCCGCGTTGCGGAACCAGCCCACAGAGGCCGGTGCGGGCGTGGTGGCGGCCAGCGTCACATCGGTCAGCTCCTGAACAATCCGGCCGTCCGGCAGCGTCCAATTCACCAATACACCGTTGCGGAAAGCGCGAATCGAGGTTCCGGCGCCGAGAATGCCGCCATCAGCCGCGGCTGCGCCCGAAGCGTTAAACGCGAACGAAGTCATGACCCGGGGGGTGCCGGTGGTACCTTGGAACTGGAAGTTGAAGAACTGATTTTCCGTCAGGCTAAACCGCAGCGCCTGGTTGTTGGCCGCCCCACCAAATGCGCCGAGAGCGGAGGTAAAGTTGCCAATGGTCGGGTCCGCCGCGACTCCGCCGCCGACCAAGTTGCCGCGCGTGAGCACGAGCCTGGAGGTCAGCCCGGCAACAGTCTGTGAGGGCAAAGCGAAGGTGTCGGCCTGCGGCCGGCTCAGACCGCGGCTGTCAAAGACTTCCGCTCCGAATTGGGCCGCGCCGGTTGTGCGGGCATCCGCACCGAAGGTGCGGCTGATGACGTTTGAATCGTACCTGCCGCCGGGAATCGTACCGACATCAGTCACCGTTGTGCCGACTGCGGTCTTGATGCTGGCATCAAAGGATCTCAGCTCGAACACGTCGTTGCCGGCGGCCGGCACACCAGCACCGTTGACAAGCCGTGACATTTGCACAGTATCAAGCTGTGGGTACAGACCGGCGGCGACGGCCGCCGCGTTGGGGGTAATGTTCCATATCTGAACCTTAACGCCACCTGCGGTACCGCCGGGAGGCGGAACAAAGATCGCGACATCAAACTGAGCTGAAACATCCACGCCACGGAAGAAAACCCTGAATACGGTGTTTCCGTTGGTGTCTACGGCCTGCGCGGGGTTTGGGTTTGGCGGTGTAGCCGGAGTGGTGGTCGCGACTGCCGCACCTTGGTCAAAGAATGTGAGCGACGCACCAAGAAGCGAACGCTTCACGGCACCGTCGGTCGTAGGCAGGGAGAACTCAATCTGGCCCGCGCCGGTGAGCGTGAATCGCATCGCGATGCCGTCGCCCGAGGTTGGCGCGGGAGCGGGGAGGTCCGGTGGGGCAGCGGGGCCAACAACCAGCAGCGGAGCGGCGTTGGCGTTGGCAAGATTTCGATAGTCAATCCGCAGATCGCGTGGAATCGGTGCCGCCACGCCCGTCGTTGTAAATGTGGTTCCGTAGAACGTACCGATCGGAGCCTGAGCAGCACGAATGTTGCCGGTGAGCCCCGTCGGAGTGCCGCCAGCGGGGTACGGAGTCGGCACCGCCGCAGGGCGATTGCCCGCCCACGACACGTTCGGCTGAGCCGCGGAAGTCCACTCATCACCAAAATCAAAGCTCGCGGCCGTTGGCGCGGTGTACGCCGCGATGTTCTGCTGGAGCACTGGGATGAAGTATGCAAACTGGGCCGTCGCGCTGGCATTGGCGGTGCCGGCCTGATTGGCAAATACAAAGGAGTTGTTTGGATTAAACTGGAACAGATTCCGAGGCTGCCCGGCGATGGCGACCTGGAAGCCAGGCACAAACTGATTCGCCGCATCAGCAGGGAAGAAGCCGGGCTGGCTGCTGACCAGCGGGGGAAGGACTGTCAAACCAAACATCAACTGGCGCTGCTCGAGCAGCTCCATCATGCCCTCATTCTGACGTTCGGCGATCGTCGCGGCATCCAGCCGGGCCTTGTCTAGCCCCGCCTTGGCCAACAGCGCCGCGGGACTACGACCGAACAATCCGCCGAGTACATCAGTGATTCGAGTCATGCATTACTCCAAAGCTTCTCCGGAGCGTCAACGAGAATGACGACCCGAAATTTCATTTTCTAAACGGAAAGTCCAACCGAGCAGGGTAAAACCAACACCAAGCCGCCGCCAGACGCTATCTGTCCAACCCGTCACTCACCGGGCTAAACCTACTGAGCGATATCAAACCACGAACCGATCAAGAACAGTCAAACCAGCGGCGCAATCACCAAACGGCGGATGGATCTACACACACCCGTGGGGGGCAAACATAGCCGAGCCGCAACCCGCAGGAGCATTGACTCCACCCGATCGCAATTGCGTTCCGTGCGGAAAGCCGCTCCGCCGCAACCCGCCCCGTGCTGCCCCATGCTGCTCCCATGCTGCTCCCATGCCGCCCCATGCCGCCTTGCGGGCGGTCGGCACTGGTCCAGAGAATCGTCAGCATGCAAACTATTTGTTGAAACAACCTTTGCCATGTCGTGGCGAGAACTCCTTGCTCTTCTCCAACGGTCATCTGCTGTTCACATCAAATCCTGCTGTCGCAGGCGTCAACCAAGAAAATACCGCACTGCGCGCAACAAGCCGCCCGCGGCGGACACCGCAAGCGCTTCCGATACGCGAATGCCAAACCTCGGTTGCCTGAAATTCGTCGACCGGGAGGCCCAAAGTTCAAGAATTTCGTTTGAATTACGACATCAAACACTGCGTGGAATCGCGTTCGTTGGCCATACGCCAAAGCCCTCAATCTGCCAATCCGGAAGACCCGACCCCGACCAAATGAACGTGCCTTTCGGTATTTACAGTCTTCTGAGCCCGGAACCCCGTACCAAGATATACTTCAACGTCGGTTTGTTTTTTTATCTCCACCGGCCATGGACGGCCCACTGCCCATTTCGCTCGCCTCGGCAGGTTGCAGCTCGCTTTTCGCGGGTGGCCTTGCTGCGCTCAGCTTCCCACACGGTTTCACGCCGGGCCTAGCTCAGTCGGGCACTCCAAACTCCGAACACGTCGCCCGTCTCGTCGAATCTATTCAGGTCATGCCATGGCTTGTGCACGCGGGCATCGCCGCGGCATTCGTGATCGGGCTGGTCCTCTGGCTCCGCGGAAAGCCCTTACTCAAACCCACTATTGTGCTTCTGGCTGCTGTTGTCGGTGGTCTCTTTGGTTTCATTTTCCTGCCCGTGCTCGCACCATCAGCCACCGTGCCACCTTGGCTGGGGATGCTCGCTGGCGCTCTGGCAGGCTCACTGATCATGCTGGCCATGCACCGGGTCTTAGCCGCGGCCGTGTTTGGTGCGGTCCTCGCCGTGGCCATGGCCACCGTGACCGCTGGCACACTCACCATTTTGAGCCGGAACCAGCCCCTTTCCGGAGGAGCCAGCCAAAGCTTGGCCGCCACCGTGACCGATGCCAGCTCGAACCAGACGGCCTCCGAACCGTCCACCACCGACCCGCTCCCCCCACTTGCCGCCACCGATCCGTCCACCCTGGCTCCGGGCTCGCCCTCCAGTACCCCAACCGGGGGTGAGGAACAGCCCATCCGCTCCTCATCGCCCGAGGTGCCACAGCCAACACAGCCCCAAATCAAACAGCCGGTTCGAAAGCCCCAAGTTCCAGCGGCTCCCCCTTCAAGACAAAACACAGCCAATCCCAGCCGCCTCGGAGGCGAGGAACCATCCCCCCTCGACCAGCCAGACCTCCCAAAGCCAAAGGCGGCCAAGAAGCCACCGACCAAACCGACCCCATCGCAGCCTGAAAAAGTCGATTCCGACGGAAGCCCTCCCCGCTCCGGAGGCACGTTCGACCCTCAGGCCCTGCAAGACTCCGCTGCCGTCGCGTCCTCAGCCCGCAATCTCTGGTCCGCCTCGCAAGATCGCTGGCAAGACCGCTGGACTGATGTGCCAACGTCACACCGAATCTACATAATCGCCGCGGCCGTGATTGGAGCTGTCGGCGGCACTTTGGCTGGCATTATCCAGCCAGCTTGGGCCGCGGCCGTGCTCTCGGCCATTGCCGGTTCGGGCATCGCCATGTTTACTGGCATCTGGCTGGCCCACGCCACCGGCGTTCCCGGTCACAACAAGATCAACCTTTCTGCGGTTGATTTTTCAGTGGTTTGGCTCACCCTGGCGTTGATCGGTATTGCCGCGCAGTGGAACTTCATCAGCAGCGGGGCTGCGGCCAAGGGCGGGAAGAAAAAGCCTAAGCGGCCAGCGGCTGAAGAAGAATAATTGAAATTCCAGCGGCAACGCATCGGACGAACCGAGCGCTTGCCTCACTTTGACCATGGTAAACGACAAACCGGAAGCAGTTGAGCCGAGTCGATCAGACAACCGTGCCAAAGTCTTGGGCGTGGAACGGGTCAAGCGGATGACGATGAGGACGCCTTAGACGGCTTTGAGTTTGCCCGCCTGCAGCCGGAGCAGAGTTTCCAGACTGAAACCCATTCTGCAGCCAACTGACTGATTGCCTGCAAGACCAACGGTTTCAATCACCTACCGATCGCGGCTGAAATGCCGAGCAGCAAGCAAAATTCACGCTTTCACTTGATCTGTGCGAATGCCTCCCCCCGATGTACCCACTACTATTTAACCCCGCAGCCGCATCCTCGGCTAGGTTTGGAGTTTGTTCCCTATGGCGTTTCAGCTTAAGCCCTACGACGGTTTCGATGTTGATGTTGAATCGACCGATTACCTCAAAAAACACGTTGATACCGGCGAACGCTGGGTCCTGAACTTCGGCCCCCAGCACCCCGCCACGCACACCACCCTGCGCCTAGTCCTAGAGCTGGATGGCGAGCGAATCGTGCGCTGCACGCCGCACATTGGCTATTTGCACTCCGGCTTCGAAAAGCTCGCCGAGCATATGGACTACAACCAGTACGTCACCGTGATCTCACGGATGGACTACGGCAGCCCCATCTGCAACGACATCGCATGGCACCACGCCGTCGAACACCTGTTTGACATTGACATCACCCCGCGCTGCAAAGTGCTGCGCACGTTGATGTTCGAGATCGGCCGCTGCCTAAACCACCTGCTCTGCCTGGGTGCGGCAGTACTGGACATGGGTGGTTACTCCCCCTTTATCTGGTGCTTCAACGCCCGCGAAAGCATTTACGACATCTGCGACTACATCTCGGGCCAACGCTTCCACCC
>JBBRKQ010000115.1:0-11846 GCA_038231815.1 Phycisphaerales bacterium
CATGTTCCATCCAAGCCCACGCGTTTCCCCATCAACTCCAACTCGCCCATTCCGCCTCGCCCCTGCCTTCCGCTCTCTAAAAAAACAAATCCAAAGCCCAGCTCGCCACTCGCCACCTCCCCGCCTTTCATTCCCCTCTCCCCGATTTTCTCCGCGTCCCTCCGTTTCCTCCGCATCCTCTGAATTCCCCGACGATTGCCCGTCGAGCACTCCTACAAGTTTCCATTCCCAGCACAAACCCAGTGCCGCGAAATCCGCCATCAGCCGCTGAACGATAATGCATATACCCAAAGGTCGTTCAATCCCAAATATGCTCGGCGGAGCCGCCACCGCTGTCGCGGTCGTCGCTGCCTTTGCATGGTTTCTGAGCGCTCAGCCCCTCTCGCCCACAACAACAGCCCCCTCGCCCGCCGCATCGCCCCGCATCGTCGCCCTTGCCCCCGGCCTGACCGAATCACTCCGCCGCATCGGTGCCGGCAGCACCATCGTCGGTCGGCACGGCTTTGATGCCTGGACCAACCCCGCCATTCCCGTGTGCGGCGACCAAGGTGGTATCGATGCGGAAATGCTCCGCCGCGCCAGCCCCACACACCTCTACCTGCAGTGGGGCGATAAACAGTTGCCCCCAAGTATCGAGGCCACCGCCGCCGATCAACACTGGACCGTCCGCAACTTCACGCTGCTAAGCCTCGAACAAATCCAAGCCGCCGCTGCGGCAATGTACACCGATGTGCGCTCAAAATGCGACACGCCATCAGCCCGCGCCGCGCTAGGCGTAGAGGCTGAAACCTTCGCAGCATCAGCAATCGGCCAACTCTGGGAAACCGCCACCGCGCAGCGCACCGGCCAGACTGCTGATGCGTTTGCCAAACTCGGCCCAGTCATCTTGCTCTACAGTGACCGCGAGCCCGTCGCGGCGGCAGGCCCCGGCTCCTACCACCACGAAATTCTTACCCGCCTCGGCTGCCAAAGCGCCATCACCACCGGCGCTGCGTATCAAGTGCTCGATCGCGAAACCCTCCGCCGCATCAACCCCGCCGTCGCCATCGTGCTCAAGCCCCGCAAACTCGCAGCCAGCCCCACCACCAATGCCGCGGCTAATCCAAGCCCAACCGCAAGCGACCAACCCACCCTCCGCCGCACGCTTGGCCTCGATGAAGCCGCACCCACCCGCGTGGTCATCATTGATGATCCACTCGCCTTCGTACCCGGACTGAACCTGCTTGATTTGATCGCACAGTTCGAGCAGCAACTGCCAAAGCAGTGATGCCGACCACCAGCGCCAAACACATACCTCAGCATCACCCCACCCTCACTCGACCATTTCACAATTGTACCTCGCAGCCCCCACACTCATCCCCTGGGTTTGGCATCCCGCCCACCGCCCATACCTCGCAATCGACTAATCGTCCCCGGTCCAAACTTCGCCGCAATCGCATCGGCCACCTTATCCAGTTTCCCCTGACGTGCATCCACCGGGGCAGTAAACAAATCAAGCTGCTGCTCCGTCGTAAACTGATGCAGCGAAATACCCAGCAGCCGCAGCGGCGTCACCCGTTGCACCCCAGCGCTCGCACCACCACCCCGCCGCACCGGGGCAGAAGTTACAGCCGAAAGTGGAGCCGAGGTCGAAGGATCACTCAACTGCGTATTCATTTTCGTCCACTCCAGCAGCAGCCGGTGTGCCGCAGGCCAAATCTCGTCCACCCCGCTGCCGGGTCTGTCCAGCGTCAGCGACCGCGTCACCGTCGCAAAGTCCCCCGTACGAATCTTCACCGTCACCGTCCGGCAAAGCAGCTTCTCCGCCCGCAGCTCTCGGCACACATGCTCCGCCTGTTTCATCAGCACGGCTTCAAGCGCAGTCAACTCACCAATGTCCTGACCAAACGTCTGCTCACGGCCAATGCTCTTGGGCGCTTCCCCCGCGTGTACCGTGCGCTCATCACGCCCGCTCGCCATCGCAAGCCACACACTGGCCTGGTCTCCAAACTGCCGGTGCAGCGAGGCCAGCAGATTTTCATCCGCCGTGCGAAGCTGGCAGACCCTCGTCACGCCAAATCGGGCCAACTGCTCCGCCGCGTGCGGGCCCACGCCGCGCAGCACACCAACCGGCAGCGGGCCAAGTGTTGCCTCGGCCTCATCCGGCGGAATCACACACAGCCCATCCGGTTTGTTCAAATCGCTCGCCACCTTGGCCACAAACTTGTTCCCCGCAACACCAACCGAGCACGTCAGTTGCAGTTCAGTCTTCACCCGCTGGCGAATGTGCGCCGCGATCGCCCGCCCTGCCGCAAATGCTTCCACTACACCGCCCCGCGCCAAGTCAAACCCGTAATGCACCAGCACGCCCGAACAGTCAAGATACGCCTCATCAATCGACACCGGCTGCACATCCGGCGTGACGGATTCCAGAATCGTCATCACCCGCGTTGATACCGCTGAGTACACCCCGTGCCGCCCACGCACCACCAGCGCGTGCGGGCACAGCCGCATTGCCTGCGCCATCGGCATCGCACTGCGACACCCAAACTTGCGGGCTTCGTAACTGGCGGCCGTCACCACACCCCGGCCGCCCGTGCCCCCAACCAGCAGCGGCTTGCCCCGCAGCTCCGGGTTGTCACGCTGCTCAACAGATGCAAAGAACGCATCCATGTCAACATGCAAAATGATCCGCTGCGCCGCCATTAGATGATCGTACAACCCCAGCAGCCCAGCACACCCCACCCTTCGCAAGATCTTGCGCACCCGATCCGCCACACCCGCCCCACCCTTCTCGCTCCGCTCACTGCTCTACAACAACCACCGGCAGTTCCAACCTCTGCCACTGCGCTGCCGGCTTGGTCCACCACATCAAACTATCCATCGCAGCTGTGTTAGCCCCAGGCTTTGCCGCCGCTGCGGTCCCCGCCGGCCCTGCACTCAACCTCACCTCCGGCAGCGGCGAATCCAGCCGCACCAGTTCTACCGTCACGCCGCGCGATCCACCCAGCCGCCTCACCAAACGCTCAATCGCCTCGGGCTGGTCTCGCACCGTAAGCACATGCGCTGTGGCCGACCGCGAAGCAAACCAATCCGCAAGCCGAAGTCGCGCATCCACATTCGGTGTCGCCACCGCAGTGCCAGCCGCAGCTCCAGATCCCAGTCCTGCCCCCGCCCCAAACCCGGTCCCAACCCCCACCCCAAACTTGCTGCCAAACACCCGCTCCGCCGTTGGCACGGCAGATTGTGCCATCGGTCCATAACTCACCAATATCGGCTGCCCCGGATTCAGCTGCGGCGCAAAGCCCGCCATCACCGTGCTCCCCGGCATCTCGGCAAGCGCTGTAGTCGCGCTGGCAATCACTTCACTCTGCCAATTCGCCTCGGCCGGCGCAACCGCAAGCACATCGCTCACACGCTTAGAAAGCCCGCTCATCGATACATTCACCTGCCCGGCCGACTTCGCCCGCACCAAAATCACAAGCTGCCCCATCCGTGCAAGCTCGCTCGGCGTTGCTGGCCCAGCCGCCGCCACAACCGCTGGCGTAGTCAAAACCACTTCCGCAGGAACCGCAGTGGCAGGTTCCGCCTGCGCAACAACTACCTTCACCTCACTCGGCTGCTGCTGCGATGGATTCACTTCACTGCCGCCGCCAGCCGCACCACTACCCGCCGCCGCCAGTCGCGCCGCCCGCTCCTGCTGCCACGCGGTGTACCGCACCTGCGCTGCAGAATAACCCACAACTCCAAGATACCCTACCACCGCAACGCACGCCGCCGCCGCAACCCGCATCGGCCAGCCGCTGGCCACAACCCGTTGCCAAGCCGGCTGCCGCTCAACGCGAAATGCCGAAATCGGCAATGACTGCGGCACAAGTTCTATCGCACCCGCAAGTCGCTCCAGCGCCTGCTCGGTATCGCCCGCCAGCCGCATCCGCTCCCCAGCGCCCTGTAACATCGCCCGCTGCCGCCGCATCGCCGTAATCTGCCGCACTTGCTCAGCGGTAAACCCCACGCCATCCGCCAAACCAGCCCCCAAATTGGCCTCCGCCAGTGGTGACTCAACCGCATCAAGCATGCGGTCATCAAATTGGTCTGCGTTCAGCTTCATAAGTTCAATCTGCCAGCCCACCGTCTCCTCGCAAAGACTCCGTCAGTTCAAGCAGCGCCGCCCTCGCCCGAAACAACCGACTCTTCACCGTGCCTTCGCTGATGCTCAGCACCTCGGCAATCTGCCCGTAGTCCAATCCTTGAACATCCCGCAGAACCAGAATCGCACGCTTGTCCGAATCAAGTCGGTCAAACGCCGCGGCTACCGCAGCCGCTTCATCGTTATATTGGATGCGCTCAAGCCCAATAGGTTCCCCAGCTTTCTCCCGCCCGCTGGAGTCCCGCAGCGTCTGCCCACCCCCACCCGCCCCCAATACAGCCCCAGAACCGTCGTTGTCTCCAAGAAACCCATTCAGCGATCCAGTACGGCGTACTTTCTCGGACCTTCTTCGACTCAAACAAGTGTTCATCACCACCCGGCTGGCCCAGGTCGTAAAGCTCGACTGAAAGTCAAACCCCGCCAATCCTCGAATAATCCGCACCATCGCATCTTGGCAAGCATCGTCCACTTCACCAGGGCCAACCATGCCAGCACACACCGCACGCAGCCGCGCGTGGTGGCGGGCAAGCAGTGGCCGCCAAGCTTGGGCATCGCCGTCAGACACGATCGCCCTGATGAGCTGCTCATCATTCCGAGATTCCACCTCGCCAGACATGGACCGCAGCTTAGTGCCCCACCCGACGATGCATCACCACACGGCCCGTTTTGCCCGAGCCACCGATCCAATCGGCGTCCCATTGTCGGTCTACGTTTGCACCGGTGCTTTCGAGTTCCCCACAATCGCGGCGAACATCCTGCAGTTTCACCTGTCCCTTCTGGCCGATACTCCCGCCGACCCGCCCAGAGTGCCCCTAACTTTAGAATACCTATGAGCAGCGCCCCGATTCCGATGGAAACCACCCGCGGGTACGATTTGCCCATCGTCACCCAGTTTTCCGTATTCCTTCCAAATCGCGTCGGCCGTTTGCTAGACCTCATCAAACGCTTCGATGACAACATGGTCCGCATCTGCTCGCTGGCCGTACTCGACTCTTCCGATCACGCCGTTGTACGCCTCATCACCAGCACCACCGAAGGCACTCGAAAAATCCTGGCCGAGCAGCAGCTCGCATACATGGAAAGCTCCGTGCTCGTCGTCTGCATCGAAAATCGCCACACCCTCTCAGACATGTGCCAGTACCTCCTCGGTGCGGAGCTCAACATCCGCTTCGCCTACCCGCTCTTCTCATGGGAAGGCTCGCCCCAAACTGTCGTCCTGGCTGTTGATGACCCCACCCTTGCTGGCCAGATCCTCCGCCGCAAAGAGTTCCGGCTCCTGGCAGAAGGTGACCTGCCCAAATACCACGAGTAAACCCCGCCCGTTCACTCGCTCATGCGGCGGACAAACAACTCAATAATCACAAAACTCGCAGCCGCGAGGCCAATCATCGCCAGCACCACCTGAGCCGACATGCTGGCCACCTGCTGCCAGTATCGCGACAGGTCTGGCAGCCGGATTGCCTTGTAGGCCATGGCGATCAAAATCGACATCGGCACCAGCAACAGCCACCACAGGCTGTGCACATCCAGCGGGTCAATAAAAAACCTGTGGCCAAAGGTGAGAATCAAATTTCTGCCCTCCGGCCCCGGCCCTGCCGCGGCGCGTGCCAGGTGGCATCAATGATGGCAATCAGGTTCAGCAGCCCTGCGATCATGGCGCAAAGTGTGCCGATCTCGCCCACCCGGCCCAGCGCCCGCCTGTAGCTGGGCACGTTGCCGGGGTTGCGACCGTTGCTCATGCCAACGTTCGGCCCACTGCCTTGGCGCTCCTCATCCGGCAATGGCGGCCGAAACTTAAACGCCGCACCGTTGCCCGCAATCGGCTCGCGAATCTTAAAACCGTATTGGTGAACCGCATCAACCGCAAACGCCACCGGCCCCACGAACATCTGGCCCGCAAACCAAATCTGGTCACCCCCCTCAGATTGGTGAGGAGCCTTGCCTTGAAATCCCCGAATTTTGTTGGCAAAATAAAGACCCGAATCCACCGCATCCAGCCCGGCTACCAAAAGGCCGCCAAAGAAAAGGCCGAGAATGCCCGCAGCAATAAGTAACCCCCGTTTGGTATCCCCCAGCCAAACGTGGCCCAGACCCGGCAGCACAAAGGCCAGCAAACCCGCGACTGGCTGGAATTGTTCTTCGGCAGGCTGGTGCGGGCTGTCGGGCATGAAGCTGGCGGGCAACACTTGCCGGCGGAAAAATCCGGCTTGCAGAACGATTCAGAGATGGGCCGATGTTAGCGGGCAACGGGTCCGGGGGGAACAAGATCCCCGAGGGAACAAGATCCGGACGGGGGGGGTCAGTTCGGGTCGTCACAAGTTCCTGCCCTGCAAGTCCGGATGGCAAGTTCCCTAAATCTCTCCCAGCTCTATATCCCGAATGCTCCTTGGCAAAAACCGCTCCCCAGCTTCGATAGAAATCGCGAATTCACAATCCCCGAAACAACCCTCTTGCCCTGAGGCACAGAGGCGGCATACAAGGGGCGAACGAAAATACACACGCCGAACGTGTCCGACCAAGTACGGTCGAGGCAAATCGGTGAAAAGAGGTCCGCATGGTTGCCACACTCACACAGAAAATTGTCGATTCAAACTGCAATTCACTTGTCGGGTCACCTGTCGACTCTCCCTGGCTGCTGCCCACCGCCGCAGCTTGGGCCCCGTCGTTCCTGATGCCCGGCCAAGACAGCGATCTTGCCGAGGTGCTGGGAGCCAAGAAACCTCGCGATGATGAGGATGAGCCACCGGCAACTCCTGACAAGGATGAGGATGAGGACGAAGATGAGGACGACCTCGACGATGAGGATGAAGAAGATGAGGACGACCTCGACGATGAGGATGATGACGGTCTTGACGATGATGACGAAGAAGAGGATGATGACGAAGAGGAGGAAGAAGACGAATTTGCCGAAGGCGAGGCCGATGCTGACGAGTTCGGCGAAGGCGAGGAAGAGGAGTTCAGCGCCGGATTCGACGATGAAGACGATGATGAGGAGTAGCCCCCGCCGCCACCGTTGGCGGATGGTGGATGCTCCCCACGCCGGCCCGGCAGCAATGGGCCGCCACACGGAGCAGCCACGTGAGCAACACGCCCCACCGCAAGCCCAGTAGCAATCACAGCAGCAGCCATGAACACACACAGAGCCGTCCCGATACCAATCGGGGCGGCTCTGTTGATTCTGCTCGCGGTCACTCCGCCCCCGGTCACTCCGCCCCCAATCCGGCCGCCCCAGAACACACGACCTCATCACCCAAGACTCTCCGCATCAACGGTACCGAGCCGCACAACCAGCACGCCATGTTCCCGGATTGGGCGGGCGATTGGTCCAAAAATAATGTCGTTGACCGCCGCAGCGGCACCGTTTGCCGCCGCGAAGGCGAAAATGTGCGGCGAGGCACCCCACCCGCCAATGGCCCCAATGGCCCTACAAGCCCTGATGGGGCCGAGCAAACTGCTGGCGATGGAAGCACTGCAACCGGCGACACCTCAGGCCTCTCCAGCGCTAGCCGCCGGCGCGGTGCCGGGCGGCGACTGTCCGACTTCGGCCGCTGCGCTGAAGAAGGCGACTTCAACCCAGAGCAGTTCATGTTCGTAATGGCCATCGACGCCTTCAAGCGGGCCAACGGCATGACCTTCCCCGCATGGACCGATGTACTAGAGATCATCCGGCTGCTGGGATACCGCAAAACCTGCCACAGCGAGCTTGACATTCGCTCTGCCGAGGATTGGACCGAAAAGCCCGATGCCAAAAGCAACGTCCGACCCGACGGCTGGGAAAAGCGCGCCGCCTAATCCCGCCTAATCCCGCTAACCCCGTTAAGAGCGGTACGCGGGAGCGTACCGTGCACAAGCGTGCTGACGCCGTCAAAGATTTCGCGCAATAAAAATAAAACGCCTCAACCACCGAGCATCCCACCCGAACGCCCAGCTAAAGCCAGCTCCCCGCTGCGCTCACAGCGTCGTTGTCCCTAACGCTGCGACCACTGTCGCACCCGCAACACGTTCACGCCAGGTACCTTCCCGGGTACCACTCTAAACAAAGCGCGAAAAGTCCGCTGCTTTGAGCAATGCGATTCACTCAGAGCTTTTTAATCCTGCCAATCCGCTCGGCGATGAGCGTTGCACTGGGTTGATCCGGCGCAATTCCCCTGCGCTGATGGCCATACGTGGCCTCTTGGCTCAGTGTTGACGGTAACGAACATCATCATTCCAGGGTGCCTGTGCTCGCGCAGTGCTACCAAAGGGAAATCTTCGGAATCCTTAGGTTGACCGCACTCCTCAAAGCAGCGAAGTTGTGGCACGGGGAGTTTTAGATACGATGGCAAGGCTACGGCTAACGTGGTTTAGTTCGTCAGCTTGACCTTGAGTGGTGGGCAGCCGTGCTCATCGAAGATGACCATATCGTTTGAGCCGCCATGGTTCAGCATTGCATCGGGGATAAGCACGGTGAACTGCGGGCCAACCGGCTTGCCGCTGGCTGAAGCCACGAAGTACCGGCACAGGTGCTTGCCGTTGATGTACAACTGCCCTTTGCTCAGGCCCGCCAGATCAACTGAAATAGGCGTGTGGGCTGCCGCCGCGACGGGGAAGCTGGCTTTGTGCCAAGCCGGGGTGCCAGCCTTCGACTTTGACTTGTTGACGAACGCATCGGCAAGGGGCATCTCCCACTTGGCAAAGGCCCACTCACAATCGGAGGTCACCTGAGAGAGGACCTCTTCGAAGCTCACCGCCTCGGCCAATTCTTCGAGGGCGGCCTGCGGGCTGCCGAAGACTGCGAATTCGAGGGTGTGGTTGCCCTTGCCGAGCTGTTCATCAGTCAGTTGGATCCAGCACGGACCGGCAGAATCGAAGGTTCGCAAGGGGGTGTCATCGAGCATGATCATGCCACGGTGACGGGTGGCTTTGATGCGCACAAGCACGCCGGTTTTCTTCTTGTGCGGAATGACAAAGCACACGCGGTCCGGCTCGGTTGTGTCACCCTTGTGCACGCCCAGCAGCAGGCCCTTGATGGCGCCCGCATCGACCGGTGAACCCTGCACCAGCGTTGGCTTAGCGATTTTCATGGCGACGGTTTCGAGCGCGTGGCCAACGCAGCCGCGGCCGTCTTTACCGTCTTTAACTTGGCCAATGTGCGTGGTGCCCGCGAGCCTGCCAAGATTCTCGGCGAGCACCACCATGTGCTGCTCGCCCTTTTTCAGCGAGAGCACGGCGTGGTCATCAGCCTCAGGGCCGTGGCCGATCAGTCCGGTAGGCTCCCCACCGGTGAACAGGTGCAGGCGGTCTCCACCGGCGGGCCATGCCACCCGCAGCTTCTTAGCGCCGCTGTTGTTCATGGTAATGCGATACCAGCCGTAGCCATACGCGGCGCCCATCTGGGCGAGGTCGGCGGGGCCGGCGATGGCTGCATAGCGAGCGGACTCACCGATGCAATGATCGGTTGTCGAGGCCGTCAGCCAATCTGACAGCACGGGCGTGGGCCCGGCCTTGTGCACTGGCACAAGCTGGACGTGAATCGTGCGATCAATAAGAACTGGCGCAGGCGGGGGCGGCAGCAATTTGCCCTTGACCGGCTTCTTTGGTGCCGGGGCTACCTTCGCTTTCTTGCCTTTCTCAACCTTTGCAGGGGGCGGAGGCGGGGGCAGCGGGGATGCGGCGATCGCCACCGTCTTTGGCTTGGGATCGTACTTCAAGTCGGTGATCAAGCCGTTGTCGGCGATGCGCGTGACGACATGCTCGGCTTTGTGCACCACCGGCTCACCGGTGATGGTCACGGCGGAGCAGTTCAGGTACACACCGTCTTCAACAATCTGGATTGATGGCAGATGGGCCTTGGTGCCCACCACCAAGATGACGCCCTCGTGCTCGAGCACCAGCGGCTCATCCTTATCGCCGGGAAGCACGAACTCAACGGTTGAACCGTTGATGCTGACGATACCGGTCGACTCGGGCTGGCCGTACATGACCAGCACGCGGCCCACCGTGGCCATGGGCGTGAGGTTAGAGAAATCCATGGTTGCCCGACCGGCCAAACGCGCATCAAGCAACAGCCAAAGAACCTGTTCGTGGCCCGGGAAAACCTGCATGGATGATCCATCGGGGAGCAACAACTCCAGTGGCTTGGGAGCCGTCTTGGCATCACCGGGTCGCCGGAAGATAAACAGCACGCCGCCCTGCGCGCCGTGCAGATGCACGACCGATACAGGACCATCAGTCTGGCCTTTGGCCGAGGAGCCGGTGACAGCTGAGGATGGCAGCAGCGAAACAGCGGGCCGGCGCACATCAAGGTGCGCGAGCACCCGCGCAAAGCTGGATGCGAACGTTGAGAGCCGACGCAGCGGCTCGGCCAGGGGTCCGGGGCGACCTGCAAGGTCGATCGGTGCGGCGGCATCGGTGTGGGGTACCAGGTAGCGTTCTTTGCCGGTGGGCAGTTTGCCGCCGGAGAAGCCAAAGCTGGTGCCCGCGCACAGTGGCTCAACGTTGTACTGCGCACCTGCGGCCAGTGCTTCGGCGAGGTCCTGCATGAGTCGGTCGGCGGTGATTCCCTCGCTAAGTTTGGCATCACCAAAGGCGGCCTGCTCTGTCACTTTGTACTGGCTCAGCAGTCGCGGCTGGCTGGTGCGCACCTGGGCCAACTGGCGCAGGTCCTGGACGAGCCGGTCTCGTCCGGTCCATGTGTCAATTTCACCCTCGGCCGCCTGCCAGAGTTGATTGGCATTGTTGATCGGCACATCGAGCCCGCTCTCGCGGAGATATCGATTGAGTTCACCCAGGTAGCCGGGCGCGAGTTCATCAACGCCGCAGGTCCAATCGCACTCGTTTTGGATGAGCACAATCGGCCCGCCGGTGCTCTGCTGCGGCGCATCGATGCCTGCGAGCCCGCCGGCTTGAACCTGACTCATCTGCGGCTGCCCGGCGACGGACTTTACCGGCCGGAGGGAGACCTGCAGATCACGAACCTGCTGGGCGACCGCACCGAAGTACCGTGAGCAGCATTCCAGGAACGCCGACGAGTTCACCCGCATTGACACATCTTTTTGCAGCGTCAGCCACGCGGGCATGCCGCCGAGGTCATAGCCGGAGCCGATGAACGGACCGATGCGCAGGATCGCGTACATGCCCGCCTTGTCGATGAGGTGTATAAAGTGGCGAAGGTCGTTGTCACCGAGAAAATCAAACTGATTCGGCCGCGTCTCGTGACGCGCCCAGACCACGGGCACGGTGATGCAGTTGAGCCCCAGACCTTTGGCAGTGGCAATCCGATCGGCCCAAGTGGCCCTTGGCAAGCGGGCGTAGTGGATTGTTCCACCGACCAGGAAAATGCGCTTGGTGTCGATCGAAAAAGATTGGCCGTCAAACGCTAGGGAAGCCATGAGTAGTTGCCACTCCAAAAACGATTACGAGGCGGGTGGTTAAGAGCGCACTGCACTTGGGCGGTGCGCTTAGGGAAGTCTCAGGATAAGAACCGACACTACGGTGGAAAGGTTCGCACTTTGATATCCTCATGGATACCGAAAATATGCAATAAATCACGAACCACACAATGCATGATAGCGGATAGGCCCGAAAACTCAATTAAATGGGCAAACCGGGATAGACTCCCTCATGCTCCAGCGTGTTTTTCGCTCGGGACGCAGGTTTTTTGTTCAGTAATTCAGGCGGCAAAGGATTTCTCCCGCATGGCGACGCCCCGATATCGCATTTCATCCTCGGTACAGGG
>JBBRKQ010000116.1:0-11750 GCA_038231815.1 Phycisphaerales bacterium
GCTGTCCTCCAGTTTCACAAGTTCTGGCGGTTGGGGCTCTGTTTCACCGGGGAGCGGCGGACGTGGTTGGAGAATCTCTTGTCGAAGCTTTGGATTAGACGACGAATCAGTGAGCGAGCCGAGTTCGACCCAAGCAGACAGCGAATTCAAAACGGGCCCCAACTTGGGCTCGGGTGCTTTCTTGACCTGCAACCAGAGGTCCGCCGGATTCTCATCCTCCTGTGCGATCGCTTTGGTATAGCACCCGGGCTCTGTCGGTATCTTATCAAACCAGAGGTGATCCTCGTATTCTCGAATATCCCGCTTGACCGCCGTCCGAAGCTTTGTGAACTCCTGCAAAAAACGGACAACCTTAAGACATCGATCGCGTGTCATTTCGAACGAGCTTGCGGGGGAGTCGGCCTTTGGGGCATTTGACGGGTTCACCACCTGCGATTCTCACGATGTCTGGAAGGTAATTTGCGCCCCCCAAAGGATAAATAGTAATGTAGCTTAGGCGATTGATGCCATGAGAAGACCAATGCTGGCTGCGTCGCTGCAAAGCAATCGCTTCGTAATCGCGCCCAAATGAACGATCGCTTCTTAATAGACTCCGAGAAGCAATCGTTTTTGTGCACTCCTCGCCATTGCTTCACCACTGTCGGCACCGGCAACCGGCAAAGCCGGAGCAACACTGCTGTCGCTGGCCCCAGCCTTCATCTGGCAAATTTGCCATTTATCCATTTGACCATTTGATCATCTGAAACCTCCTCCCTCCGTTCACTTATCCACATTTTTAGCCCCACAACCGCCTTTTCTACGTCCGAATATGGTTACATGCCGTTTGAAAGGACACAGGGTTGTCCCTCTCAATACCCAAATCCAAATAGTCCATAACCCAAACGTTGACAGAAGGTACTTGTTCAGTTACACTCTCTTCGTCCGGGCTCGCGTCCCTCGCCGCCCCCGGATGGTGCAGACCGGAATGTTCCGCCTGCCGCCTCGCGAGGGTCCCCGGTGCGCCCGCTGGCGGCCGACCTGTGCTGCGATCCGTTCCCTCACGCCAAAGAAATTTGGATCGAGGAAACGGAAGACACAGGCCGCGTCCGAGCAGAGGCCACGCCCGGCAAACATGTGAGGTTTTCTATGTTGCGTCCCGCTGCCGCTCCGTCGTCCCCCGCCCCGTCCGTTCCCATCCCGTCCGCTGCCGCCACCATCGCCGGCAAAGGCCCTGTTGAAGTCAAAGTGGCTCCCAAGCCCGACTCCAAGGCCGACACCAAGCCCGAAACCAAGCCCGAAACCAAGTCTGAACCCAAGGCCGAGATTCGGCACGCCAAGCCAGAGGCCAAGGCCACTCCCAAGATGGATGCCATCGCCGATGCCCGCGCCAGCAAAGCCGCCAAAGCGGCCGCCAGCCAGCCCGGTGCAGGCAACACCGGCCTGACCAAAGAAAAGCAGGCAGCACTCAACGCCGCTGTGAGCCAGGTGAAGAAGGCCTTCGGCGAAGGCTCCATCATGAAGCTTGATGAAGCCGCCCACAACAGCATCCCCGGCTTCTCAACCGGTGCCATCTCGCTGGACCTGGCCTTGGGTGGCAAGGGCATTCCACGTGGAAGAATTGTCGAGGTCTTCGGCCCGGAATCATCCGGTAAAACAACGCTGGCCCTGACTGTCGCTGGCACAGCCCAGAAGGAAGGCGGCGTCGCCGCATTCATCGATGCTGAGCACGCGCTTGACCCCTCATGGGCACGCCGCCTAGGTGTGAATATTGATCAGCTGCTGGTCTCTCAGCCCGACTGCGGCGAGCAAGCCCTTGAAATTGCTGAACTTCTCGCCCGCTCTAACGCGGTTGACCTGATTGTGATTGACTCCGTGGCGGCCCTTGTGCCGCGGGCTGAGATTGAAGGCGAAATGGGCGACTCGATGGTGGGTGTCCAGGCCCGGCTGATGAGCCAGGCCATGCGCAAGCTCACCGGTGTGCTGGCCCGCAGCAGTTGCACGATTATTTTCATCAACCAGATTCGCGAAAAGATCGGCGTGATGTACGGCTCACCGGAGACCACGCCGGGTGGGCGCGCACTCAAGTTCTACGCCTCAGTGCGAATTGATGTCCGCCGGACCGGCGCAATCAAGGAAGGTGACGTAAACGTGGGCAACCGAACGCGGGCCCGCATCGTCAAGAACAAGGTGGCCCCACCGTTCCGCGAGGCAGAGTTTGACATCATGTTCGCCGAGGGCATCAGCACCTCCGGCGACCTGCTGGACCTCGCGGTGGAAGCCGGCGTAGTTGACAAAGCAGGCGCCTGGTTCACCTACGGTGACATCAAGCTTGGCCAAGGCCGCGAGAACAGCAAGAAGCTGATTAAGGAGAATCAGGACCTCTTCGGCGAGATCCGCAAGAAGGTTCTGGCAGCCAAGGCACTGGCAGCAGCGCCAAAGGCCATGCCGGGCGATGAGGACCCCGAGCAGGACATTGAGCCCTGATGCAGATGCAGATGGGATGAAGGATCGGAACTTGGAGAGCTGAAGTTTGACCAACCGCCAGCGCGATGCGCTGGCGGTTGTCATAGATGCAAGGAGAGTAAATCACGTCCACTACGGGGGTTCTGTTTCCGGGTGATACTCGAGAACAGACGAAAACCGCAAGATTTACGATTGCTCCCGTGGCTTTCCTTGCGGTCTTTTGTCAGAAAAACGCCTACGTTCTTCTGACAGAAATCAGCCGTTCCGATTAAAATCTGCCTGAGTTTTGAACAGCATTCTCTGACAGCTTGATCGCGATCTCTAGTCATAATCCACGCGCGGTGCTTGCTCCCGCTGAACAATCCATCAACAGTCAATGACTCGCCCACCCCCGCCTCTTGGCGTCACCTCCGCCCAGCACAATGCCGTAGCTCCGCGGACAATCTACCCTCCGCTGTCGCCATTATTCCGCAAAGGGGCCTTGTGACACCAGTTAACCCTTCAGAATCCCCAGAGACTCAAACTCTCCACAATGCTCGCCCGTTGCAAGCGGGCGATGCATCAGGCTCCGCGGGCTCGTTGCCACACCGGCGAGATGCCGCGCCGGGCACGATGCCCAAAGGCTTCTCCGTGCCGCTTCGGTTGCTGGCCCTAGGCACCAGCGCAATGTGTGGCGCATTGGGCTTGGTGCAAGTTACGCTGTACTTCTCCGGCAACGCAAAGGGCAATGGGCTTTGGGTTGTGGTGCTCTCGGCACTTGCAGGCGTGGCAGCAGTGCTGCTTGCGTTGGTACCGGCAGCATCCATCGGCGCTGGTGCCGGACTTGTTATGGCCACGCTCGCATTCGCCCTCTGGGCGAACGGCGCGATAAGCAATGGCTTGACAATGAACACTGAGTTGTTGCTCCTACTCCCAATCTTTCTCGGATGCGCCGTGCTGCTCGCTGCGCCGCCGCACCGACTCATCACTCGGAGCAACGGTGCAGGGGCTGCAGTCACGCTGGATCACGACATGGCAACCGTCGTGCTCGCCGCACGGGACTGGTCCTGCTCTACGTGCCGCTACAACCTTCGCGGAAACCTCAGCGGAATCTGCCCGGAGTGCCAAACCCCAGTAAAGCTACTGCTGGCAGCACCTCGCGGGACAACGCCAGTGGTACTCCTGCGTGTGGTTCTTGTACTGCTGATGGCCCGAGCAGGCATCGAAGCATACAGCTTCGTGCAAGTTCTTGTAATTGGCGACTCAGTGTTTTCATCCTACTGGTCAAAGTGGCTAATTATCATCGCCGCGGGCAACGGCGTTGCTGCGTTGGTCGTGCTAGCTTGGGCAGGTTCGGTCCTCCTGCGCAGCCTTGGATCCAGCAACGGAAGGCTTACTGATCATCGCCTCGTTGTCGGTGTGCTCCGAGTTGTTGCCTTTTCACTGGCCGCAACGGTGATCAATTCGATCTTGGGTACGTTGCTCCAGCGCTAGCACCGCTGGCATCACGCGCACCATCCTCGTCAAGATCTCCTCCGGCCCCCATCAACCGCCACACCCCCGCAACCCCGTCATGCTTTCAAAGTACGGCGACTCGAGCGAGAATCGCTTTTCGACATATCGGACGAAGCGGCGGCGCTCCCTTGGCATCGCCGCAAAGACAGCGCTTGGTCGGCCCGCCGCCCGGCTTCGGACGACCAACCACACACCCTGTCCCCAAAAAACAACCCCAGCAATGCCGGGGTTGAATGCAAATGAGTGCGGTCGAGAGGACTTGAACCTCCACGGGGGTGAGCCCACTAGAACCTGAATCTAGCGCGTCTGCCAATTCCGCCACGACCGCTCGCGATGGTCGGGATGGTACCCCGCATGACCCACTGAAGCAACTGCCAGCACAAGAACGCCCAATCGCCCCCCACTTCCTGCAGGCACTCCAAAAACGTGGCCCAATTTGGCTCAAAAAGCGACAACCCCGCCAAAGTGCGGCGGGGTTGTCAGATCAGTTCATCATCTTCACACCAACGACGCAGGCTTTACTTCTTCCCATCGCGCTTGGCAATCAGCGTCGGCAGCAGCTCTTCCAGCTTGCCGCGGGCGCTTGTGCTGGCAAGCTTGCCGTCAGCATCAACTACAAACAACGCCGGGATGGAATTAATCCCCCATGAGCTTGAGAACTCGCTCTGCCAGTAGTTGCCTTGGAAGTACTGCGGCCAGGCGATCTCGTTCTGAGCTACAAATTCCTTGAGCTTCGTCAGGCCACCCTTGTCCTCCGACTGATCCAGCGAGATACCAACAAACTCAACACCCTTGGGGTTAAACTCGGCGTATAGGGCCTTCATCTTGGGCATGTCGGCCACGCACGGGCCGCACCAAGTGGCCCAGAAATCAATCACCAGCACCTTGCCCTTGAGCGTCTCGTTTGAGACTTCCTTGCCAGTAATGGCATCGGTAAACTTAAACACGAACGGCTGGCCCAGGCCTTCAATCTGCTTGGACTTGGCCAGCGCCGATTTGGTGGCCCGAGCGGTAGGGAAGTCTTTGGCCAAGCGTACGTAGATTTCCTTTTTCTGGGCAGAACCTTCAACATTCTCAGCCAGTTCAGACAAAATAGTCGCGCCACGCTCATCACCGGGGAACTTGGCAATGAACGCATCGACCGCCTTCAGTGAAGGGGCAAGCTCCCATTTGGCCACTTCGCAGGTTGCCATCGCGTTCATGAATGAGGCCTCGGAGCCCATCTTGTCCTTGCGGTCCGCAAACTTTGCCGTCTCAGCCTTCAGCTCCGCGTACTTCTCTTTCTGAGCCATTAGGCTCCAGCGAAGCGTTGCATAGCGGCCAGCCTTGGAATGGTCCGGATTCTTTGCCAGCAACTCGGCAATCAGGTCGGTCTGCTGCTTCAGGAACTCGTCACGGGCGGCCATGAACTCGTCCCTCGCCTTTGCATCCGCAGCCATCTTGGCGCGGTCCGGCTTTGGCGCGGTCAGTGCTTCAATCTTCGCAACAATGTCGTCGCCGGCTTCCGGTGCAGAGGCAACGGCCACCGCTGCGGGCTTGGCTGCGGTCGCGGCGTCTGGTTCAATCGCCGTGGCCAGCGAGACAGAACCAGCTGCGCACACAAGGGTGCCAGCCAGCAGAGCGAGGTGAAGGCGAGTGGTTGAACGGGTCATGGAATCTCCTTGGAAAGCTGGGGGAGGAAGTCGGTACAGCCCGGGTAGAGCAGCGGCGGAGGCAAATGCAGACGCAACGGTTTGATGTCGCGAGCGCGACGAAGTGACCCAGAATGCCTTGAAATGTATACAGCATACTGACCAACGGGTTGCCAACAAGCTCTCAGACCACCCAAACAGGTCACAAAAACACTCGGTCATGCCTCAACCTGGCCAACCCGCCCAACGGCTAGGCCGCTGGCAGGCCCGCAAGTTTGCGAAGTGCCGCCGCCAGCGTTGGGGGCACTGGCATGGCACTGAGCCGGGCTTGGTTCACCAGTGCAAAGTCCTTAAACCGGGCATCCGCCTTAATGGCCGCCAGCGTCACAGCGGTCTTGGCAGCGGCAATCGGGGCCAGATCCACCACGGCAAACTTGGGCTGCCCGGCGCTGGTGGTGCCCGGCTGGGCCGGATCGGCATACGCATCGCTGGTCACTTTGGCCAGCCCCACAACCGCTCGCTCGTCGCCGGTGTGGTATATCAGCGCAAAATCGCCCTTTTTCATCGAGCGAATGGCGATCAAAGCCGCGGCATTGGCGACGCCGTTCCACGTGCAGGATCCCTTCTTTTCAAGGTCCGCAAACGAAAAATCGGATGGTTCGGTTTTTAACAGGAACGTGGGCATGAGAGAGAAAAGAAAAAGCCAAAGGAAGCCGAAAGCCCCCGACGAAGCCCCATCGAGAATTCAGACCAGCGCCTCGGTGTTTGTGACAACAATGATTGGGCAAGTACGCTGGCTCTGACCAGCCGCGGCGAGCTTTCGGTTGTGCCGCACGGCAACGGGTTAGACAACTTGTTTGCAGGCTGTACACATGGTGTCCGCAAGGAGGCAAACCTCCGCACCAGCAGCGCTCACCACCCAAACGAGGTCCAGCAGCGCAACTAAACCGCTCCGAGCGCTGCCAGCCACCGCTGCGCCCGCATCAATTCTTATAGGGCGTAAGGCTTATTAGGATACGTTATATGGGCGCACCAACAGCTAAGTAATACTCCATGTTTTCGCGGGATTCTCCGTGGCCCGTACAAGAAAGCCCGCCAGAGTTGACGATACCCCACCCTGATCCACCCACGCTGCTGGATCAAGCACCTTCGTTGACGATTCAGCTCCCGATCGACTCGCAGCACCCTCACAGCACCTTGGTCGGCCAAAGACCAGCACGGCAGGCCAATACATGATCCTCAGCAATCGAAACACGAACAGTTTGCGGCGTCCCGGCATTGTGGCCGTGCTCGCCGGCGCGGCCGTGGTCACCGGCCTCCTGATCGGCTGGGTCTGGCCACAGACGCTTCAGGCCGCCACGCCCGAACCCAGCACCGCTCGGGCCGCCCCAGAGTTGTGCGACAGCAACACCACCGGCCAAGCCGAAGGTGCCGCGGCAGCACCCACCACCGCCGGCAGCATCGCGCCGGTGAACCCGATGCCCGTCCTGCACAACCACAACGCGACGACCGGTCCATCCCAAACCGGAAACGCAGCGCTGGACTTCTTTACCGGTGGCGGCTCATACATGCCGCGGACGCACTGCCTAATGACGCCAGACGGGCAGATTGACTGGCCGTGGGTTACGGCCCTCATCGTCCTCTCGGCGATGGTAATTGTCGCATACTTAAAAATATTTGCGTTCTGGATGCGGTCGTACTTTGCTGAGCAAAAGCGTGATCGCAACACCAAGCTCTTTGATCTGGCGATCATGTTTCTCATGTGCGCCACGTGCGGCTACGCAATGTCGATACTCATGTTCGTATGGCCGGCATACCGGCTGCTGGCAGTGTTTCTGGTTGTGCTCAACGTCTTCTCATGGAAATTCTGCGCAAACCTAACCCCGTTTGCCAAAGCACTTGCGGCCAATAGGCTGGAACGTGAACTGCGTGAGGCGACCGAATCGCGAGCCGCCGAACTTGAGCGGCTTGTGACCATCCGCACGGCCGAGGCGGAACGACTCGCGCAGATCGCCCATCGCACCGCCAACGCAGTGGTCATCACCGATGCGCACGGCGATATTGAATGGGTCAACGCCGGGTTCACCCGCATCACCGGCTACAGCCTTCAGGAGGTCACAGGTCGCAAGCCAGGCCATGTACTGCAAGGTCCAAAGTCTAACCGTAAAGAGGCCGCACGAATGCGTGAGGCCATCGAACGCGGCGAAGCGGTGACCGCTGAGATTGTCAATTACACCAAAGCCGGCGAGGCATACACCGTCAATGTCGAGATTGAACCGCTCCATGATGCATCCGGCAATCTGACCGGCTTTATGGCTATAGAGAGCGACGTGACGGCGCAGCGCGAGGCGGAAGCGACAATACGCAGCGCAAAGGACCTACTCGCACGCACCAGCGCAATGGCCTCCGTCGGCGGCTGGGAGCTTGATGTCTCCAGCGGCAGGATGCTGTGGTCCGATGAAGTCTACAAAATTCACGGCGTGCCGATCGGCACTCCTATGACCGTTGACTCGGTGTTAGCGCTCTACCCGCCCGCGGAACGAGAAAAGAAGGCCTCGCTGCTGCACGGCCGAATGACCGGCGGACCGGCCTGGGATCTGGAACTCTGGCGAACTCACGAAAACGGACAAAAGAAATGGCTCCGCAACCGCGGTGAAGTGGTATTTGAAAATGGCAACGCGGTTTGCCTGCGCGGAACCGTTCAGGATGTCACCGAACAGCATGAAGCCCGAGTTGCCGCCGAAGACGCCAACCGAACCAAGAGCGAGTTTCTGGCCAACATGAGCCATGAAATTCGGACTCCGCTCACGGCGATTCTGGGGTTTGCAGACATGCTGCGGGAAGAAGAGAAAGCACCCGAAGCGAACACTTCGCGGACCGAAACAATCGAGACCATAAAAAACGCAGGTGCACACCTGCTCACGATCATCAATGACATCTTGGATCTATCAAAGATCGAAGCAAACAAGATGACCGTTGAAGCAATCAAAACCCCCTTGGTGCAGGTGCTGGTCGATGTGCAGAGCATGATGCGCCCGCGGGCGATGAGCAAGCACGTCGCTCTGGACACAGTGCTTACCACAACACTCCCGGAATTTGCAATCAGCGACCCAACCCGCCTGCGGCAGATTCTCATGAACCTCGTAGGGAACGCGGCGAAGTTCACCGAAAGCGGAACCATTACAGTCAGCGCAGCGGTCCGGCAAACAAACGGGGTTGCACGTCTGACCGTTGATGTTGAAGACACCGGCCCGGGCATGACCGCCGAGCAGGCACAACTGCTCTTTACCCCGTTCTCACAGGCCGATGCCTCTGTCACCCGCCACCACGGCGGTACCGGCCTCGGTCTGACAATCAGCCGGAGACTGGCCCGCCTCATGGGCGGTGAGGTCACCCTCGCTCGAACCGGGCCCGGAACAGGATCATGCTTCCGACTGGATCTCCCGTTCATTGCCGTCGCCGGCTCGAGGCAAATCGCAACCCTCAGCGATGTTGAGTCAAACCGCACCGCGCAGCTCGCCACACCACTGCCGATGCTGACCGGTCGCATTCTGCTGGCAGAAGATGGTGCGGATAATCAGCGTTTGATCTCGTATCACCTACGCAAAGCCGGAGCGGAAGTCACAATCGCTGAGAACGGCCGAGTGGCACTAGACATGATCACCGAGGCTGCGCAGGCCGGTAAACCCTTTAACCTGCTGCTCACCGACATGCAGATGCCGGAGATGGATGGCTACAGCCTCGCCCGGGCCCTCCGCGGGATGGGCTCGGCCATCGCCATCATCGCGCTCACCGCGCACGCAATGGCCGAAGACCGCCAAAGGTGCGTTGAGGCCGGATGCGATGACTACGCCAGCAAGCCGATCGACAAAGCCTTGCTCATCAGCGCGTGCGCAAGGTGGATCGGCAAACAATCAGAAGCACGAGCGGCAGCGTAAGACCATTGATAGGGGCTCGGCGTGATCTCGGCAACGGTAGCCAGAGCCAGCTTCACAATGACACCGCCGTCACCGGTGTGATAGACCGCTCTATCGCCGCACCGCCGTGTACTCAGAGAAAATCCCGAAGACCACCGCACGCTTGACATCAACAAAGCCCGCGGCGACCAAAGCGCTTACCACTTGCTCCGGCGGCACGCATTTATCAATGGTTTGCCAGTAGTACGCCCACAGCTCGGGCGTGCGCGGGGCCAGCTTGCCAAACAGCCCTACGAGGCGGCAGCAGGTACCAAGGTAAAGCCGCAACATCGCCCGGCCCAGGCGGGTAGTCGGGCGAGTGATCTCAAGGATGCACAGCCTGCCAAAATCAAACTGCCCCGCCTGCCCGGCGGGGGTGAGCACACGATAAAACTCACCAAACGCCGCGGCCAAATCCTCAACATGGCGTAAGGCGTAGCCCATAGACAAAAAGTCACATGAACCATCGGGCAACGGCAACGCCTCTGCAACACCGCAAAGCGTCTTCACGCCCAGTCGCTCGCTGGCTCGTCGCATCATCTGAGCACTTGGATCGATGCCGATCAGTTGCCCAGCCGGACCGATGATCGACAGCGCTTCGCCAGCAACCAGGCCGGTACCAATAGCGACATCAGCCACCCGCATGCCCTGCTTAAGCCCAGCGCGAATGAGGGCTTGCCTGCGATACCAGCGACCACTGCCCAGCGAAAGCCAATGCTCGATACGGTCGTAATCACTGGCGGTATCATCAAAGATCGATCCCAAAAACTCGCGCTTGTGCGCAGGAGATGCGTACGCACCCGCAATTACCGGGTGAGGGGCGATCACCGGGTGAGGGGCAATCACACTCGGTCGCGGCCTGTCGGAAGATGGCCCTGCAGAAGATTCAGCCATATTTGTCACCTCGAAGCGAGATCGAACGTGGCGTTACTTCAGTGCGCTTTCGATATCGGCGATCAGGTCCGTCGCTTCCTCAATGCCCACGCTCAGCCGCACCAGGCCATCATCAATGCCCAGTTTCGCCCTGGCCGCAGCAGGAATGCTCGCGTGAGTCATAATCGCCGGGTGCTCAATCAGCGACTCGACACCGCCCAGCGACTCGGCCAGTGAGAACAGCTCCACACGCTCAAGCATTCTGCGGGAGGCCTTCATGCCGCCCTTGATGACCACGCTGATCATGCCGCCGAAGTGGCCGGCACGCATCTGCTTTTTCGCCAGCGCATGCTGCGGATGGCTCTTGAGGCCGGGATAAATGACCTTGCTGATTTTGGAATGACCCTCAAGCCACTGGGCAATGGCCATGGCGTTGGTGCAGTGGCGGGCCATCCGCACGTGCAGGGTCTTGGTGCTGCGGAGCATCAGGAAGCAGTCCATAGCGCTTGGCACCGCACCAACCGAGTTCTGGGCAAAGGCAATCTTGGCGGCCAGCGTCGCATCGGAGGTCATCAGCGCACCGGCGACAAGGTCGGAGTGACCACCGATGTACTTGGTGCACGAATGCATGACGATGTGCGCACCGTGCCGCAGCGGGTTCTGCAAATACGGGCTGGCAAACGTGTTGTCAACAACCAAAATCGGAGCGCTAATGCCCGTACCCAGCGCGCCCATGGACTTATCGGAAATGCCCGTGGCCTTTGCCGATGACTTGCCGAAACGGTCGCAAAGCGTTCGCACGGCGGCGATATCGATCACCTTGAGCATCGGGTTACTCGGGGTCTCAAGCCACACCAGCCGGGTGTTCGGCCGCATCACGGCCTCCAGCGCACCGGGCGCGGTCATGTCCACCCGGGTGGTTTCCAGGCCCATATGGCGGAAAACCTTGTCCAGCTGCCGAAAGCTGCCGCCGTACACATCATCAGAAAGCACCACATGGTCGCCGGTGCGCAGCAGGTGCAGGACGCAGTCCATCGCCGCCGAACCGCTGGAATACGTAAACGCGTGCTTGGCACCTTCCAAAGCGGCCAAGTTGGACTCGAGCGCTGTCCGCGTCGGGTTCTTGCTGCGGGCATAGTCGTAGTCATCTTTAACGACACCGGGGCTGGACTGCACGAACGTGCTGGTCATGTACACCGGAGTCATAATCGCACCGGTGGTGGGGTCGGGCGCTTGCCCAGCATGAATGGCGGTGGTTCCAAAACCCTGCGGGGCGACTTTAGCGTGTTGCTTTTTGCTCATGAAATAGCTCGAAAATGGCTGAGAACCGGCCGCGGCAAAGGCGCTGCACTGA
>JBBRKQ010000117.1:0-11701 GCA_038231815.1 Phycisphaerales bacterium
CGATCGGCCCATGCCAGCCGGTAACGAACAAGGAAACCTGCCACGCGACGGAGGCGCCTCCACCTAAGCGGGAACACTCGAATGAAATTGAGCTTGCTGGTGAGGGGTAACACCAGTCAGTGGCCTCTATCGGAGTCGAACAACTCAGCGGATTCTCGGGGAGATAGGAACATTCGCACCTCGCGCGGCACAGAATCCGGCACAGTCATTGGCGATCAGGCGGTGAGCAGCAGCGAGGCGTCGAGTGTCACCGAACTTTGGAGCCAGCTACCTGTTCAAATGCGGAAGGAATTGTTGCAACAAATGAGAATGCTGGTGCAGAGTCAAGCACGGATGAGGCGATGACACGATGTTGGCGCCGGCGGTGAGCATTCGTGTCAGCAGGTCATAGGTTCAGACCTGGCCAAGACACGGTGTCTGACGGGTCACGCACCAGAGCAACAACATTGGCCGGCTACTAATGTGTGCACGGAATGCAGTCTCGACGACTGCCTGGCAGGGAATAGCAATAACTAGAAATCGCCGACACCGTGTCTTGCGTGTCATCGGTCCAATCACCGGGCCAAGCCGGCGTCTGACGTCCACGGTCGTACTCTGTCGCAGCTTCTCAGTGAGCTCCATCGCCAGCGCCTTCAGCGTTTCGTCCGTCGTCTACTGCACGATGTCCCCCCGGCTGGTGGATTTGATCTGATCCCGCAACTACCGCCCCGCGTGTTCCACCGCCAGCTCTTTGTGCGGCACCTGTCACACGTTCCCCAGAAACGCCCCACTCAGCAGCCCAATTTTCTGCCGCTTCCGCCCGGGGAAGCTTGAAGATGTCGCCCAAAGACGGGGCAGGGTCTATGACTGGCCGCTGTGGATGCACGAAAAAAGGGGGTGTAGCTACGAGCCGGACAGCACGTTTCTAACGCAGTGCGGGAGAGAGCCTGTGATCGCCATGCGGAGCGATCAGCCCGATCTACCGGGGAAGCGCTTCTAGGACAGCACTTACGGGCGGAGGTGCAAAGTCGAACATGCGGCGGGCTGGCTCAATGCGTGAACAAGACTCGGCACGCGCCACGAAAGAGTTGGACCGAGCTTTCTTGCCTCCGCCAAACTCGGCACCATCCAGAAATAACTGCGTGTTCTCTCCCCGTCAGACAAAGTTTAGTCACTCCTGAATCTGTAACCGACGCCCGTCTCGGTCAGGATGAGCGTTGGGCGAACGGGCTCAGGCTCTAGCTTCTGACGGAGCTGATTGACGTAGACGCGAAGGTAGTGCGATTCGTTGCCGGAGCCCGGTCCCCAAACCTCGTGCAGGAGTTGGCGGTGCGTCAGAACACGACCGGGATTTTTGACCAGAACAGCCAGAAGGCGAAACTCGTTTGGCGTCAGGTGGACTTCCTCGCCGGAGCGGGTGATCCGTCGGTTGGCGAGGTCGATATTTAAGTCGCCCAGAGAAATCGCCGATTCGCCGGGGGAACCCTGAGTTGCTGCGGCATGACGCAGCGCGACGCGAATACGGGCGAGAAGTTCGGGCACTCCGAACGGCTTGGTGACATAGTCATCTGCGCCAGCGTCCAGCGCCGCGACCTTGTCACCCTCCTGTCCACGAGCGGAGACGACTACGATTGGGATACGAGTCCACTCGCGCAGCCGGCGAGTGACTTCCAGACCGTCCATGTCGGGGAGTCCGAGATCGAGGAGGACGAGATCGGGACGATCATTGGACGCGTGCCGGAGCGCGCTTGTGCCGTTGGCGGCTTCAACGACGTCATAGCCGTTTGTTTCCAACGCTGTGCGGAGAAACTTTTGAAGCGGGGGCTCGTCCTCGACCACGAGCACGCGTGCCTTTAGTGGTGAGGATGAGTCGGATGGACGGGCTGGCATCGAGGTACTTGAAAGAGTCTACGCTTCGGTACGGTTGGGGACCTCAGGCGGAACTGATGGCTGATCACGTGCGACGGGCAGTGTGATGGTGAAAATGGCGCCGGTATTCGGTGCGGGCCGATTGCGGACGGCCAGAGTGCCGCCGTGCGCGACAACCGCGGCCTTGGCGATGGCGAGACCGAGTCCGAGGCCCCGGGGGTGACCTTCCGTGGAGGCGCGGAAAAACCGGTCGAACACGCGCGATTCGGCTCCGGGCGGTATGCCCGGTCCATGGTCGGCCACGGTGATCTGAAGGGTCGCGTCGGGGTTGACGGCTGCGACGATTTCAACAGGTGACCCGGCTGGCGAGTATTCGGCGGCATTGTCGAACAGATTGACCAGCACGCGCTCCATGGCCACTGGGTCAACATGAAGGAGAGGAAAGCCTGCCGGCAGGTCGACGCGGATCTCGCGCCCCTCCAGCCGACTTTCCAACTGCCGCAACGCTGGGCTGATAAGGTCGGTGACATAGAGCCACTCGCGGCGAAGCGCCAACCCCCCGGCGTCCAGACGGCTCATATCGAGAAGGTTGGAGATCAGTCGGTTCATACGGGCAGATTCGCTGGCAACCGAGTCGAGCAGGGCGTTGCGGGTTGAGTCGTCGAGGTGTTCGTAGGATTCTCGCAGCGTCGAGGCGAGGCCGGTGATGACGGTCAGCGGGGTTCGTAGCTCGTGGGAGACGCCCGATAGGAGGGTGTTGCGAAGGAACTCGGATTCGACCCGTTCCCACGCCGTGCGCGCTTCTGCCTCGAGGTTGGCGCGTTCCAGCGAAACGGCAGTCTGGAGCATGAGGGCGTCGAGCAGCTGCCGTGCCTCGGTGGTGAGTTGTTCGGCCCGGGCGGAAAGTCCCACCACTCCGACGGCACCCTGCGGTGCGAGGAGGGGCAAGTAAAGTGCAGTGGCGGCGGGAAGCGTTTGAGTGCCTTTGCCGGCGGGCAGGGAGTGATCCAAGGACCATCGGGCTACACCCAGTTCGCGATCGTCCATGGCGTAGGGTGCGCCCAGAGGTACCAGAGAATCCTTTCGAAGGATTAGGAGAACCGAGGGACATCTGAACAGGCTGCAGAGATGACGGACCGTCGCGGTCGCGATTTGCTCTGGCGTACGGGAGGCCGCGAGGTCGCGAGCGAGAGCACCCTGTACAGCCGTTTGCTGTTCGCGGGATCGGGCTGCATCCGCCTGGCCGCGGATACGCAACGTCAGGGTTGAGATGGTGACGGCTGTGACCAACATTACGAGGAAAGTGACAATGTATTGTCGATCAGAGATCGCAAGAGTGAAGTACGGCTTGACGAAAAGGAGATCGAACGCCGCGACGGACAATAATGATGCGGCGATGGATGCGGACCGTGAATGTCGCATCGCAACCAGTACCACCCCCAGCAGGTAAAGCATCAGCACGTTGGCGTTTGCAAAGCCCCAGACGTGAAGCAGGGGCCATCCGATCGTCGACACGACAGCGGTCATGGCGGCCGCAGAAAGATAGCCACGCCAATCGGCCCGCGCACGATGGACCGACTCGTCAGCCTCCGGCGGGTCATCGGTCTCCCGCTCACCTTGAATGGCGTAAACGTCGATGGCCCCCGAGTGGCGGATAAGCTCATGAACGAGTGAAGGCCGAGCCATTCCAAGTGCACGAAGCCACCCAGACTGAAGCTTGGCGGCGGGTTTACCGACAACAATCTTGGTCACGTTGTTCCGGCGGGCGTAATCAAGAAGTGTCTCCGGCAAGTCGGCACCCGAGAGCGTGGTCACACGAGCCCCAAGCTGCTCGGCAAGGCGAAGGTGTCGCTCGAGTCGGTGTCGGTCTCGATCGGAAGGCATTTTTGCCCCCGGAGACTCCACGTTGACGACGAGGAAGTCGGCACGAAGCGATGTGGCCAGCCGCTTGCCAGACCTGATGAGGCGGGCCGAGGTGGGGGCAGCACTGATGCAAATCAGAACGCGGTCGGATACGGCCCAAGGTTCGGAGGTCCCCGTCCGACGCCTTATCTCGCGCATCTGGGCATCGACGCGCTGGGCGACCGTACGCAGGGCCAGTTCGCGCAGGGCAAGAAGATTACCCGTGTTGAAGAACTGCTTGGTTGCGCGCTCGGCCTGTTCCGGGCGGTAGATCTTCCCTTCGCGCAACCTCTCCACGAGCTCTTCAGGCGAGACGTCTATCAGCTCCACTTCATCGGCGCGCTCGAGCACCGCGTCGGGAAGAGTCTCGCGGACGGCGACACCTGTAATTCGCTGGACGACATCATTGACCGATTCAAGGTGTTGAACATTGAGGGTTGTGTAAACGTTGATGCCGGCGGCCAGCAGTTCGTCGATATCCCGCCACCGCTTTTCGTGCCGAAGCCCGGGAGCATTGGTATGCGCGAGTTCGTCGACGCAGAGTACCGAAGGCTTGCGGGTGAGGGCGGCGTCAAGGTCGAATTCGCGCAGACTAGCGCCCCGATACTCGACCACCTTAAAGGGCAGGATCTCAAGCCCCAGGAGCAGGACTTCTGTGTCCGGGCGGATGTGTGGCTCAGCATAGCCAATGACGACGTCTAGGCCCTCGGCCGCCCGGCGACGTGCCTCTTCGAGCATCGCGTAAGTCTTTCCCACACCGGCCGACATGCCGAAGAACACCTTGAGCCTGCCTCGCTTAGACGAGGGCGTCGTGCCCTCGCTGATGCTGGCGAGAAGGGCATCCGGGTCGGGACGGGCGTATAAGTCGGTGTCTGTGGGCATGCTGTCAGACGAGATTGTACGGACCCGGAGCAGTTGGAACCTGCACGAGCCGGGGGCGGGGGAGGGGGGGAGGTCGCGCGACGGCTGGGCACTGGCGGGCTATTCGTGGGGACGGCTATCCAGATCCAGGTTGAGGGCAAGGACGTTGACGCGCGCTTCACCGAGGACTCCGAATGTTCGGTACTCGGTGTGGCGGGCAATGGCCTGGCGGACTGTAGATTGGGCGAGTCTGCGTGCGGCCGCGACGCGTGGCACCTGGTAATCCGCAGCTTCGGGTGAGAGATGCGGGTCGATGCCGGAGGCTGAAGCGGTGATGAGCTCGACCGGGACGAGGGCCGTGTTGCTGGGGTCAGCGGCGCGAAGGTCGGCAAGCCGCTGCCTGACACTCACTGCCAGTGAGGGATTCGTAGGGGCGAGGTTCGAGCCGGATGCTGCGGCCGGGTTGCAGGGGAACGGCCCGGTGGCACTCGGGCGTGGCCAAAAGTATTTGCTGTCTGAAAATGGCTGGGCAATGAGGGATGATCCGACCGGTTTGCCACCGATCTGCATCACGCTGCCACCGGCCTGCGAGGGGAACAGGACGCTGGCGACGCAGGTAATCGCCATAGGATAGACAACACCCGTGATGAATGTGAGTAAAAGCATGATGACGATGGCTGGGCGAAGCTGGCTGAACATAAAGGGTCCTTCATGGCTGAAGTGAACAAGCGAGGGCGGGTTGTTGGTGGCGGCGTCAGGCAAGGTGGCAGGCGACCAAGATGAGGTCGATGGCCTTGATACCGAGAAACGGCACGATGAAACCACCGACGCCATAGATCAACAGGTTGCGACGCAAAAGCACGGCCGCAGGCGCAGGCTTGTAGGCCACTCCTTTGAGGGCGAGCGGAATGAGTGCAACGATGATGAGAGCATTGAAGATAACCGCAGACATGATCGCGCTTTGGGGTGTGGCAAGCTGCATAATGTTGAGCTTTTCCAGAACGGGGTACGTTCCTACGAACGCTGCCGGAATGATGGCGAAGTACTTCGAGACGTCATTGGCCAGCGAGAACGTCGTCAGCGCACCCCGGGTCATAAGGAGCTGTTTGCCGGTCTCCACGATCTCGATGAGTTTTGTGGGGTTCGAATCCAAGTCAACCATGTTGCCGGCTTCCTTTGCGGCCTGAGTGCCCGTATTCATCGCCACAGCGACATCGGCCTGGGCGAGTGCCGGGGCATCGTTGGTACCGTCACCGGTCATGGCGACGAGCCGCCCGCCCCGCTGGTACTCACGGATGAGCATGAGCTTCATTTCCGGGGTCGCCTGGGCCAGGAAGTCGTCCACACCGGCCTCGGCTGCGATGGCGGCTGCGGTCAGCGGGTTGTCCCCGGTGATCATGACAGTCTTGATGCCGATTCGGCGCAGCTGGGCGAAGCGCTCCTTCATGCCACCCTTAACGATGTCCTTAAGTTCGATCGCACCGAGCACCTCGGGCCCTGCTGCAACGACCAGCGGAGTGCCACCCTTGCGAGAAATCTCATCGACGGTGGAGCGGGTTTCCTGCGGGAATCGGCCGCCGAGCGCTTCCACGTGGCGCTGGACGGAGTCTGAAGCGCCCTTGCGGATCGATTTGTGTGACCACTGGCCGGCATCACCGGCCAGATCGACCCCCGACATGCGGCTCTGTGCGGTGAAGGGAACGAAGGTGGCAAGCATCTCATGTACCGCGCGCTCTCGGATACCGTGGCGGTCCTTGGCCAGCACGACGATGCTGCGGCCTTCGGGGGTTTCGTCGGCGATCGACGAGAGCTGAGCTGCGTCCGCAAGGGTGCGTTCATCTAGGCCCGGGGCCGGGTAGAACGCGACGGCCTGTCGGTTGCCAAGTGTGATGGTGCCCGTCTTGTCGAGTAGCAGAACATCGACATCGCCAGCGGCTTCGACGGCCCTGCCAGACATGGCGATCACGTTCTGGCGAATCATCCGGTCCATCCCCGCAATGCCAATGGCAGAGAGCAGCCCGCCAATGGTTGTAGGTATGAGACAGACGAGGAGGGCCAGCAAGACGGTGACGGTGATCGGTGTGCCCTGGCCCGCCTGCCGGACCGAGTAGATCGAAAAAGGCAGCAACGTCGCACACGCGAGCAGGAAGATGATCGTAAAGCCAGCAAGCAAGATCGAGAGGGCGATCTCATTGGGCGTCTTTTGGCGTTTGGCCCCCTCGACCATCGCGATCATCCGGTCCAGAAAGGTTTCGCCGGGGTTGACGGTGATGCGGATGACAAGCCAGTCAGAAAGCACTCGCGTACCGCCTGTGACGGCGGATCGGTCTCCACCCGACTCGCGGATGACCGGAGCGGATTCGCCCGTGATGGCGGACTCGTCCACGGATGCGACACCCTCGATGGCTTCGCCGTCAATGGGAATGTCTTCGCCCGCCTCGACGAGAACCACATCGCCTCGCCGCAAGGTGTTGGCCGAGACGACTTGCGCATCAGCCCCGTACCTCGGCTGGTCTAGCTTCTTGGCGGGAGTGTCCTTGCGTGCCTTACGGAGTGTGTCGGCCTGTGCCTTGCCCCGGCCTTCCGCCACGGCCTCAGCGAAGTTGGCGAATAGCACGGTAAACCAGAGCCATACCGAGACGGCCACGATGAACGCGCGGGTGATTCCCGGCTCGCCGACGAAGACAAGAGCGCTGGTCACGGCAGCACCGATGAAGACGACGAACATCACGGGGTTCTTGACCTGAAGTCGGGGGTCCAGTTTGGCGACCGAGTCCAGGGCGGCGCGGCTGAGAATGGCTTGATCGAAGAGCGACGTTGTTTGCGTAGACATGGGCGTGTTTCTTTTCCGGAGTGTGCCTGCTGCGGTGTTACTTCATCTGGAGATGTTCGACGATCGGGCCGAGCGCGAGTGCCGGGACGAACGTGAGGGCACCGACCAGTAGCACCCCCCCGATCAGGAGGCTGACAAAGAGTGGTGTGTGGGTCGGCAGCGTCCCGACGGACTCCGGGACCTTCTTCTTTTCCACCAGCGAGCCGGCGATGGCGAGCACGGGAATGATGAGCCAGTACCGGCTGGCGAGCATCAGCAGCCCTCCGGTGAGGTTGTAGAGCCAGCTGTTGGTGCCCAGACCGCCGAAGGCGGAGCCGTTGTTGTTCCCGGTGCTGCTGGCCCAGTAGAGGATTTGCGAGAAGCCGTGCGGGCCGGGGTTGGTGACGGCGCTGGTGCCGACCGGGTGCAGGCAGGCGACGGCGGCACCGAGTAGCGTCACAGCAGGCGGGATCAGGATCACAATCGAAGCCATTTTCATCTCGAAGGCTTCGATCTTCTTGCCGAGGTACTCCGGGGTTCGCCCCACCATCAGCCCGGCCACAAAGACCGCGATGATCGCGAAGATGAGCATCCCATAGAGGCCCGAGCCGACACCGCCGAACACCACCTCACCCAGTTGCATCATCCACATCGGCACAAGGCCGCCGAGCGGGGTGAAGGAATCGTGCATGGAATTCACCGATCCGTTGGACGCTGCGGTGGTGATGGTTGCCCAGATGGCAGAGTTCACCGTGCCGAATCGCACTTCTTTGCCTTCCATGTTGCCTGAAGTGGCGGCGACACCCGGTTGCGAGATCGCCGGTGAAGCAGATTGTTCTGCCCAGACACACGCTACGGTCATGGGAATCAGGATGACATACATTGCGGCGAGCACAGCCCAGCCCTGCCGTCGATCACCCACCATCACTCCAAACGTAATGCAAAGCGACGCGGGGATCAGGAGAATGGATATGGCCTGAATGAAGTTACTGAGCGGAGTGGGATTCTCGTAGGGATGCGCAGAATTCACACCATAGAAACCGCCGCCGTTGGTCCCGAGTTGCTTGATGGCCACCTGCGACGCGGCAGGCCCAAGGGGAAGTGTTACTTCCGTGACGGTGGTCTTCTCCGTCACGGCGTTACCTTTGACGTCCTTGACGGGGTTGCCGGCAGCATCAAGCTTTGGCGCGTCGTAGGTCACTGCCTGCACGAGCGGGACCGTCTTATAGGCCGAAAAGGTCTGGACGACGCCTTGCGAAACCAGCACGATCGCCAGTACGAAGCTTAGCGGCAGAAGGACGTATAGAGTGGTTCTCACCAGATCGACCCAGAAGTTGCCGATCGTGCTCGCCGAGGCCCGTGCGAGGCCCCGCACCAGAGCCACGACTACAGCGATACCTGTCGCGGCACTGACAAAGTTTTGTACCGTCAGGGCCAGCATCTGCGTCAGATAGGACAGCGACTGCTCGCCGGAATAACTTTGCCAGTTGGTGTTGGTGGCAAAGCTGATGGCGGTGTTGAACGCGAGATCAGAGGTGACGGCGGTAAACCCCGCAGGATTCAGTGGGAGAGCGCCCTGTACACGCTGCAAGAGGTAGACCAACAGCACGCCGATCAGATTGAACAGTAGCACGCCACCCGCGTATGCGGTCCAGCGCTGCTCCTGATGGCGCTTGACCCCGGCAAGTGCGTAGATCCCCCGTTCGATAGGTCCCAGAACAACTTCCAGGCCCAAAAGGGACTTGTCTTGAAAGACACGGGCCATGAAAAGCCCCAAAGGCCATGCTGCCGCAAGGAGCACGACCATGTACAGGATGACCTGAAACCAAGCATTGGCAGTCACATCAGACTCCGGAAAAATGTCATTCCCCTGCCTTCACTACCAACCAAGTGGGTGGAATGGTGGGGGGAGGAGTTAGGAGAACTTCTCTGGGTAGAGAAGTGCCACGACGAGGTATCCAAGCAACAGAACAGAAGTAACGGCCGAGGTGATGTAGAGAACGCTCATTTACGTACCACCTCCTCGCCGCCGCCCCCAACATTCCCTTCGCTACCACTCAACGATGAGCAGAGCCTGACAAGGCCCCAACAACCGACGAAGAAGACAATGACGACACCGAGGTACACGACATCCATCGATACACTCCTTGAGTTGACGTGCCTAACTATCGCAGGGACGGTCTCAAGACGGTGTCAGGAGTGATGCCTCGGACATCAAGATCGCATCAGGATTTCACCGTCAGGGGCGATTACGTATGCGTTAGTGCAAGCGGGTGGACACCCGCAGCGGTGCAGCCCGGCCCGGCGAGGCTGCCGCCCAGGTCACCGCCGAGCCGCTGGCGAACCGAACAAACCCTACTAGCGCAGCCGGGCTAATGAACTTCCTGGGTCCGACTCCACTTGGTGATCACCCCGTTTAGCGTTCTTGGCCGAATGACAGTGTCATTTGCTATGACCACCGCTGGATGGAGCGTTGGGGGGTGATCTTCTCCTCGAATCTGAGTCAAGTGATGAGCAGGATGTTTCGGTAGTTTTTCAGGCCATAATGGCCCGGCGAAGCCGGGCAGGAGATGGCCATGAGGAAGTCGAAGTTTTTAGAGGAACAGATCGCATTCGCGCTCAGGCAGGCGGAGTCTGGGACGCCGCCAGAGGAGGTTTACCGGAAGTTGGGGATCTCTGGGGCGACATTGTACCACTGAAAGCAGAACTACGGCGGAAGAGGGCGAGCGGGTCTTTGAGCGGCAGGCGTCCGCTGCGTCGTCGATAGCGCGTTCGGTGGTGGCGCTGACAGACCTGTTCATCGGCTCACCCTATGGTTTTTCGAAACAGCTTCTAAGACACGGTGTCTGACCTGTCACGCACCAGAGCAGCAACTCCGGCCAGGTCCGACGACTGCCTTAGTTGCCAAGCAGGAAATAGCAACAAAGTGCAATCTCTAGTGACACCGTGTCTTGCGTGTGATCGCTCTCATCACCGGGCCAAGCCGGCGTGTGACTTCCATGCATCGGCCAGCCGCGCCCTCACGCAGGATCGACACCATCTGCTCATCCGAAAAACGCTTCTTCATCTCACTACCAGCCTTTCAAGCCGGAAGTCTCTACATCACAGCAGCGTCAATCTAGGGGCGCAGGACAGGGCCCTTATATGTCGTAGGTGGTCGTGGGCTCCCATAGTCATGTCGACCGGTCGCCGGGATGCACCGCAGGGGCTGTGGCCGCGTCAGCGTAATAAAGCATGTCCGGGCCACCCATTTTCAGGGTGAAGACATCAAAATGCAGCCCCTGTGGCGAAACCTGAATGGCGATGGTCGGCGTATTGGTGACGGTGCGCAGGGCTTTGCGAAACAGCGTCACACGCAGGAACAGCACGCCCTCCTGATAGACCGTGGCCGGAAACTCGACTTCCATCTGGCTTCCAGTCAGCTTGACCTGGCCCCCACTGGCTTCGATACGAAAGAAAGGCCCGCCGCCCTTCCGGTCGGCTGGGGTCCTGTCATCGCGTGCCAGCGCGATCATGCGTTGCAGCCGGGGTTTGTCCACAATGAAGAACATCCATCGCTCCGTTTCAGGCCATGTACCGTGCCTAATGACTCAGATCTGCCGAACCTGCTGCCCTCTGCTCTCCAGCCTTCTTGGCTGTGAATCACGGCCTCGTTGCGGCGTCAAGTCTTTTTCTAACACGGATCGTGACTGAATATCGCGCGCCGGTCCTTACCTGCGCAGCCATTACCTGAGCAACCGGGCCTACGACGACTACGAGGCAATCATGACAGCAGCAACCCACGCGTACAGAAAACTCACACAGGAAATACTGAAGGCGGTCTGTGCTTGCCCGTATCTCGAGCGCGCACAACAGTCATGAACCGTATTGGCGGATCGGGGCAGACGGTTCACCCCCGCATGTGCGGGGAAGACTATATTTCAATTAAACAAACTCTTTCTGAACCCGGTTCACCCCCGCATGTGCGGGGAAGACACCTGCGTGAGAGCCCCGCGAATGCGGGTCGGTGGTTCACCCCCGCATGTGCGGGGAAGACAGCGTGTGGCTGTCCATGGGCTTCGTCACGTACGGTTCACCCCCGCATGTGCGGGGAAGACGTACCCGAGGGGCCCCAGATGGGTACTAGATAGCGGTTCACCCCCGCATGTGCGGGGAAGACCTGGCGACTACGTCGCGACATTTTGGGCACAACGGTTCACCCCCGCATGTGCGGGGAAGACGTCATGGGGTCCTATGCGTTGCCGCGTTATCTCGGTTCACCCCCGCATGTGCGGGGAA
>JBBRKQ010000118.1:0-11685 GCA_038231815.1 Phycisphaerales bacterium
CATCGTGCTTGACGCACAGTTCGGCGATCAGCGAAAGCTCCGCACGAGAGAACACTTTGCCGGTCGGGTTGTGGGGCGTGTTGACGACGATGGCCTTGGTCTTGCCGGTAAAGGCCGCACGCAGTTCAGCCTCTTTAAAAGCAAACGGAGCGGTGATGCGGCCGGTGCCGGGGGCACGATGCAGCGTCACGGGAACAGGGGTGCAACCAGCCAGAATAATCGCCGAGCGGTGAATGTCAAAGAACGGCTCGAAGAGGATCACCTCATCACCGGGGTTGCAGGTGCCCATGACCGATGCCGGCAGAGCCTCGGTACAGCCGCACGTGACGGTGACATCGGTCTCGGGGTTGCATATCAAGCCGGTGTCACGAGAGAATCGCTCGGCGATTGCGTGGCGGAGCACCGGCACGCCGGACATTGGGGCGTACTGGTTGGGGTGTACGCGCATCGCATCCGCCGCGGCGTGCTTGATGAACTCTGGGCCATCAAAGTCCGGGAAGCCCTGCGAAAGATTCACGGCCTTGTGCTGGTTTGACAAGGCTGTGATGGTGGTAAAGATGTTGGTGCCATAAGGCTGCAAACGCAAGGAAAGACGGGCCATGCCAAAGCGTAGCTTGCCATACGCCGCGGAATCACGGTCCGGGAGGATGCGCTCGCACCCGGTCTAGATCCAAAGACTGCCGCACGAAATGAGTGCGATCAACGCCCAGCCAATACGTTTTCTTTGCGTTCCCGGTGCCTGACTCTCCGAACTCCGCGTTCACCTCTCCGGGACTAAGCCCCGAACCACGTTCAAAGCTCAGCAGAAGACCAACTCGGCGATTTGCACCGCGTTGAGCGCTGCACCTTTGAGGAGCTGATCACCCGAGACGAACATTTCAATCCCCCTGCTTCGTGTGCCCGCGGGGGCTTGCAGTCCGCCAGGGGTCTGGCTTGGGTCAAGCCGCAGCCGCCCAACAAGCACATTATCCTTACCACTCACTTTCAGCGGCGTAGGAAAGTCATTGGCGGCGCGGTCATCCAGAATCGTCAGCCCCGGGGCCTTGGCCAGCACCTCGTGCACCTGCGCCAAAGACACCTCCCGCCCCAGCGTGAGGTTTATGGATTCGCAATGGGCACGCAGAACCGGCACGCGAATGCAGGTGGCAGTAATGCGCACGGCCTCATCACCCCAGATCTTATAGCTTTCAAGAATCATCTTCTGCTCCTCAACATTCAGGCCGGTCACCGGGTCAATCGTGGTGTTGTGGCTAAAAAGGTTAAACGCGTACGGCTCTTTAAAAATCTTGGGCACCGCAGCCCGCCCATCGAGCACTTCCCGCGTCTGGTCGCGCAGCTCTTCCATAGCCTGCGCCCCGGCACCTGAAGCGGCCTGATACGTGCTCACCACGATGCGGTCGCACCCAAACGCCCTGTACAACGGATTGACGGCCACAAGCATGATGATGGTGCTGCAGTTGGGGTTAGCGATGATGCCCCCTACTTTCCCGCTGCGCATCGCCGAAGGAATGTGCTGCGGGTTCACCTCCGGAACCACCAGCGCCACGGATGGGTCCATGCGAAAGGCGGAGGAATTGTCAACCACGACCGCTCCGGCCGCCGCGGCGAGAGGGCCAAACTGCTTACTGATTCCTGACCCGGCAGAAAAAAGTGCGAGCTGGACATCCTTAAAACTTTCAGCGGTGGTTGGCTGAACAGTGAACTTGCCGAGCGGGTGATCAATGACCTGACCGGCAGAACGCGGCGAGGCAAGGCATGTCACCCTGCCGCATGGAAACTTGCGGTTGTGCAGGACATCGAGCATTTCTCGGCCGACGGCGCCGGTGGCGCCCACGATGGCGATGTTGGGATTCATGAGAGGGTGCGAAAGCGGAAGTGTGCTTTGGATTGGGAAACGGGTGAGAGGGTAGAGGGTTGTGGCGCACGCCGCCGTGTTGAGCACTGGTTTGCAGGGCGGGCGGGGCGGGGCGGGCGGGGCGGGGCGGGCGGGGCGGGGCGGGCGGGGCGGGGCGGGCGGGGCGGGGCGGGGCGGGCTTAGTAAGCGGCGTGAGCGGGTGAAAGCCCAGAACTGCGGCGGATCAGTTACCGCTTCACGCACAGCAATAACCCATTGCCAATCGGCGCAAGCGTCGAGATGAATCGCGAATCGGCGGCGACTTGGCGGTTGAATTCATCCATCAGGTCGATCGGCTCACCCAGAAAGTACTCATCCGGAATGAAGCGTTTGGCGGAGATCGCATTGTCAACCGCGAGCACGCCGCCGGTACGAAGGAGGGCGTGCGCGACGGGCAGTAGGGCCGGGTACTCGGTACGCTCGGCATCGAAAAGGACAAAGTCGGCCGATGCGGCACCGAGTTTGGCCAGGAGTTGCGGGAGAACCTCTAACCCTTTGCCGCGGTGGATGGTAACTTGGCTTGCCACACCGCAGCGAAGGAGGCTGGCTTGCGCCACTGCGATGTGGGCCGGTTCACACTCAATAGTGTGGAGCATGCCACTGGGGGCGAGACCTTGGGCAAGCCAAGATGCGGAGTATCCGGCGAGGGTGCCGACTTCAATCGCGAGATCTGCACCGTAGCCGCGGCGGCCGAGGGTGAACAGCAGGACTTGGAGGAAGCGACCGGTTTCAGGGCCAACTTCAATCGGCGGGAGGCCCGCGGCGAGAGCCTTTGGCATGATGGCGGCCTGCGCAGGGGACTCCGCTGCGAAGAGACAGCGGATGTAGTGCTGGGTTTTTTCGCGGCGTTCGAGGGTGACGGGAAACTCATCCATAAACAAACGGTACGGCATCACGCCGTCAGCGTCTTGAACATATCCGCCCGCACCTTCTCCAGCAGCTTCTTGGTGGCCTTGATGCCATCCGGCTCACTGAGGCGTGAACCTTCATACTCGATGCCGACGCGGCCGCGATATCCGGAGTCATAGACGATCTTCATGAGCCTGGGGTAGTCTTTGGCCGTCTCTTCGCCAGTCTTGTCATCAAAGTCATGGCTCTTGGCGGAGACTCCCTTGGCAGACGGCATCATCTCGGTAACGCCCAGATATCGGTCGTACTCCTCGGTCTTTGAGATGGTGAAATTGCCAAAGTCAGGCAGCAAACCAGCCCGCGGCGAGTCAGCCAGCTTGATCATCCCTTGCAACCACTTGCCGTTGGAGGTTACGCCGCCGTGATTCTCAACAATGACGTTGAGGTTGTACGCATTGGCCATCTCACAAAGCTGGTGCAAACCATCGGCGGCTAGCTTTTGCTTCTCCTCAAATGTGCCCTCGCTGTATGCGTTAACTCGGATGCAGTGGCAGCCCAACGTTTTGGCAGCTTCCAGCCACTTCTTGTGGTTGTCCACTGCCTTCTTGCGCTCCGCCTCTTTGGGATCACCCAAATTGCCCTCACCATCGCACATGATCAGCACGCTGGTCACACCCAGATCCGAGCAGCGCTTCTTGAGTTCGTTGTTGTACGCATCATCCCCCTTCTTCGCCCAGAACTGATTCACGTACTCCAGCCCGTCAATGCCGTAATCCTCCTTGGCAGCCTTGGGGAAGTCAAGGTGGTCCAGCTTCTTGGCGAACAACGCTTTGTGCAGCGACCATTGCGCCAGCGAGATTGTAAAGATGTCCTCCGGCTTGGCTGGCTTGCTCGGCGCGGATGCCTTGACCTTCTCCGTCGTTGCGCCCGCGGCAGCGGGTTTGCCCAGCAGCGAGCGGCTTGCCAGCGCCAGCACCGCAGCCGAGGACATCACGGCAATCGCATCGCGACGGGACAGATCAAATGACATGCCAAGCTCCTAAAAGGCAAACATCCGAAAATCAACACAAACAACGAACGCCGACACCCACTATTAAAGCAGAACCGCGAACGAACCCCGTTACCCGGGTTGCGGCAACTCCAAAGACTCTACTACTCAGTCCGGCTTGAAGCCCTCACCCTTGCCGCCGGGCAGCCACAAGTCAGCCAGCACCATCAGCAGTTGCAGCGTGGTGCCAACGTTGTACATCATGCCGCCTACAACAATCGCCAGCGCCCAGCGGTCAGAATATTCGGCCAGCCACCAAGAGCTGATGTCCAGCAGCAAACCAATACTGAGTGCAGCGAAGATCAACCCGCTGAGCCATCTCCACCAGCGCGTGCACAGTGCCAGAATGCCTATTGCCACACTCATCGTCGCCATCGCCGGAGCGTGGGCGTGCGTGCTGTTGGCCTTGATCTTGATGGGCGCCGCGTTGATCTTCCGCGAGACCGCAACTTTTTTGACATCGTCCCAATAGTCGAGCACCAAGGCCTTGGCCTTCGGATCAGTGGTCGTGGCCTTTCGCCCATGGCAACTCAGACATGATGAACCAATGATCTCGCTGGGTGAAACGCCCAAATCAATTGAATCATAGTTTTCAGCAACTTTGTCACCACTCAGCCACTTGACCAGTGCTTCGCGGTCCGGTTGTTTCAGCGTCTCGGGGTGTCCTGATCGAAGGCTCGTCAGCAGCAGCGAAGGCGCCTCCAGCCCGGAGTACTGGGCCTTGACATCATCAAGCGTCAACCCCGGCCGCTCATCACGATTCTCATACTTAAACCACATGTGCGCAGCACTGGCAGAGAAGCCAATAAAGAACACCAGAATCAGCGCGGACAGGCCAAGTCGCCAGAAGAAACCGAGTTGTTTAAGCCGAAACTTCATGCTGTGCTACCGAATCAGATTCCAAAGGTTCAGTTCCGCCGATTCACCACAGACTCAATCACAGCTTCAAGTCAGCGGGATTGATCGTCACTTCACCGTTCTCCGCAGTGGCCTTCGCGCACGCGATTGCCACCACCGTTGAGCGAAGGCCCGCCGCCCCGTCGCAGGAAGCCGCCTTCCCCGAATCAACGGCAGAGACAAAGTCGTACAGCCCGTAATACAACGATGTGTAAGGCAGGCCAACACCTTCCTTGAGTTTGCCCTGCGAGGCCAGCTTTGTCGCGTCGGCAATCAGCGTGATGCCCTCGTCGTTGTGGAACCGCTGCCGGTTGGCGTACACCTCCCAGCCCTGTGTCGCGGCATCCGCCTCTTTAAACATCCAGCCGTGCGTCCAAGCGAGTTTGATTGCTGCGTTGGCCCCGCGAAACAGCTCGTGCCGCGTCTCGTAACTGTTGGCCAGCGAGGCGTCATACCCCATCCGTAGCTCATCGGCAAAGATCATTTCACAGTGCACCGTGTCGGCGAGTGTTCGCCCGTCAGAATGGAGACGAATTGACCCGTACCCGCGAACCCGCACGGGCACTTTATCGGTGTACCACATGGCCACATCAAAGGCCTGACTCCCCCACTCTCCCGGCAGTCCCAGCGAAACATCCTTGTCCAGTCGCCAGTTCACCAGCTTGTCGCGCGATGCATCGCTCGATGGAAAACGCCAACTGGTCTTCTGAAACTGCTTGCCCTCAATCGCGACCACTTCACGCACCGCATCAGACCTGAAAAACGTGCGGGCCAGCTTGTACACCGGGTTGCTGCGCCCCTCAAAGCCCACCGCAAACACTTGCTTGCTGGCCGCCGCCGCCGCGGCTGCGATTGCCTTGGCATCCGCTACCGTGTGCGCCATCGGGGCCTCGCAGTACACATGCTTGCCCGCTGCAAGCGCCGCGACCACCGGATCTTTATGCAGGTGCGTGGGCGTTGCCACAATCACGGCCGCAATCGTCTTGACCTTTTCCAGCATTGCGTTGATGTTCGTAAACGCCTCCGCGTTCTGAGCACGCTTTGAAGCGCCATCGGCGCGAGCCTGCTCCGTATCGCACACCGCCACGATCTTCACGTTCTCAAGCTGCGCAAGCTCGGTAATAATCGCCCGCCCCTGACGGCCACAGCCAACAATCGCAATATTCACCGGGCCTGCAAGCGTGCGAGCGGCACCGGCCAAATCAGGCAAAATGGCCACCGCGGCCATAGCACCAGCGGAGGAAGCAATAAATTCACGGCGGGAGAGATCAAGCATGGTCAAATCTCAAATGCGAGAAATTCAAAGGGTTGCTGCGAGCTGAGCAGTAGCCGCCGGGTTAGAACCGACGTTGGAACCGTAACACACGTTCCATGCAGAAGTATTGCGCACCGCGGCGAAGCGGGCTTGCTCGTGCGGTGCGTTTTGTTCACCTTGTGCGCACAATCCGGGGTCCAGCAGGAGAGCGGTCGACCAAACCTCCGCCCACGCAGCGCTGCGGCAGGTGACAACCGCCATCTCCGGCCCAGCATGCCTGTCTGGATGAATAACCAGCCCCGTCCGCGGATGCACAACATGGCCCTCGGGGCGACCATAATGTGCAGAAATCGAGAGTGACTCATCCGCCAGATGAACAATCAGCCGCTCCCGCCCAGCCACCAGCGCCGGTGCGGCAGAACCGTCACCAACCTGAATCGCCCAGCCGTTCATGCCCGGCGGCGTGCCGATAGCTCGCACACTGCTGGTGCCACCATGCAGCAGGGCCAGCGAAACGCCACTTTGCACCAGCGAGTCGGCCGCGGCATCCAAAGCCCAGCCTTTGGCGATACCTCCGAGATCAAGAGCAACCTCGCCGATCGCGTCCGAATCAACGAACTGCACCGTTCCTGCCTCAGCATCAAGCAGCAGCGAGGGCACAACTGGTGCCGCGACTGCTGTCTGGCTCCGGCGTTGCATCTGATCAGACCCGTCCGCCGCAATACAAGCACCGCTCGCGCTGGAATTACTGTCCTTCACTCCGGTAGGCAGCAGCGGGTTGAACATACCCCCGGTCACCTGTCCGGCCCTTTGGCACAGTGCTAAAAGCTCAAAAAGCTCGCCATCCACCCTCACCGGCCGCGTTTGTGCGCACTGGTTAATGCGGGAGATATCGCTCGCCTTGTCAAACCTGTTCAGCCGCGTGTGCCAGAGGGTGACCTCGGCCAAAGCCTGCTCCGCCGCGGCGCGTGCCCATGCGGCATCGGTGGCCTCAATAACCACTTCAAACCTGCAGGCCATGGCTGGAACAGCAAAGCGGTGAAGCATGGGAAGATGCCGAAACAGACCGAGCTTGGACGTGGATCAAACTGTGCGGGTACCACAGCGCACCCAAAGCGTGGGTGCGAATTGCCGAACGCACCGCAACCGGAAAAAATCAGAACTGCCAAAACCAAACGGGAGGAGCAGCCTGGCTCCCACCCGCCCGGAATCCGGGTCACCAGCAGTTGGCCGGCGACCCGGGGTGTAGTCAAACACATGCCCGCGACCGGGCGACGGACTCAAAGCCTACGAACGCTCAGGGTCTTGTGGTCGTATTCAAACGCCCCACCTTCCCACAGTGAACGATTGGCTAGGTCCACAATAACCATCACCTTTGCGCCCTGATCAACATCGCTGTCCGGCTGCTCGCGCGTGCGGATGCACTTCATCCACTTCAGGCGGTGCAGGTCCTGATCGTTGCCGATGTCAGCGCAGATGATCTTCTTCTCATCAAACTCTTCGTTGTACAGCCGCTCCGGCCGGACAATGCAATTGTTGCTGTTCAGATAAATATTGCCCTTGTTACCACGGATCATGGTCTCAAGGCCAACCTCATTGCATGTGCTGCCGGCAATCACCAGTGTGTGGTCGTTCTCAAATTCCACGTTCACGTTTACCTGATCGTGATTCTCCATGGCCTTGTCAATGTAGTGGCCACCGGAGGCGGTGATGCGCTTGGGCCAGCCAACCTGGTCGCCAATCGCCACAAGCATGGGCGTGATCACATGGACCAGCAGGTCACCAAAGATGCCGGTGGAATACTTGCGATAGCGGCGCCAGCGGGCGTAAATCTTGGGATCCCACTCAGCACTGCCCAGCGGGCCGCACCAGGCATCCCAGTCAAGGTTCTTGCCGGGCGCCCAGTCCTTATCGAGTGCGTAGTAGTTCCATTCTCCATCCTTGCTGTTGCGGCAGTAGCTTGTCTGGCTCCACACCGGCTTGCCGATGGTGCCCGCCGCCACGACCTTGCGGGCCTCGTGGTACTTGGGCAGGTTGGTCATCTGCGTACCAACTTGCAGGCGAATATCTGGGTTGGCCTTAACGATCTCGCGGAGGCGGAGGCCCTCACCCAGACGAAGCGTCATCGGCTTCTCAAGGTACACGTCCTTACCGGCCAGCACCGAGTCAATGGCCATCTGAGCGTGCCAGTGCTCGGGACTTGCGATCAGCACACCATGAATGTCCTTGCGCTCAAGAATCTTCTTGTAGTCGCGATAGGTATCAACCTTGATGCCCTGACCTTCCTCACACTTCTTCTGGGCGTTGTTTAGGTGAGAGTCGCACACATCGGCCAAGGCCACAATCTGCACCTTCTCTTTACCGGCCTTGTTCAGCGACATAAACGCATCGCAGTGCCCGGTGCCCATGCCGCCGGGGCCGATCACGGCCATCCGAATCGTCTCGCCATCACCCAGCGCCACGCGAGGCGCGGCTTTGGGCGAGCTGCCCATGGGCTTCAGCCCGCCAGTGCCAGCAATATCAATGACTTCCGGACCGGAGCGAACGCCAGCAGCGCCCGCAGCCGCGTTTGTGGCGGCGCTGGCGGGGGTTACTTTGCCAGCGATAGCCGCCGCAGCAAGCGCGCCAGCCGCACCGGCGATGAATCCGCGGCGAGAAGCCTGAATAGCCGCCGCTTCAGGGACGATGGGTTGCCAGCCTTCGGGCTTGTTTTGGGCGGGGGCGCCCTCGGGAGGAAGATTGCTGTTGTCGCCGGACATGGGTTAGAACTCCTTGCTTACCAACATTAAGGTGTGAAACAAAACACCAAACACGAGGATGAACTTTGCACAACTACGGTAAAGAAGCGAAGATGTTCACGGTCGCTTCTCTTTGTGAACGGATCAGCGGGTCATAAGATCAGGCTTTTTCTTAGACGGGTACACGGCCAGCAGGACCAACAAACAGGCAAGGGCGCCCCACATGGGATAGCTGAACATGATGCGATAATCAAACACAGCGGGTGGACCCGCCGAGACGGTGGCCTGCCCACCAACCCAGCCAGCCACGATGGACCCCACGATGATGCCGATACCAAACACCACCAGCCCGAACAGCGATTGGGCAGAAGCTCGAACATCCGAGGTGGTGTTCTCATCAATAACCAGGAATGCAACGAAGATGAAGCAGCCAAAGCAAAGCCCGTGCAGCGCAACACCTGCGACAAGTACTGGCAGCAGCGAGGGGCTGTCTTGCCCGAGCAGAACCGGGGCGTACGCAAAGATCGCCATACGTGCGGCATAGGCGGCAAGCCCAATGGCCAGCAAGGTTTTGCGTGAGAGACTCTTCGCCACCAGTGGCACAAGGCCAAGAACCACAATCTCGCTCATTTGGCCCACGGTCATCAGGCCGCCACCACCAACACCAAACACCGAGTTAATCGCGTCAACAGTTCCCTTCGCCTTGGCCTGATATTCACCCAGGAAACCAGCCGTGTGAACAAAGTAAAATTGGTGCACGCAGCTGATGGGAATGGCGATCAGGAAAAGCGTGATCAGCGGTTGCTTGCTCACTTCACCAATGGCCTTAAACGCGGCGTTTGATTTTTTATCCTTTGCCGGCGGTGTCGCCGGAAGCGTGAGGCAATAGATGGCCATGATGATGCCCAGCACAGCAGAGAGCCGGAAAGCATCCGCCATTCCAGCCTGCTGGGCCTTGACAAGCTCCGGGCCAGCCAGTTCCGCGGGGGAGTGATTAAATAGCAGCCACTGCCCGATGCCGATGCCAGCACAGATCCAACCAACCGTGCCCCACAAACGCACCTTGCCAAAATCCCGATCCCGATCAGGCACGTGAGCCAGTGCCAATGAATTGGTCAATGAAAGCGTTGGCGAGTACACAAGTGAATACGCAAACGCAAGGCCCATCAGCGGCATGTAGCCCGTAACAGTGCCAAGGAACCAAACAAGAATCGCACCGATGAAGTGGCTGATCGCCAGCACCTTCTCAGTGTTCATCGAACGGTCTGCAAGTTGCCCTGAGATAAACGGCGCGAAGATTGCTCCCGCCGCACCCGCCGCCAGAATATTCACCACTTCGCCAATCGGCATCCCTCGAAAACCCAGCATAAACGGGAACAGCAGCGGCAGCCACGCACCCCAGATCGCGTACTGCAAAAACATCATAACACTCAGCCGCATCTTTGTGAGCGGGATCGGAACGGTCCCAACGAGACCCGCGGCTGGTATAGAGACGTTGCTCATTCGAGAAAATTCCGCTAAGAAGTCTGATACCGAAAGTAGCCTTTCCGGCAATCACCGCTAGACCGCGGCAACATCCGGCACACTTTCAACCTGCCGCAAGAGGATGCGGCCCGATGAACGATGCAGTGAGTGTACCATGTAACAGTTCCCATGCAAGCGGTTTCGCAATTGCATTCAAAAGTTCTTTTTGCTCCCCCCGCCCAGCGTCTTCATTCCAAAGCCGCCCACCTCGCTCTGAAACGGAATCATTTATGCCCCGTCCAGTCACCCTCTTCACCGGCCAATGGGCAGATTTACCCTTAAAAAGCGTCGCTGCACTCGCTGGCGATATGGGGTATGACGGTCTCGAACTCGCCTGCTGGGGCGACCATTTCAATGTCCAGCAGGCCCTGAAAGTCAAAACATATTCCCGCGACCGCCACGCCTTGCTGGCCGATTCTGGCCTCCGCTGCTGGGCCATCAGCAACCATCTGGTCGACCAGGCCATATGCGACCGCGTTGACATCCGCCACAAGTCCATCCTCCCCAAGCACGTCTGGGGCCGGGGCGATGCCCAGGGTGTGGCCAAACGAGCCGCCACCGAACTTGCCGACACCGCCCGGGCCGCCGGGAAGATGCAAGTGCCCGTTGTCAACGGTTTTACAGGTTCCTCTGTGTGGCACATGCTCTACAGCTTCCCTCCCACCAGCCAAAAAATGATCGATGCTGGCTTCAAGGACTTCGCCCGCCGCTTCAACCCCATCCTCAACGTCTTCAAACGCGAGGGCATCAAATTCGCCCTTGAAGTACACCCAACCGAGATCGCCTATGACCTCGAGACCACCCAAAGAGCGATTGATGCAGTTGATGGACACGAGTCATTCTGTTTCAACTTTGATCCCTCCCACCTCCTCTGGCAAGGCATCGACCCTGCCGAGTTCATCACCCGCTTCGGCTCACGCATCGCCCATGTGCATATGAAAGATGTCGCCGTCAACCGCTCCGCAGCCAAAGCGGGCACCGCCAGCATCCTCGGTGGCCATCTGCCCTTTGGCCACCCCCGCCGCGCGTGGGACTTCCGCTCCGTCGGCCGAGGCGATGTTGATTTTGATGCCATCATCCGATCCCTAAACGCCATCGATTATCGCGGCCCCCTGAGTGTGGAATGGGAAGACCCCGGCATGGACCGCCTCCACGGCGCAGCTGAATCCTGCGAGTACGTAAAGTCCATCGACTTCCTCCCCGCCGCCAGCGCATTCGATGCCGCCTTCGAACGCTAGAGCCCCCCTACCATCGCCATTCCTGGCGATGTCTTTCTGCCTTTCTGCCTTTCTGCCTTTCTGCCTTTCTGCCTTTCTGCCTTCCTGCCTTCCTGCCTTCCCGCCTTCCCGCCTTCCTGCCTTCCTGCCTTCCCTTCCTCCCCCGCCCAAACTCCCAAATCTCAAAACTTGCCCCCCCTACCCCCCCTCTCCTTTTCTCTCTCCGGCCTCCGCTTGGCCTATCCGCACGACGTCTCCGCGGC
>JBBRKQ010000119.1:0-11633 GCA_038231815.1 Phycisphaerales bacterium
CTGGATGAAGTCTCTAAAGACATCGTCGGTGCGCCCACCCTCGCGCTCGTGCAGCACGTTCTAGCCCTTTGCACCGCCGCAGGTGATGCCGTAGACCACCCCAGCCGCGATGCGGCCGCCAAAGCGCTCTCGGCCATCCCCGCCGCTGATCTCGTCCGAGCCGTCGAGTTCATCACCGCACGCTTTCATCTGATGAACACCGGTGAGCAGCTCAGCATCGCCAGCATCAACCACTCCCGCGAGATGGCCGCCACCCGCCAGTCGCCACGCCGCGAATCCATAGCAGAGGCCGTCTCCATCGCCCACGCTGCGGGCTTGTCGGCCGCCCAATTTGCCGCGGTTCTCCAAGCTGTTGATGTTGGCCCCACCCTCACCGCACACCCAACCGAGGCTCGCCGGCGCACCGTCATCACCCGCCAAGTCGAGATCGCTGGCTTCGCCCGCCGCTTGCATGACCCGCACTTAACACCCGCACAGCGGCAAGCACTCGATGCCAGCATCCGCGCCAGCGTCTCGCTGCTGCTGCTCAGTGACGATGTCCGCGCCCGTCGCCTCACCGTTGATGATGAGGCCCGCAACGGCCTGTTCTTCCTCAGTAACGCCATCTGGCAAACCGTCCCGCGATTGGCCAGTGATGTTCAGGCCGCCGTGCAAGCCACTTTCGGCCAAGATGAGGCCTTTGCCCAAGCTTCTTCCCAAGCTTCAGCCCAAGCCAAATCCCAAGCCAAATCTCCGCCCCAGCACCCCGCCCAGCCCTCTCTGAACCCCTCGCTTTTAAACTACCGCTCCTGGATCGGCGGCGACCGCGACGGCAATCCCGAGGTCACACACGCAACCACCCGCGCCACGCTCAAAATGCTTCGTGATGCCGCCCTCAACTTGTGGGACAGCGAGCTTGCGGCCCTCGAGCAGCAACTCAGCACGTCCACCCGGCGCATCGCGGTGCTGCCGGAACTACTCGCCGCCATCGAGCGCGACCGCGCCCACTGGCTCCCTGATGGTGATGCCGTCGCCCAGCGGGTCTCCGAACCGCTCCGGCTCCGCCTTATCCAAATGCGCTCCCGCCTCCGGGCCGACCCTGTGTACAACTCCGCAGCGCTCACCGCCGATCTTGAGCTTCTTCGCCGAACGCTCCGGGCTACAAACAGTCCCTGGCTCTGCAACTACGCCCCGCTTGATGATGCCATCATCCGGGCCCGCGTCTTCGGGCTCAATCTCGCCACGCTGGACATCCGCCAGCACAGCGCTGTCCACGAGCGAGCCGTTGCCGAACTGCTCTCCCTTGCCGGCGTTACCGACTGTTACGAATCCCTCTCCGAGCCCGAACGGCTCGAAATTCTCCGCCGCGAACTCTCCTCTCGCCGGCCACTCGCCGCCCATGATGCCATTCACGATGCGGCCCTCTCGCCCATGACCGCCGAGGTCCTTCGCACGCTCGAAGTTGTCGCGCAGTCCATCGCCGCCGAGCCCGCCAGCATCAAAAGCTACGTCATCTCCATGACCCACGGCGTCAGTGATGTGCTGGAGGTCATGCTGCTCATGAAAGAACGCGGCCTCGCGGCCCAGGGCCAAGCGCCCGCAGCGACACCGGCCCGCACCCTGCACATCGTGCCATTGTTAGAAACAATCGATGACCTCGCCCGCGGACCCGGCCTGCTCCGGGCGTTGCTGGCCGAGCCTGTCTACCGCAAGCACCTCGCCTGTCTCGCCATCCAAGATGCTCCGCAGCTCGCAATCCCGAGCCCTGCTGCTCATGAGGCCCCAACCCCAACCCCAGCCCCCGCCCCAGCTCTAGCCCAAGAGCTCATGCTCGGCTACTCAGACTCTAACAAAGACGGCGGCTTCCTCATGGCCAATGTCGCCCTGCATGATGCGCAGCAAAGCCTTGGCCAAGTGGCTTTGGAACTCGGTGTCAGCCTCCGTTTCTTCCACGGCCGCGGCGGCACAGTCGGCCGTGGTGGTGGCCGGGCAGGCCGGGCAATCCTCGCCGCACCCGCCGCCGCCCGCTCCGGTCGCCTCCGCTTTACTGAGCAAGGTGAGGTCATCTCCTTCCGCTACGCGCTCCCGGAAATCGCCCACCGCCACCTCGAGCAAATCTTAAACGCCGCGATTCTCGCGGCTATGCCCGCCTCGCCCGCAACCAACGCTTCAACATCAACCTCTCCCGCCGTAGCCCTGCCCCAAACCACCGACCCCGCACTCGCCGCCCTCATCCAGCGCCTCGCCGCCACCTCAATGCAGCGTTACCGCGGCCTCATTGATGCTCCCCGCTTCTGGCCATGGTTCCTTTCGGCCAGTCCCATCGAGCATATCGGCAGCCTCCCCATCGCAAGCCGGCCCGTTGCCCGCGGCAGCGGCGCAGCCGGCTTCGTCTTCGACCAGATGCGGGCCATCCCCTGGGTCTTCTCGTGGATTCAGATGCGCATCCTCGCGCCCGGTTGGTTTGGCCTGGGTGCTGCGCTGTCCTCATGCTCCAAAGGTGAACTCGCCAGCCTGCGTGATCGTCTCCCCGAGAGCGCGTATTTCTCAACCATTCTCGACAACGCCAGCCAGGAAATGGCCCGCGCCCGAATGCCCATCGCCAAGCGCTACGCCGCCCTCGGGCCATGTGGTGCTGAGGTATTCGCTGAGCTTGAAGATGAGTTTAATTCCGCTCGCACGAGCCTGCTCGCGCTCACCGGTCGCACCGGCCTGCTCGACCACGCCCCCGTCATCGCCGCTTCCATCGCCCTGCGAAACCCTTGGACGGATGTGCTAAACCTGATTCAAATCGAGCTGCTCCTGCGCTACCGCGCTGCCGATGAGGCCAGCCGCCCCGCCCTTCGCGCTGCCATCCTTGCCAGCATCAACGGCATCGCCGCCGCCATGCAGTCTACTGGCTGATGCAAAGTCTTATCTCACCTTCGCCCGCAGACACATCGACATCAGCGTCCGAATCTGCCGCAACGAGTCCGGGACCGACATCGAAGCATCCAGCGCCGTCACCACCGCAATTGCAGTCTCCGCGATCGTATTAAATCCAAGCTCGGGCGCGACTGATTTGATGTCGTTGCACACCCGCCGAATGGTCGCGGCATCGTCACCCGTCGCCGCCTTGCTCAGCTCGCCCGCTTTGGTCTTGAGATCATCAACATACTCGCCAACAAACCCCGCCGTCGGATGGTCCGGTGAAAGCGTGCTGTGCATCGGCCCGCCGGCATCCGCCGAGTTGCCATCGGTCAGCAGAAATTCAGCCAAGCCCCGCAGCAGTTGCTCCTGACTCACCGGCAGCTGCAAATACGAGTTTGCCCGACTATCTCGCTTGTCATTCTGCAGCGCCGCACGCATGTCGGCCGTCAGCATCAATATCGGCATCGTCGCCCCCGCGTTGCGGAGCTTCTCGTACATCTCCGGACCCGGGCAACCCGCCAAGTCGTAGTCGCACAGGATCACATCAAACCCCTCGGTTGAGCGCTTCAGCCCATCGGCCGCCGTCTCGGCGTTCACAATCTCAAGCTGCGTATCACGCAAATGATGGCGGATCAGCCGCCTGGTCATTGTCGAGTCGTCAATGTGCAGCAGAATTCCAGTGAGCTTCGCCGCATTCACCGCCTCCAGCGTAAAGCCCCCCTTGGTCGCATCGATGCTCACAAAGTCGCGGATGTTCACCGCGGCCGAAAACTTGATGCCGATCTCGTGTATCAGCCCCTTGACGTGCCGGCACCGCATCACCTTGCCCGGGGTGGCCGCCGTGCCCCCCACAAGCAGCGGCAGATGCACCGTGCACGTCGTGCCGTTGTGCACGAATGAGTTGTGCAGCAAACTAATCCCTGTTCCCGATAGGTTCCTGCACGCGTAATGCAGGTCTGAGACGCTGCCCGTCGCCTGCCGCATCTCCGCCCGAATCGCTGGCTTGTGAAACGGCCAGCGAATAAACTCCCGCTGCGGGTGCTTGCTCGGAGTTTGTGTATCAAGATCCGTCATCACCCGGGCCAAATCACCCGGCGTCATCCGCAAGGTGTTGGTGATGCCGTCGGGCATCTTGTTGCCCTGGATGCCCGCCTGGTTGCCCGCCTGGTTGCCCGTTTGGTTGCCGCTGGGGTTGCCGGTCTGATTGCTCGCTGTGTTTCCGACCATGCAAGTCTCCACTATCCGACACTGTGAACCAATCGAACCAACCATTCCGCGCTGCGGCAAGTGCCGCCGCCCTTTCCCCAGCCCTCACCCCAGCCCTGCACCCATACCCCACCGCTACGCACGCCAGTCTGTTCATCGGTACCACTCCGGTCTCGCGTCACTGCTCTTGCGGGCATCCACACTCCCCGCTCGCCTCTCGGACGTAGCACCCGGCCCCGACAACGCGTTATCGGCCGCGACCCATCGTCCCTCCCTTCGGTAACGCACACCCCACCGCAATGCCCAGTTTGAATATCGCTCCGCTCCCGGCCAACCCGTTCCCGGACCTGCCTCCATCGCTAGCATCATCTATGTCAGCATCTCCTGTCACCAAGACCCCGCCCGGCACCGCCGCCCGTGGTACAACCACAGGCCTTGCCAACCCCCAAATGAGCCCCGCCCCTTCTCCGCACTCCACCGCCATCCCTGCCACCATGCGCGCCCTTTTTAAGCACCACGCCGGACCAGAACTCCGGCTCGATGCCGCCCGGGCCGTACCCACCCCCGGCCCTCGTGATGTCCTTGTCCGCGTCACCCACGCCGGCATCTGCGGCACCGACCGTCACATCTGGGAGTGGGATGCTTGGGCCGCCTCGCGCATCCCCGTGGGCATTACCACCGGCCATGAGTTCGTCGGCACCATCGTGCAAGTCGGCAGCGCCGTCACACGGTACACCATCGGCCAGCGCGTCTCGGCAGAGGGTCACATCTCTCCCGGCACCGGTTTTAACGCCCGCACCGGCGCTGCCCACATCGCCGATGGCATGGTCATCCTGGGTGTTGACCGCCACGGCTGCTTCGCCGATTACGTCTGCGTGCCCGAGGACAACATCTGGCCCGTGCACGCCTCAATCCCCGATCACATCGCCGCCGTGCTCGACCCGCTTGGCAACGCCGTACACACCGTCATGGAGGCCGGCGTCTCCGCCCAAAACGTGCTCATCACCGGTGTCGGCATCATCGGCCTCATGGCCGTCACCGTCGCCAAAGCCGCCGGGGCCAGCCGCATCTTCGTGACCGATGTTGATCCCAAACGCCTAGCCCTCGCCCGCAAGCTCGGCGCTGTCGAGGCTTACGATGCCCGCGACCCTTCCTGGATTAATCACCTCCGCGCCCAAACCCACAGCGGGGCCGATGTGCTCCTGGAAATGTCCGGAGCGCCCAGCGCCATCGATGCAGGTTTCGCCGCCCTCCGCCCCGGTGGCACCGCAGCCCTTCTGGGCATCCCAAGCAAGCCCCTCACCTTTGACCTGACCAACCACGTCATCTTCAAAGGCGCAAAGGTCCTGGGCATCAACGGCCGCAAAATGTTCCTGACCTGGTACCAGATGGAGGCGCTCCTGCTCTCCGGCCGGCTTGAGCTCGACGACATCATCACCCACCAACTCCCAGTTGAACGCTTCGCCGAAGGCTTCAAACTCATGCAGTCCGGTGAAGGCATCAAAATCGTCCTCAAGTTCCAATAAATTCCTGCCGCGACACAGCTTCGCCAGCCGCCACCCAGCCGCCACCCAGCTGCCATCCAGCCGCCACCCAGCCGCGAACCAAGCTCCCCGCAAAGCCGGCAAAGGCCGAAGGTCCCCCCGCCCAGCGGCCTCCTCGTCAGCCCCAAAAGCTGGCCCGGTGGCCCTCTATAAGTTCATCATTCGGCCGGTGCAATTCCCGGTCAATCGCAACCTGCCCCGCCGATAACCCACCCCTCCGGGCACTCCCTGCCGATCGCGCCGCCCCCAAGGCCCAGATTCCGTACCAGCGGTGCCCGCCCGCCTGTATTACCAACCCCAGTATTGCCGATTTCCCCCGATGCCCCCGCCCGGGGTCATGATCATCGTGGTCCCGCACGCTGCCCACCGCCGTCTCTCTTGCGCAAAGCCCTTCCGCTATGGACCAATCTCAAGCCAACAGCCCCGCAGCCCCCGCACCTTCCCCAGCCGAAGGCCGAGGCTGGCGCAGCACCCTCGCCGGCGTCTTCGGGCGTGCCGCCCCGGTCCAGCCCGATGCACCCGTCGCGATGAGCCCCACCGCTCAGTCGCCGGTCGATGGCCCAGCCCCCGCCACACCCCCATCAGGCTCTAAGCCCGCCGCCAAGAACGAAACACTCCGCCAGCTCTGCGATCTCATCCGTACCCCCCTCGGCGGGCTCATCGGCATGGCCGACCTCGTCTCCGCCGGCGGCCTGACTCCCGCTCAGGCACAGTACATGGCCGTCATCCAGTCATCAGTGGCCGAGGCGCTCAGCACCCTCGAAGATGTCACCGAGCTCGCCTCCGAGGATCAATGGTTCATCGAGCCTGTGAGTAGGTCCTTCGCCGCTAGCCAAATTCTTGACCCGCTCGCAGTCGAGTTCGCGCCGCTCTGCAAGTCGCGCCAGCTCAACCTCACCTGCAGCAGCAACCTCCCCGCCTCAGCCCGGCTTGAGGGTGACCTCACCCGCTTCACCAACATCGCCCGCCGCATCCTCCGCATCGCCGTCCGGCATAACGAGCACGCAGCACTCGCGCTCTCAATTTCCACAACCGCGCGCTCCGCCTCCCCCGGCACCACGCCCGTCACCGCCCAGCTCACGCTCGGAGATTTCCAAATCGGCCTCCCTACCGACCGGGCCGACCGCATCCTCCGCGGCAGCCCCCGCACCGATGATCTCTGGGCACAAGATGGCCAAACCGGCCTCACCCTCCGCGCATGCCGCGCCGCAGTCGCCAACCTCGGTGGCACACTGGCCATCGCAAGCGCCGGCAACGGCCTCTCACGCGTGCTCATCAGTCTCCCCATGAAAATGTCGGTCGTCGCCCCCGGGGCTGACTCAACAAACCAGACCGTCTCCACGCAAGTTAGCCCGGCAACCAGTGCATCAGCCGCGACCAAGTCCGGCAAGCCCGCCCCCGCAAGCACCCCTGCCGGGCTGATCGATATTGAAGCCCTGATCGCCCGCTGCGTCAACAACAAGGCCGTCGCCGCCGCAGTGCTCGAGTCGCTGGCCCGCATGCTCCCCGAAAAGCTCACCGGCCTGCGCGAGGCGCTCCAAGCTTCTGATTCAGAAAAAGCGCGCACAATTGCGCACACCATCAAAGGTTCCGCCGCCAATGCCGCCGTTGAGGCCGTCCGCTCCAAGGCCTTGCAGATCGAACTCATGGCCAAAGCCGCTGATCTTGACGGCATCACCGGTGCGCTCCCCGCACTCGAAAAAACCATCAGCACCGTGCTGGCCGAAATCCCCCTAGCCCGCGCCAGCTTAACCGCACCCGCCGCCAAAGCGGCGGCGTAACTCCTGCCACGCACGCCGCTCAAACGCCCGTCAATACCCAGCCCGGCAGTTCAATACTCTGGCCAGCGAGTTTCAGCTTCACGCGTGCAAACCGGCCGCGCCCTCGCTCCGCCAATCCTGCGACTTGCCCAAGCGCCTCCACCGGAATGCTGGCGGTGCTGTTACCCATCAGCTTCCCAATCCGTGGCCCAGGCGTCAGGTGGATGCACTGCGCATCCACGCAAATCGTAAAACTCCATCCCCAGTTCCAAACCCCCAGCCGCACCGTCTGCCACGTCCGCCGCTGCGCCCCTTCAAGCACGGGCCTCGCCGGAAAATACGCTGCAAACCCCTTCCACTGCGCACCCCCAGCCGCCAGCACCGCGCCCACAATCACCGTGTCCACCACCAAGATACACCCAACCAATATGAGTATTTGCCCAGTGGTCATGCCAAACCCAAACCCACACCCCTCCGACCATCAAAATTTGACCATTTGAAAATTTAGTAATCTGACCATTTCGCTCCCCATCATCCAAACCGCAGCCGCTGTCCGCTCTCAGGGTCCAGCAGTGTCCACTTCTGCTCCCGCGCAACCCGTGTCAATACCGGAAAGGCAAAGTCCTGATCCGTCATCGTCACCATAATCTGCGTCACCGGTGCCCGCGGCCCATCGGCAAACAACTCAGCGTACATCCCCGGCCCAAACAGCATCGTCACGCTCGTCGTGTTGTCCTTGCGCGTGCTGCCATCGGCCGCCGTGTTGTACCGCGCCAGTATCGCTTGCACCTCGCTGCAGTTGCCAAGTTCAGGCAGGCCTTCACCATCGTCCTCCGCAGGATCAACAGTTTTCATTATCAAAATGTTTCGCGAGCGAGCCATACAGCAGAGTTACACCAAAAACACCAACAGCGCCAAACGCGACGCCATTTCAAACCAGATGCCAGTCCAGTTACCAGTCCAGTTACCAGTATAGATGCTACCAGCCCCCAGTCCCTCGCCGTAACCCCACAAAACGCCCCATTCCTACCCCGCCGGCAGGCCTCATTCAGCCACCGGCCACCTTCCCGTTTTGACCTTCCCTTTTCTCTTTCATCTTTTCTCTTTCATCTCCCCGCCCCGCCCCTCCCGCCTTCCCTCCCGCCTTCCCTCACTCCTCCCCCAGCAGCCGCTCCGCTGTTGAAATCAGCTTCTCCAGCGGCACAGGTTTGAGCAGGTAACTGTCAACACCCAGGCTCTTGGCGTATTCCTGATGCCGCTTGCCCTCATTAGCCGTCAGCATGATCACAATCGGCGCATCCTCCGTGCCCTTGATCTTCTCCAAAACTAAAAAGCCAGACTTACCCGGCAGCATCATGTCCAGCACAATCAAATCCGGCTGTGCCTCCTGCACCGCCGCCACCGCCGCGTTCCCATCAGAAACCGTCCGCGTCAGCGCGCCCTCAGATTGCAAGGCCGTCTCCATCGCCTCCAGCACATCGTCGTCGTCATCAACAATCAGTATTTCAACGCCTTCAAGTCTGCCAGCCATAAAAAAGTCTCCGTTGTACCATCGTACCGGCTCCAACAACCCAAAAGCCCCCAAATCTCAAATCCCTACACACCACACACCACCCACACCAACCACCACTCAACACCCTTCCACCATCCCAAACCACCAGTTCCAAAATTTGGCCATTTGGCAATTTAGCCATTCGGTATTTTGAAGCCCCCCCGTGCCCTTTCTCCCCGACTCCGGAACCATCCTGGACCTCGCCGCCTCCGCCCTCCGGGCGGAGCAGCAACGCCTCGAAGCCGAGCAGGCCGTGGCCAACATCGACTCGCTCCGCGAGCTTGGCCTCCATCCCATCCTCGAGTCCGGTTTTTTCGATGCCGGCTACGGCGTCCTCCGCGAACGCCCGTACCCCGGCCTCTGGATGAGTCACCTCGGCAAACATCCGGTCGTGCCAACCCTCACCCAGCGCGAGCGCTGCGACCTGGTCATCACCGAACTGCCAAGCCAAGTCCTTCGCGATGATCCAACCCAGCGCCGCGATGGCCTGCAAGATGATCTCCTGGCCGCCGGGACCCTCTTTAGCGATCCCGCCCACCGCATCACCCCAATTGTGCGCAAAAAGCGTACCAAAGCCGCCGCTACAACCAAGCCCAAGGCCCCGGCTCCCCAACCTCACCTCTCCCCCGATCAACCCATCAGCCCCGATGAAGCCTTCTGGCTCGAAGTCAAAGTCGTTGGCCAATTCACCATCTCCCGCGGCATCACCTGCCCCAACCGCAGCTACTCCACCGAGCTCGTCACCGCCGTCTACAGCGACTGCTATAAGCTCGCCAGCGACCCCATCATCCTCCGTGGCGGCCTCCTGCTCATCCTCCACGCCCAAGACCACCGCACCGCCCGGCACGACCTTGATGTCGCCATCCAGCAGGCCTGGTCCCGTGGCAGCACCTGCCGCACCCCATTGGTCGATGGTTTCCCCCTCAGCGACCGCATCGGCAACACCTGGGCCACGATTGCCCTGATCGAGCGCCCCGCTACCTGACAGCCACCCCTTGAATCTCACAGGCACGCTCCGCCCGAACTACACCAGTAAACATGAACGCCCAAAATCCACAATCTCTCGCAGCGCAGGCCCCAGCTGCCGCAGCACAAGCAGCACACCTTGCCCTGGCCACCGCACGCACCAGCACCGGCCAAACCATCGCCCAATTGTCTGAATCAAAGCCCGTGCTGCTCATCTTCCTCCGCCACTTCGGCTGCACCTTCTGCCGCGAAGCAATGGCCGATGTCGCATCCCAGCGTTCCGCCATCGAAGCGAGCAATACCCAAATCGTGCTCGTCCACATGTCCGATGCTGCCTTGGCTGAGACGCACCTTCGCAAGTACAACCTCACCGCCATCCCCCATCTCTGCGATCCAGCCCAGCAACTCTACAAAGCCATGGGCCTCCGCCGCGGCACACTCGGCCAGCTCTTTGGCCTCAAGTCATGGCTCCGCGGCTTCACCGCCGGCATCCTCTCCGGCCACCTCGTCGGCAAGCTCGCCGGTGACGGCTTCCAAATGCCCGGAGTCTTCCTCATTAGCCGGGGCGAAATCATCAAAACCTTCCGCCACGCCTCCGCCGCAGACCGCCCCGACTACACCCAACTCGCCTGCGCGGTCGCCTGAGTTCGCAAACCCAATCACGGCCACGGGGCAACCACAAAACCAAAAGCAATCCCAGAAACACACATTCATCCCTCACGGTCTTGTGTGGTTTTTCCTGCGCCGCGAGGCACGTCCCACACACACCGCAACCGAGGTATCCAGCGTACCGCGCGGCGGTCCACGATCCGCGTTTCCAGCGCAATCCTCTACCGCCGCTAGGTCTCGGCTTCAAAACGCCGCCACACAAGCCTCCCGACTGTGCACCTGCACCTGCCGCGAGCAGCTCTTAAAACCGATGTCGCCGTTCTCCCTCGCCCTCTTTCAGCAAGCAGGCCCCACAACAAGGCGTCCGTCACGAAGGCTTCCGTCACGCTGTGGTCAGCACAAAATCTTGGTCTGCATAACCGAATTCGATAAGGGATATTTGCTCTGGAAGCAGTGAAGTTACTCCGTCAAACGGTCGATGCTCTTGCGCAAACCCTTCCCGAATACGCGCTAAGGAATCGCTCACATGATGCTTCGTTCAAAGATCCTATCCGGCTTCGGCCTCATGGCCGCCATCGCTATCGGCATCGGTATCGTCGGGTACTCTGGAATCAATAAAACCTCCGCCCTGCTTGACGAGTCCATGAATGAACTCTTGCCAAGTCAGGAAAGCTTGTCGGGCATCCAGTTTGGAATGGCACAAATTCGGGGCTCGCAAAGTTTACTACTGCTTGCCAACCTCGCCCCGGACCAGCGCGATGGACGTCTCAAAGTCATCGCCGGTGGCATGACCCTGATCGATGACGGCAGCAAGATATTCGAGGCAATCCCCAAAGCCGCATCCGAGCAGGACCAGTGGAAGACCTGTCAAGCAGCGATTGCAAAGTTTAAGACCAACACCGAAACGTTCGCGGCCCGGCGAAAGATGATGGAAACGCTCATCGCCGAGAAAAAAGATGAGCAGCTCGCAGCTTTCGAGGCCGAACTGCAAGCTGATCAACTGGGGTACATGTTCAAAGACTACCGCGCCGCCGTCGAATCGCTTGAGAAAATCATCGTCGCGACAGGTGAAAAGGCCAAGACGGCTCGCGTCGTTGCTGCCCAGGC
>JBBRKQ010000120.1:0-11482 GCA_038231815.1 Phycisphaerales bacterium
GCCGCGGCGTTCTCGTACCGCCCTTGCAGCCACTTGAGCGCGCCGGCGCGGGCCGGGTCCGTCGCCTTCATCTCAAACGCACGCTCTAGCAGCGTAGCGGTGGCAATGTTGTCCCAGCCGTTCTTGCCAAACCAAGGCATCTCGTTGTCGTAAAACACGCCGATGATGTTGCTTCGGTCCGGGAACTTGCTGATGCGATCCTTCAGATTCGCCAGCATGTTCTTTTCCATATCTGGCCGCAACGGCGCCAAGCACCGATCGTCCTCGTAACCAACCAGGTACAAAACGACTGTGCGATACAGGCCCTCGCCGTCGGCAATCTCTGGCCCAGACCAGCAACCCAGTGTGTTAAACCCGTTGCCCAGCAGCAACTGTCGGGTCGAGTCTGACCATGCCTTGGCATCACCGCCAAATTGCCGCTTCGCAGCGTCGTAAAACGTACTATCCACCTTCGGTGCATAGGCGGTCGGATTGATATTGCTCACCCCGATCGACAAGAACCGCTTCCCCGACTTGGTGTCCTTGAACCACCAAACCCCAGCAGCGTCCTTCTCCACCGCAAACCGCTTCGCCGCGGCGACTTTGCCGCTGCCACCGATAATCGATCCCACCCCAGCCGTGCCAGTGAAGCTGCCGATGATCGCCCCATTTGGCTTAGCCTCCGTGCCCAGAGATGACGCCGAAAAGGCACCGAACACAGCGACCGCCGCGAAGAATGAAAGATGTTTCATTTGAACTCCAGTAACCGTGATTAAGGCTCAATCTATCCAATTTCTCTCGTGACGAAACCGCTTTCGCAGCTTCTCCGCCGCATGAATATATCCGCTATGTAACAGTTACGCAAGTTGTTCCATGAGATTCTGGCATTTTTCAAGTTGTGGTGTACATTTGCGTGTGCAAAAGCCCCGCTTATCCACCGTCGCCAACCTGATTCAGGTGCTGTTGGTCCTCGCCGCGGCACTGTGCGGCGGCACCACAGCGGCCTCCGGCCAAACTGTTCTGTTTCATGACGGCTTCAATACCGATGGCCCCAACATCAACCGGTTCAAGTGGGTTGGTCCAACCAGCAGCTATCTGCTCGGTCGCACCGCCTTGCGGCTGGCCACCTCACCCGTGCCCGTGCAGGACGGCGCCGCCGTGCTCACCCTTAGCACGTACAACCCGGGTCAGCTCGGAACGCTGCTGGGCACCGAGATTGAAACGAACCAGTACTTCCCGGTTGGCACAGGCCTCGCATTCGAAGCTCGCGTCAAGCCAGCGGCCAACCTGCCCCGCGGCATCGTGTGCAGTCTCTTTAGTTACGTTTTCCGCAATCTCGGTGGTGGTGTGATTCAGCAAGACGAGATCGACTGGGAGTTCGTCACCAATCAAATCGTTGGTCGCACACAACCCATTGTCGCCACCAACGTGTATGTCGATGAGTTTCAGGGTGCTGGCTCACCGGTGCTGGTGGGTTTGCCCAACGCAATCATCATGGACCAATGGAACACGTTCCGCATCGAGTGGTATTCCAACCGGGTGCGATGGCTCGTCAACGGCCAACTCGTATTTGAGCGCACAGACCGTGTTCCCAACGACGCCATGAGCGTGCGGCTGAACTTCTGGGCACCCGATACCAACTGGCCCGCTGCATTTAGCACCGATATCAATCCCACGACCAACCCCGCGCTGAACCAGACATTTTCGTACTTGGTGGATTATGTCACCGTTTGGCGCCTGCCCGGTCTCTCTACAGCAGATCTTGATGGCGATGGTCGATTCACCATTGATGATCTTCACAGAATTTCGCTCACGAATGCAGACCGCAACGGTGACGGGGTGATCAGCGACCTCGACCAGCAAGCCGTTGCGTTTCCGCTGCGAAACCTCGAGGCGCAGTTCATGGCTGGCCTGCCTGCACGCCCCATCATCGTCAATCCCGGCTTTGACTCAAACGCCCCGAACGGCCCCATCACCGCGTGGACCTTTTACGGCAACGTTGGCAGCAACGTCTCGCGAAGCTCACAAATCTCACGCACAGAGGGCTATGCGATCAAGCTCTTCGGCAGGTTCACCGGCACACCCAACGAATGCGGGGCGTTCCAGGACCTTGACATCCGCGCTGGCAAACGAGTCACCGCCAGCGTCTGGGCCACGCAGCAATGTACCGATCGCTTTACCGGCGGCAACACCGCCAGCCTTGACATCCGTTTCATCAGCGCTGCCGGTGCCACCATTTCCACCGCCACGGTCTTGGCCTCGAGCGCCGCCGCACCCTGCGACACGTGGCGACAGTCCAGCGTTACAGCCACCGCGCCGCCCGGCACAGTCAAAACCCGCATCGTTGTCCGCATGAATCAGCCAGCCATGGCCGCGGGTGCGGTGCACTTTGATGATGTGGAAGTAAGTGTGCAGTAACTCCGTAATTGACGCTGTCCTGTCACCGGAGCTGGTACCCTCCACCCATGGGTACGCTGCCATCGCACATCAGTCCTGCCTGCATTCTTGTGCTCGCCATCGGCTCGGTGTCGCTTGCCGATCCGGCGCCGCAGCCGACAAGTCCAATCGATGAGCAGGCGGTCCTAGATCTGTTCGTCGCTCAACTTTACACGCGAACGAACCCCCCTCAGGAATATCCTGAGCCGCCGCACTTTCTCGAAATTCCGGAAGACACTTCATTTTTCTCCAGCGTTTTCAAACGTGACCCACACTTCGGGCTCGTATCTAGGTTCGACCCCTACTGGCCCCCTGCGCCCTCCATCTCTCAGCGGGAGGCTGCTCGCTCCACGTTTGCCGGCGCCGCCCTCATCCCCACCATCAAAGTTACGCTCGACAACACCGTCATCGACTCAACCTGCATCATCGAGATCGACCCGAACCTCATCATCGCCGACGCTGACAACAACGGCGTCATCCACATCACAGCGCCAGACATCACCGTCACCTTCGCACCCGGTTCCGTCCTGCGTGGCAGTGACACCGCCAAATCCGCTGATGCAAACCCGCCCGATGCCTTCACCGGCACCGGTATCCGCATCGACAATCAGGAAAATGTCATCATCAAGGGTGCCGCGATCGAAGGATTCAAAGTCGGCATCCATGCCACCGGCTGCAACAACCTCAAAATCTCCGACTCAACCCTCAAAAATCTCTACCGCCAGCGGCTGGCCAGCACCACTGCCGCGGAAGACCAGACCGACTGGCTCTGGCCACACTCCAACGACAATCAGCAGTGGCTCACAACCTACGGCGCCGCAGTCTATATCGAAGATTCCAAGAACATCCAGCTTGAAAACAACAATGTCCGCACGGGCCAAAATGGCATCCTCCTCAGCCGCGTTGGCTCCAGCCGCATCTTTGACAACGACTGCTCGTTCCTCTCCGGCTGGGGCCTTGGCCTCTGGCGATCCAGCGACAACACCATCACCCGCAACGCCCTTGATTTCAACATCCGCGGCTACAGCCACGGCATCTACAACCGCGGCCAGGACTCCGCCGGCCTGCTCATGTTTGAACAGTCCAGCCGCAACCTCGTCGCTGAGAATTCCATCACCCACGGCGGCGACGGCGTCTTCGCCTTCGCCGGAAAAGAAGCCCTCGGCGAGACCGGCGCGATTGAAATTCCTCGCGCGGGAGTCGGCTGCAACGACAATATCTTCTACCGCAACGACCTGTCCTACGCCGCGGCACACGGCCTGGAACTCACCTTCAGCTTCAACAACCGCATCAGCGGCAATCGCATGATCGGCAACGGCATCTGCGGCATCTGGGGCGGCTACAGCCAGCGCACGGTCATCGATGAAAACATCATCGAGGACAACGGCGCCCCCGGTCCCGGCGAAGGCGGCGGCATCAACATCGAGCACGGCGCCGCGAACTCCTTCATCGCCAACCGCTTCGCCCGCAACAGCAAGGCCATCGGCCTCTGGGCCAAGCCAAACGCGGGCCTGGCCAAGCTCCCCTGGCACGCCGCCAACCACCGCGGCTCGATTGACAATGTCCTGGTCAACAATCGCTTCGATGCCGACACCAGAGCCGTGGTCATCCGTGATTCCATGGCCACCTTCGCCACCGGCAACACCCGCGCGGGTGATGGCGAGATTTTCACCACCGATGCCGCCGACCAGATCCGCTCGGTGCAGCCGCCTGCAAACGCCACCATACCTCCCGGCCCGGCATTACCACCTGACAGAAAAATTCTCGGCACCCACAAGCCCGTCGGCGCACGGCCCCTGCACGCCGGCCGCCACAACATCGTCATGATGACCTGGGGCCCGTGGGATCATGAATCCCCCCTGCTCCGCCCTACAACCTCCGATGGCTGGTCCAACAGTTATGAACTGTTCAATCCGCCCGAAGGATGCAAGCTTGATCTCATCCGCCCCGATGGCATCACCGAGCAGCAGGTCTTTGCTTCCGTCACCCCGCCCGACAAAGACGGCGATCCGGTGAAAATCTCCATCCGCTCCACCGTCGCTGGGCTGTGGCCTTACGAGCTCAAAGTCTCCTCGCCCAGCTTTGACCATAACGTCAGCGGCACGCTCATCAACGCCTCGTGGGATGCAACTTTTTTCCCGTGGACGATCGACCCACGCCCCGATGCCGCTGCAACGGCCAACTGGCGCGCTGAGGCTGCCGGGCCGCGCGCCGTCAAGACCACGCTGCCCAACCTCAGTCTCAAATTCGGCTACGGCGGCCCAAGTTCCGTCAAGATCAGCGACTCCTCCGGTGAGGCATCAGAAACTTCCCGCCGCCTGGCGGAGGCAAAGCTGCCCAGCGACCGTTTCGGCGTTCTGGCCAGCACAGTTCTCCCACTGGCCCCGGGCAAATACAAGCTCTCCACCCTCACCGATGATGGCATCCGCATCAAAGTCACCATCGGTGGCGGGCTTGGCGCACAACTCGCCCCCCCCACCACGCTCATTGACCGCTGGGACCAGCACGGCCCAACTCGGGATGAGGCAACCTTTACCGTCCCCGCCGGAGAGGCCCACCAGACCGGCCTCGCCACCCGCACGCCGGTGCAAATTGAGGTGGAGTACTTCGAAATCGATGGATATGCGGTTTTAGACCTCTCGCTTAGCCCCGCAGACGTCAACCTTCCTGTTCCGTCCGTGCCAGCACCCGCAAACCCGTAAAAAAGCGATTGCAGGCTCCCCGCTTGCTGGCCGCACCAATCCCTGCTAAACTCCCCACCAGTTGCCGAAGTAGCTCAGCTGGTTAGAGCGGAGCATTCATAACGCTCAGGTCGGCGGTTCGAGTCCGCCCTTCGGCATTTGTATCTGCCCACGCGCCCGCGGCGTGGCCCATCCAGTGGCCGGTTTGACCATTCCCGGCCTCGCCGGAAATTTGAACTCCCGGCCAGCAGGAAGTGTGCCATGTCCAAGGCTCCCAACTCCACAATCACCCATCCGCACGGCCCTTCGGAACTCTCTCCGGGCGAAATCGCCATCTGTGCCGCCATTGCAGCCCGGCACGATGCCCTGCTGGCCGACCTTTCCACCTTCGTCGCCTCCCGAACCGGCCCCGGCCCGCGCCAGGGCGAGAACATCGCCGCACTGCGGCAGGTCATCGGCCACCGGCTTGAAGCATTAGGGGCAAAGCCAGAACTTGATCCCGGCAGGCACAAGCCCGCGTGGCTGGCGATGCCGAGCGAAGCTGGGACGAGTTCGCACGCAGACCCACACTCGTCTGACCGCCCCACCGGCCTCTATCGCCGCCTGCTCGCGCCAAACCCTGCCGCGGCAGCCCACCCTGGCATCCTCATCGCCGGTCACCTCGATACCGTCCACCCCGATGGTTCGGGCTTTGACACACTGGCCATGGCCCCCGATGGCAAAACCGCCACCGGCCCGGGCATTGTTGATATGAAAGGCGGCCTGGTCATCGCCCTGCACGCCTTGGAAGTGCTGCACTCCAGCGGCGTGCCCATCTCGTGGACCTTCCTGCTCAACGGTGATGAAGAAACCGGCTCGTTCTGCTCCGACCACGCCATCCGTGCTGAGGCCGCAGCCCAGCAGCACGGGCACGCCACGTATCGCTACGGGCTCGCGCTCGAACCGGCCATCGGCGGCGGGGCTCAATCCACCGATGCGCTGCCCGCGTGCTGGAAGCTGGCCCTCGCCCGTGGCGGCTCGGGGCAGCTCGCCCTGCACGCCGCAGGCAAGCGGGCCCACGTGGGCCGAGATTTCGCTGCGGGCCGCTCCGCCGTCAATGCCCTGTGCCAGAGCATTCTCGACATCCACGCCCTGTCAGACCCGGCCGCGGGAACGTGCCTGAACATCAGCCCCCTGTGGTGCCCGGATGCCACCAACGTGGTCGCCGGTGAGGCCCGAGCCTGGGGCAACCTGCGCTACGCCTCACCGGCGATGCTTGAACAGCTTGAGAACCAGCTCACCAGCCTGCAAGACAAGTGGCACGCATCAGCAGCAGCTGGCGGAGGTTTGCCCAAGGTTGATCTGCTTCGCACCATCAACCGCCCCGCCAAGCCCGCCAGCGAGCAGACCAAGGCTCTGGCGGCCCAATACCAGCAGGCCCTGCGAGCGCTGGGGACCGATCTTGAGTTCACCACCAGTTCCGGCGTGTGCGATGGCAACAACATGCAGGCCGCGGGGCTGGCAACCATTGATTCCCTCGGCGTCCGCGGCGGCGGGCTGCACACCACCACGGAGTGGATCGAGCTGTCAAGCCTTGTGGAGCGCTGCCAAGCCCTGGCGATGATACTGATGCGATTGCGCAGTTGAATACTTGCCCCCAAAAGACGCCAAGCCATCCTGCCCTAGCTTGGTTGTCTTTCAATTAGCCTTACCCATCCGGTCTTGAAATGGAAATACTCAAAGCCGTTGCGACGGAACAGCGTTTAGCGGTTCAACCAATATTGCGCCCAGCCGGCCTCGGGCATTGTCGGCGTAGTTATCCGCACCGAGCCGTCACTGGATGCATATTGCCACTGCCACATCGTCCCCTGTCGGCCTGCGTGGGCGACCGGGTTCAAATCCTGCCATAGCACGCGGTTTTGGGTGCTACGGAACTCCCGCTGCACAGCAGTAATCCGTTCCAGCCGAGCTTCAGGTGTCAGCGTCGTCAAGAATGCAAACGAGACCGAGGGAAGGTACCAATAGCTGAACCCAACCACCGGTCCGACCAAGCTATCGCAAGGGCAATGCGCTGGTGCAAAGGTGTCCCAGTTCTTCGGTTCACCGAGCTCCGGACGAAGTGCCTCGAACGGCTGGGCTAGCACCGCAGTGGCGAACCTAGTAGTATCGTTCCAAGGCGATTCCGCAACTGGGATCAAATCCCTATTTGAATCCCGATACAAAGCAACAGCGGTTGCCAGAGTGTGCAAATTTGCCGCACACACAGCGGCCCGGGCTGATTGTCGGGTGGAAGCCAGGGAAGGTAAAAAAATAGCCAGCAGTGCACCGACGACGGCTATTACCGCAAGGGCTTCAATCAGTGTAAATGCGGTTCGTTTGATACTGTGCTCCCAATCACTAACGCCCGGTGCCGGGCGACTCAGCGGCTGGCGGACTAACGGTCGGTGCATGGCCGGTGCCACCAGCGCCATGCGGGCTCTCTTTGACGGCTGAATTCTCGGTTTTCACGGAGTCGAGTAGCTCACGGGCCCTTTCCGCAATGCCCAACGTTGGCTCGTTGCTCGCGGCCAAGCGTGTCACCGCAGCCCGCACCTCCGCGTCATCCAGCAATTGCGGGATATCGCGGCAGGCAGAAAGAAACGTCGACCGCATCCTTGGCAACGCGTGCTGCGATGCCTTGAGTAGCACCCCGCGTAGTCGAGCCGCCGCTTCACTGTCTTTCGGTACAAGCGTACTTGCCTGCCCCGCAGCGAACACAGCGGCCCGACTATGCACCAAAGCTCCTTCGGATTGGTCGGCGAAAGACGCATACGCCTCCAAGACCGCTACGTTCACCGCATCTCGCCCCGTTGGGGCAATCTTTCCCATGGCGATAAGCGCGAGCCCCGTGACTTCACGGGGTGCCGACTGCATGGTTCCGATGGGGTTAGATGCGGTCCTGAGCTCTTCTTGTAACTGCTGCACCGGGTCAACTGAGCTCCTGCCTCTGGCTTGCCAAGCACGTGAGCCGAATATAACCAATACGCTAACGACGATCAAGATACACGATATCCACAGTTGCCGATTCATGCTGCAGTCTCACAAGTGGAATTGACAGCCTTTCGAAAAAATCATACCAATTTCGGCTTAGCACCCTCTACCCTTGCTATCACAGCAATCCTGACACTTCGTCTGCTCGGCGGTGTCACACTTCGTAATACAACAGCCGTAGCAGCCCTCAATGGTTCCAAAACCGGAGCAGAATTGCGAATAGCAGGGAACACCCACCACAGCCATTGCATACCGCGCGGTACCCGCTGCAAACAGCGCTGCCAGTACCATCATCGACCATGAAAACTTGTTCTTCGTCATAAAAACACCTTTCTTTTCGAGACGTTCATCCCGAGAAGTCCAACGCCGACACCGACGCAGAGTACCGCGAGAACAATTTGATTTAGTTTTGCATTCATTAATGCGGTCACTGGGCCAAGACAAGGACAAGCTGAAGCGCCCATCGCCAAGCCAGCCAAGTGCCAACCGGCAAAGCAAATGAAGACCCACCCGGCAAGTTGTACGACCAAAACCGTGGGCCACAGGAGCATCAGCGCCGCGAGACAAAGCTCGAATGCGCCGAGCAGACCAACCAGCAAGTTTGCTGCGTCTTTGGATACCATTAGGTTATTTGCAAAGTACTGCGCGGTCGGCGCGAAATAGGCCAGTTTCAGGACTGCTGCCGCTGCGAGCAGTACACCCTCCCCGAGCCCGAAACCGCGCCCCGGCCGAAACCTTACCACTCCTTTAGACGTCTGTCCCGCAAACTTGTCGCACACTTGTTGCACTTTGGCGCTTCCTCCGACGTCAGTGACCGGTAAAAATCACTAAGACGTTTGTGGAGTGTAAGCTATCCATTCAGGAAGTCAAGAAATCACAAAATTATTTTTGTCAACAATCTGGTTGTCAGAGTTTCAAAAATTACCGTGCCGCGATTGCCGCGGCTCGTTCTCCTCCTGTTTATCGTTCAACCTGGGTGTCGGGGTGAGTGCGCATGGCCGCTCGCGTCAAAGAGGTGGCCTTGCAACAGGAATTCCCGGCCAATCGCGACACAAAACAGTTCGTCCGAGCTGCGGAACAGGGCTTGCGCCGGCACAAACTGACCTTGCTCGCAAAGCCACCGGGCTCAAAGGCTGACCCTTACCCACATCTTATAGCCCGGATATCCCGATAGCCGATGTTGTTCGCGTCGCGGCAAGCGTTGATTCTTTGATCCCAAGCCAGTTCACGGAGCGAACGATGGCCGGTGCTATCACTACGTACCCGTTGCCGCAGGATGCGGCCGCGTGGTCTCTCACCAACTTTGGCGGCGTCGACCTCGGCGATACTCGTCGCGATGCCAGGCTTCTGCGGCTTGTCGCGGCCATTGCCGCAGCACCCAATATGACCATTCCCAAACAAACCGCGACGTGGGGCGAGACCAAGGCCGCGTACCGGCTGCTGTCGAACCACGATATCAGCCCCGACGCGATCCAGATGCCGCACAGGCTGCTGACCCGGCAACTGTGCTCTGCGCATCCCATCATTCTCTGCATCGAGGACACCAGCGAGATCGACTACACCTCCCGCAGAGATGTCAAAGGCCTCGGCAAAACGGGCACCGGTCACGGCCGCGGCTTTGAGCAGCACTCGACGCTCGCCGTCCTGCCGAACGGCGATGTGCTGGGTCTGCTTGACGTGCACTCGTGCCTCAAGCCAGACCCGCCGGTCGGTGAGACACGCACGCAGGCGGCCGAGCGCTGGAACATGGGTGATCTGTGGCACGGGGCGGCCGCAGCCGGCGGCGGACTGCCCAAGGTTGATCTTCTTCGCACCATCAACCGCCCCGCCAAGCCCGCCAGCGAGCAAACCAAGGCTCTGGCCGCCCACTACCAGCAGGCCCTGCGAGCGCTGGGGACTGATCTTGAGTTCACCACCAGCTCCGGCGTTTGCGATGGCAACAACATGCAGGCCGCGGGGCTGGCAACCATTGGTTCCCTCGGCGTCCGCGGCGGCGGGCTGCACACCACCACGGAATGGATCGAACTGTCAAGCCTTGTGGAGCGCTGCCAAGCCCTGGCAGTGCTGCTGATGCGGCTGGTGCACCCCTAAGCCCAGTACACTTGCATCTAGTAATCTATGCCAGCTGCGCCAGTTTCTGTACATAAAACGGCAATTCCCATAGCAGTTTCTCTACCGACAACGCGGTTATGCCCAAGCTTCGGAAGGTTCAACTGATCAAGCATGCGCAATGCCGCAGCACCATCACAGCCAGCAACCACTGACAAAAGACGTGACCGATTGTTAACCTCGGTTCCCGGAATATTGTGTACGTTCTGAAAGATCAACATTCCTTTCCGCGACGGATGCACGACGTTGTGTATTGCCTGTCCGCGGAGCTCTGCCCAGTCTCCTCCCGGATCATCGCCGGTCCAGTATCGAGTCGATGCCATTAGCCCGTGCGCCATCCAAAAGCGAGTGGCAATCATCTTGTCGGTGAGGGGCTCACCCCAACCATTGTCGATCGATACGCGGTCCGTAAAGTAATTTGGAACGACTAGGCTGGTCCAGAACCAAGCGTTTGCCTTGAAGTAACCAGATGTGCTCAGCGGCAACTGGGCACCATCAACCCAAGGTCGCTCGAACAACTGCCCTTCCACGCCAAGGTTCGGATACAACCCTTTGAAGTCGGTTGTATACGCCGCGGCTGCGGCAGCGAGGCCCTTCCCGAGAGATAGCTGCCTCGACTCCTTCGCCGCCCTTCGCGAACCCGCGAGCGTCGGCAGGCTAATCGCAAGGAGCACTCCAATGACAAGGATCACTAGCAGCACTTCAACTAGAGTAAACGCCTTTGCACCTAACCCGTTTGCGCCTTCCTGCTCACCGGCGCGTTTCGATACCATCGTGATACCGCGTGAAGACCAGCCGAGCCAAACCACCAGCAGGATGAGCCCCGCATTGCGAATGAGGCCGAGCATTGCATCGTGGCGAGCGTTCGTGCTTCGGGTCGCAGCGATGAGGCAACCACACCCTTGGCCGGACGGTGCAAAGACCTGGTAAAGCAAGAATGCACTGAAAACAACTAGCGTTGCGAGTGTGAGTCGACGGACCCAGGGAAGATCGATTTCCAAGAAGTACAGGGCGGCAAGAAATGCTTCAACGCCAACGACCACAAAACCAACGGCAGCGGCAATTGCCGGTAGCTGATCGAGAAAAAACGACGCAGTGATGAGCCCGACGAAGGCATCAAATGAAAGAATTTTCGCAATCGCCGCGACAGCGAATACCCCGCCCATGATCCAAAGACTCACCTTATTGGCCAGTTTGGCGACCATAATGTACCTCTGTCAGAAAACGATCATCGGGAGGTTACCATCATAATTCTGGATGTTTACCCA
>JBBRKQ010000121.1:0-11446 GCA_038231815.1 Phycisphaerales bacterium
CCCATGCTCGTGTTTCGGCCTTCGTCATTATTTTTGGTCTTGCCATAACCAAGGCACGAAACGGGGGGTACTTTTCCAATGCAAGTCACACCCCAGCCGCAGATACCCAAGAAAATCCCTTGAAAAGCGGTCTTAATCTACAAAAAAATATATTCAGAATTTCCGTATCGACCCCCTTCGGTACCCCCCGATTACCCCCTGTTCCTCCCGCCTTCAGAGTCTAAACAATCGGGTTGCCGCGTCTATCAGAAGGCAGCTTGCTTGCTTGGACGCTTCGGCTCGGCTTCCCTGAAAATTTGGCAATTTTCACCATCGCCCGTTGCCAGTTTTCCCGTACCGTTTTCGCATCGCGACCTAATTCCTCCGCCGCCTGGGCGAAGTTCTCTTTGTGCCTGCTGACTACTTCCACGGTGTTATTTTCTATCGCCGTCAACGGACGCTGATCGTTATGAATTGGCTGCTTTCGCTTCTTTCGTTTCGGTCGCAAGTTTGGCTTGCTCGCCTTCAACACGGCCCGCGCTTCTCGGTCCAGCATCGTCCGCAAGTCGGCAAGGTCGAGTTCCTTGCACCAGTCGGCCGCTCGGGGTTGCTTTGCCCAGCGCCGTACCCAGGTCATACCGAACATCCGGTTCATCGCGTCGAGCACCGAAGGTTCAGACGGACCGCCGTTAATCCGGATTCCCGGTGCGCCCGGTGGATAGACACCCCGCGCCGCGTCTAGCACCTCGTCGGTCAGCAATTCGTCCAGTTCGGCAGCGGCGCTCAGAACAACCCCGAGCAGCGGCATTTCTCCTTCGGCCCCGATGGTTTGATTGTGATGAACCAGCTCGATCACGGCGCAGAGTAACTCCGTTGCCGCGATGTACGCCGCTTCGGCTGGGCTTGTGTCTGCGCCGTCATTTGCCTTGGATTCGTCGCTCATGGTCACTCGCGTTATCTCGGGCCGGTCGGACAGGGCCTTAGGGCGAGTGAGCGCCAAGATCCCGTCCGATCCGTTGATCGGGGGATCAATCCCGATGCCCACTATTCGCAATTCTTGCCAGTCGGTACGCGTCGTGCAAACCCTACCGACAGCCACTCCACCGCAGCCACTTGGTAAGTCACGGGGTCGTGTGGGCGCTTGGAACCAGCATCATATATGTTTCGCCAGCTAGAAGCTCCCTGGATTTATCTCAGGTGTCGTCATGTTGCCGTTGACCTGCTGGATTAGGGTGATTGATTGGCCCTTGACGGATGACTCCTTGGCGGTGAAGGTCAGCGTGGGTTGGCACTTCGCGTAGCCTGCACGACCGCCGAGCTGCATTCCGAAATCAAGGGTCTCACCATACCAGAAGTCCCCCGTTGCATATCGCATGTAATAGGTTCCAAGCGGCACCTCGGTTTCCATGTGGGTGTTTCCGCGCCGAATGTACCCTGTGAGGGCTATCTTACCGGATTGCGCATCGATGAGTTTGATGTAATAACTACTCTGACCGTCCGTTTTCACCTCGAAAGGGGCGATCGGATCGTCTAGGAAGTTCTCTTGTAAGACTCCGGTGCGGGGCTCCGGCTCCGTCGCACCGGTTTCTAACTTTCGTACGGCGGCCGCAACACTCGCCGCGTCGGCAGGTTCCCCTTCCCGTCGCAACCTCGCATCAACGATTTGGGCCGCGTGCTCCTTCGAGACATCGGTTTGGGCAGTCGGGACCATGCTGCGTCCCCCTGTCTTCGGAATCATCGTCAGTGCCGCTACGAGAAGTGCGCACCCTCCCACCCATGCCAGCGGCTTCCAGCGGCGGACGGCCCACTCCCGGATCGGGGGCATTTTTCGTCCGGCAGCTTTCGGGATGTGGGGCCGATGGTCGTTTCTTGCCGGTCTTGGTGATGGCTGCATGGAGCGTTCGCGGCTTAGGCGTAACTGGCCCTCGCACGTGCCGCACCTGATAATCGTCTCCGATTCGTGCCCCCAGTCAATCCGGCGGTCTGCCGTCGTGAAGCATCGTGGGCACCGAACACTGATGTTTGCAGCCGCATCAACGATCGCCACGCCGACCACTGAAACACCTGTGTTTGCAATTCGGACTGCCTCCTCAAAGCCTTCAGCATCCACCTCGGCGATTGTTGCTGAACCGTCCGGCATCTGGTATCGAATTCTGAATTTGGCCACTTGGTGCTCGTCGTCCTGGTCAACCGAATTCTGAGCTGGCGTTGGAAGCGATTTTTGATTGGTTGCAAGCCTGCGGGGAGAATCGGCGGAATGCTAACAGCCGGCTCCGAACGCATTGATGAACATGATGAAGTCGGTACCGTCGATGATGCCATCCGGATCGAGCCCGGTGGGGCCTCCGCCAGCTATGTCGGCCGTTGGGTCAACGGCCGGATTGCCCGCGACGAACGAATTGATGAACGCGATAAAATCGGTGCCGTCGATGATGCCGTCGGGGCTGAGGCCATCGGGTCCACCCCCGGCCACATCAGCCTCCAGGCAAAGGCACGTTCGCACGGTCAGCGTCGCGGCGGAGCTGGTGACGGTGCCGCAGTCGGTGGAGACGATGCAGTCGTAGGAACCGGCATGGAAGGGTTGGATGTTGGGGATAGTGAGTGTGGCGGTGGCGGCGGAGAGGTTGGAGGCAATGTCAAGCGGCACGCCGGCTTTGCGCCAGCGATAGGTGATGGGATTCGCCGCCGTGACGTTGATCCTAAATGTCGCCGCAGTTGTGCGGCAGATCGAAGTTAGCGTGGGTTGCTGCATTATTACTGCCAACCTGCCCTGTTCCCATCGAAACGCACGAGGCATGGCCGCAGGGCCAATCGACCAGCCAACAACGACCCGTCCATCTGCCGACACGCCATATGCCTCCGACACGAAGTCGTCTGGCAATGTGCCGAGACTCGTCATGCCTGTGGCGGCCGTCCAATGAAACGCCCGCCCTCCTTCACCGGTGCCAGCCGTACCGACAACGACGCTGCCATCTGCGGAAACGGCACGCGCGTAGCTCGATGCGCCACTGGGCAAGACGCCCAGATTTTGCATGCCGCCGCCCGGCGTCCAGCGAAATGCACGCCCATCACCTTCAGCAGGCACCGAAACTCCCACCACCACGTTGCCGTCAACAGAAGCGGCATGAGCGCGGGTGTAGTTCCCGCCGAGCGTTCCTAAATCTTGCATGCCGCCAGAAGCGGTCCAGCGAAAACCCCTTTCAAAAGCAGCAGTGTTGAAAGCGGAACCCACTACCACACTACCGTCCGCCGAGACGCCAAAGGCATAGCTTCCTTCCGAGAAAGCACCACCAAGCGTTCCAAGGTTCTGCAGTCCGTCCACTGCCGACCACCGATAAGCAAAGGTACGGGCGGTCGGTGTGCCAGCCCAACCAATGAGCACGTTGCCGTCGGCCGAAACGCCATGCACATCCGATGAACCGGCCGACAACAACAAGCCAAAGTCCGCCATGCCACCGGTTTCGGTCCACCGAAACGCGCGGGTTCCGCTCAAGGTGTTGGATGACCAGCCCACAATCACGCTGCCGTCAGCAGAAACCGCTTGCGCTTCAGCAGAACCGCCAAGCGTACCAATGCTCCGCATGCCGCCCGTTGCCGTCCAGCGGAAAGCGCGTTTCTGCGCCGCAGCGTTCAATGAATAGCCCACCACCACGCTCCCATCCGCTGAGGTGGCCGAAGCAAAGCTGAAGCCGCCGCCAAGCGATCCAAGATCCTGCATAATTCCGCACGGCTGCGCCCACACCCGCTGCGGCGGTGCGATCAGCATTGCGATAACGGCTATGAGGCACCCCGCCAAAGCGGTGGGCTGGGCGGTTGTGAGCGATGGGCGGTTCCGAGTCATTGGTTAATCCTCCGAGTCTTTGAAAATCTCATCAAAGGTGTTTAAGCACCCCCGCTTAACAGCGTGCGTGCAATTGCGGGTGATGCAACTGTTGTATCAGGATACATCACACGGCCGCCGGGGCAAGTCGATCGGCCAAACTCACGCATTTGGCAAAATGGGCAACCAGCGGTTAAGATTAGGGATTGGGGGCCGCGTCCTTCACCCTCGCCACTCAGTGCAAACCCATGCGCCCCCGTGCTTGCCGGCAACCCGCCGGCTACGCTCGCAGCCATGATGGGGACCGTGAAGCCGCCAACCCAAAGCAAAGCTGCTGAGCCCGCCGGAAGCTGGTTCGGGCTGCGTTTTGGTGAAAAGGGCACTCATACCAGCCGCACCATGATGTTTGCCGAGCTGTCCGACCTGCTCAAGTTCACCCCGGCCGCCGGCACCATGGCTGAGTATCGGGCCGCCATCGTCGATGACAACCTCCTGGGCAAGCGCACGCTGGCCACCCGCAAGCTCACATTTCAGCGTTTGTCGGAGTTGTACGGGCTCAACCCCGCGGTGCCCATCTTCCGGGTCATGCGACAGCTTTGGGATGCCGACCGGGCCGGACGGCCCATGCTCGCCTTTCTCGTGGCGCTCGCTCGTGATCCGCTCCTGCGCATGACCACCGATGCGGTGTTGATGGCCCCGGTCGGCAGGCCCGTGCCCACCCGCGAGTTGGATGATGCCCTCGAACAGCGCCTCGGCAAGCGCCTCAGCCCGGCGGTGCGGCACAAGGTTGCCCGCAATGCGGCATCAAGCTGGACCCAGTCCGGCCACCTCCAAGGCAGAACCTCCAAGCGACGGGTCAAGCCCGCGGCGTCGCCCTCGGTGGCGTGCATGGCGCTGGTGCTGGGCTATGCCACCGGCCTTCGCGGCCGCGCCCTGTTCACGTCCGACTGGGCAAGGGCGCTGGATGTTTCCCACGCCGAGCTGGTCCAGCTCGTCCGTGCGGGCAATCGGCAGAGCCTCATGAATTACCGGGAAGTGGGGGACATCATTGAGGTCCAGTTCCCGACGCTGCTCCGCCCATACGAGGAGACGCTCTGCCATGTCTGAATTGGATATGCTCCTTAAGGCGTACGAGTTGCACGTTTCCACCCCATGGTCATCCAGCCTCTCCGGGTCTGAGCGGGTTTGGTTTGCCGTATATTCGCCCGCCAACGAGCGACGGCTCGCCCGGCGGATCGATGAGTTTGCAATCGCCACCCGCGACGCCAACTTTCGGTGGAAGCACCTTGACCTGACCGATGCGTTCCCGCGCTGGTTGACCAGTCTCCGTCATGCCGAGGGCTTCTTTAAACGTCCAGAGGGTTATCCCGAGCAGAGGTTCGCCGCGACGGTGGCCGAGAGGATCAAAGCCGCACTCGATGCCGCCGGCCCTGATGAGGTCGTCGCCGTCACCGGTGTTGGCACGCTCTTTGGCCTCACCAAGCTGTCCAGCATCATCAAATCGGTGGAGGGGGCAGTGAAGGGACGGTTGCTGGTGTTCTTCCCCGGGGTGCGAGAAGGTAGCGCGTACAAAATGTTCGACACGGGCGATGGTTGGAACTACCTGGCGGTGCCGATTACCGCCCGTTATGGGGAGCTGCAATGAGCGGTCCGAAACTGAATCACGAACTCTTCGTCAACGACCCGCGGAGCAACAAGCTGCCCAACGAGGGTGTCGCCAAGGTGCAAGGTGGCGGCGATGCCCGCATCATCGGTGAAGAGCTGGCCATGTTCGTCTGCGAAGGCCAATATGCCAAGGGTCTGGAGATGGTCCTGCAAACCTTCGTCGGCAATGTGGAGAAGGAACAGCAGCCGGCAGTCTGGATCAGCGGTTTCTATGGCAGCGGCAAGTCACACCTGGTCAAGGTGCTGCGCTACTTGTGGACCAACGAGGCGCTCACCGATGGTCGCACGCCCCGTGACATCGCCACCCTGCCCGTCGAGGTCAAAGACCTGCTCAAAGAGCTGGACACCGTGGGCCGTGGCCAGGGCGGCCTGTTCGCCACTGCCGGCGTGCTCGAGTCTGGCCCTGCCGACAGGCTTCCCGGCGCAATCCTGTCCATCATCTATCAGGGACTGGGCCTTCCCGCCGATGTGACCACCGCCGAGTTCGTCCTCTGGATGCGTCGCAAGGGGTTGGAAGCGAAGGTCCGCCAGGACATCGAGGCCGCCAAGCTGGACTACCATGACGAGCTTGACTCGTTCCGCGTCTCGTCGGATATCGCCGCATCACTGCACAAGCAAGACAAGGGCCTCGGCACAACCGCTGAAGACGCCCTCAGCAAAATAAACAATCAGTTTCCCGCCAATGACCTGGTCACGATTGATGACATGATCAAGGGCATCGATCGGGCGCTCAAGGATTCCTTCGCCGGCAAGTTCCCATGCACCCTGCTGGTGCTTGATGAGGTCCAGCAGTACATCCAGCAGGATTCCGATCGAAGCTACAAGGTGCAGCTCGTCGTCGAGGCGCTCTCTTCCCGCCTTGGCAGTAAGCTCATTGTGGTTGGCACCGGGCAGGCCGCACTCAACACCGTCGCGCTGCTCCAGAGACTTCAGGATCGCTTTACCCGTCAGCTCCTGCTGCTCGACAACGACATCGAAACCGTCATCCGCAAGGTTGTGCTGCAAAAGAAGTCCGACAAGAAGCCCCCCCTGAAACAGCTCATCGAATCCTCCGAGGGTGAAATCTCTCGACAGCTCCAAGGCACCCGTATCGAGGCCGGTCCCCAGGATAAAGAAAACTACGTCGATGATTACCCCATCCTGCCCGTGCGCCAGCGATTCTGGGAGAAGGTCCTTCGCAATATCGACACCGGCCTGACCGGCCAGCTCCGAACACAGCTTCGCATCACGTACGATGCGGTCCGCAATGTGGCGGACAAGCCCCTGGGCAACGTGATCCCCGCGGATTCACTTTTCGATCAGCTCGCGGCGCTGCTCGTTCAAAAGAACGTCCTTGACAGTTCCCGCTACAACACCATCCAGCAGCTCCGCAGCAGCAGCAACCCGGATGACCAGCTTTCCTCCCGCCTCTTTGCCCTGATCTACCTCATCGGCAAGGTCAACCACGAGACCCGCGACAAACCGGGCGACTTGGGCATCCGCGCAACCCCGGGCGCACTGGCGGACCTGCTGGTGGAGGACCTCAAAGCCGGGGGTACGGCCTTGCGCGAGCGCATCCCCAAGCTGCTGGCTATTCACGAATCCAAGGGTTCGCTGCTCCGCGTGGGTGGGGAGTATCGACTCCAGACTCCCGAGTCCGCTGGCTGGGAATCGCTTTTCCGCCAGCGCTTGGCCGCACTGCTCAACAACGACGGCGAAATCGCTTACCTTCGCGGCGAGCTGCTCCGCAATGAAGTGGGGGCCATGATTGATGATGTCCCCCTCATGCACGGCAAATCCAAGATTCGCCGCCGCACCGAGGCATCCTTCAGCGAAACACCCCCAACCTCAGATTCCGGCGTTCCTGTCTGGGTCCGCACCGAGTGGGATGTGCCCGAGAAGCTCGCCGTGAGCGAGGCCAACGTCGGCGGTGTTCACAGTCCCCGGGTCACCGTGTTCATCCCGCGCATCAAAAAAGATGAACTCAAACAAGCCTTGGCCGAGGCCAAAGCGGCAGAGCAAACCTTGCAGGAGCGCGGAGCGCCCACCACCGCCGCGGGCATCGAGGCCAAGGATGCCATCGCCAGCCGCAAGACACTGGCCGAGCAGTTCGCCCATGAGCTGTTGCTCCAGCACATCCTCAAGGATGCCAAGGTCATGGTCGCCGGCAGTGAAGATTTTCCCGGCGTCATGCTCTCGGACAAGATCCGCAACGGGTGCGAGGCCGCGCTGGCCCGGCTGTACCCATTCTTTGCCACGGGTGATTCCGATAAGTGGGCCGAGGTCTTCAAGCAGGCCAAGGCCGGTGCTGGTTCGCCACTCCAGCTTGTCAACCACAGCGGAGACCCCGACAAGCACCCCGTCTGCAAGGCCATCCTTGATGAGGTCGGGGCCGGCAAGAAGGGCTCCGACCTACGTAAGAAGTTCATCGCCCCGCCATACGGATGGTCAGATGACGCCGTGTACGGCGCTGTGCTGGTATTAGTGGCCGCCGGGCTGCTCAAGGCATCCCGCAATGGCCTGCCCATCCAGCGTCAGGCGCTTGACCAAACCGCCATCGGCCCGTGCGAGTTTCGGGTTGATCATCCGCCCATCGCCCCGGGTGACAAGGTCAAGCTCCGCTCCTTGTTCCAAAAGCTCAACATCAAGTGCCAAAGCAACGATGATGTTGAGATTAAGGCCGGCGAGTTCCTCACCGCAGTGCTGGCCCTTGCCCAAACCGCCGGCGGCCAAGCGCCGCTGCCGGAGGTGCCAAACACTAACGCCATCAAGGCCATGCAGGCATCGTTCGGCAATGAGCAGTTGTCCGAAATCCTCCGCCAGTACACAGCCCTCGATGCCGACATCGCCGGCTGGACCAAGCAGGCCGCAACCGCACGCCAGCGGGTGCCCCGGTGGGAGTCATTGCTGACCATGCTCGACCATGCCGAGAAGGCCAGCCTGCCCGAAGCCGTCGAGGTGCGAACGCAGATCACGGCCATTCGGGACCATCGCCAGCTTCTTGATGCGACCGATCCTGTCCCAGGCTTGGCCACCACCCTGGGCACCGCCCTTCGCAGCAAGCTCACGGCACTGGCCACCAAAGCCGCCGAGGTTCACGAGCAGCACTCCTCGGCGCTCCCGGCCGATGCGGCCTGGAAGACTTTGGGTGAAAAGGACCGGCCCGCCCGTGATGTCATCGCTGAGGCCCACCGCCTCGCGCCACCGGAAGAGGTCCGCGCCGGCAATGAGGATGAACTCATCGCCGCCCTTCGCAGCCGGTCCATCGTGGGTTGGTCCGACTTGTTAGCCGCCATCCCCGGCCGGTTCGTGGCCGCCCGCAAGCAGGCCGCCAAAGCATTGGAGCCCAAACTCCAGTCCGTCACGCTGCCCTCGGCCACGATCAAAACCAAGGATGATCTTGCCACCTGGTTGCGCTCTGCCGAGACCGCCATCACCGCCAAACTGGCCGATGGTCCGGTGTTCCTCTAAAACCGGGCGGCCCCAGCTTCCCGCGCGTCAATCTCCCGCTGCCATCCTGCCCCCCGGTACCGCCTGCCCTCCCCACCCTCCCCGCCCTCCCAACACATGCCCGCACTCCCCTCAGAACTTCGCCGCATCCTTGAGAACGCCGTGATCAAGGCTCGCGCTGTGGCAACCCTCGCCGCCGCGGCGGTGCTGAAGCGGCTGGCCGTGGCAGCCCGTGAGTTCCCGCAGTACCTCACGGCCGATGAGCGGGTGCTGCGCAGCCGCCTGCGTGCTGCGGCGGTGCAACTGGGTGATCCTTGGGATGCCACCACCCGCACCTTCGCCCACATCACCAAGCTCACGCACGAGGTTGCTTACGAGCATTGGCACCGCATGCTCTTTGCCCGCTTCCTGGCAGAGAACAACCTGCTGATCCACCCCGAGTTCAACGTTGCCGTTGACCTGCCCACCGTGGCGGAGCTGGCCGCTGAAGAGGCAACCAAGTCAGGCACACGGGCCGACACCTGGGCACTAGCCGGCCGCTATGCAGCACGCATGCTGCCGCAGATCTTCCGGCGGGATGATCCGGCCTTGGCCGTGCAGCTTGCTCCGGAACATCAGCAGGAGTTGGAACGTATCCTGGAGAGTCTGGTTCCGCAGATGTTCACGGCCGATGATGCCCTGGGCTGGGTCTACCAGTTCTGGCAGTCGGCCGAGAAGGAACGCGTCAACGCGATGGCCAAGGCCGGCACCAAGATCACGGGCGACACGCTCCCCGCCGTCACCCAGTTGTTCACCGAATCGTACATGGTGCAGTTCCTGCTGCACAACACGCTCGGGGCGTGGTACATGAACAAGATGGCCACCGAAAACTGGCCCCGTTCTGCCTTGCCCAAGACCGAGGCCGATGCCCAAGTCCTCTCCCTGTGCTACGAGTACAAGTTTGACTATCTGCGTTGGGTGCAGGATGGCCCCGCCGCACCCTTCCGCACCGCGGCCGGCGGCTTTACCCAGTGGCCGCGGCACGCCCGTGAGTTCAAAGTCCTTGACCCCTGCTGCGGCAGCGGTCACTTCCTCGCCGCGGCGTTCGAGGTCATGGCCCATCTTCGCTTGGCGATGAGCGAAGGGGATGAAACAGCATTCCACAGCGACAGAAAGCTCGCCGCCGCCGCCGTCCTGCGTGACAACCTCTTCGGCCTGGAGCTTGACCCGCGCTGCACCCAGATCGCCGCGTTCAATGTGGCCATGGCGGCGTGGCGGTGGGCGGGCGAATACTTTGAGCTGCCCGTGCTGCACATCGCCTGCTCGGGGCTGGCCCCCAACTGCTCCGAGAACGATTGGGTCAAAATGGCCGAGGCCAAGCTGAGCCCCGGCAGAAAGACGGCCAGCAGCACGCTGGGCCTGCTGCCCGTGCACGGGCGTGAGGCGGTCCGCAACGGCCTGCGCAGCATGCACGCCCTGTTTACCGCCGCTCCTGATCTTGGCTCGCTGATCGACCCGACCGAGCTTGCCTCCAACGTCTTTGTCACGGCCGACTGGGAAACCATGAAGCCGTTTCTTGATGATGTCATGGCCGAAGAAGCCAAAGGCGGCGATGATGCGCTGGTGGAGCGGGCTGTGGCCGCGCAGGGCATGGCCAAGGCGGCTGAGATTCTGGCTGGCGAGTACACCTTGGTCATCACCAACGTGCCATATTTGGGTCGCGGCGGGCAGAGCGACACGATCAAGAACTTTTGCGAGGCGAACTATCCGGAAGCCAAGGCCGACCTGGCCACGGTGTTTGTGTCGCGCATCCTGCGTTGGTGTAAAAGCGGCGTCCCGCCGCTTGCTTCTCTAGCCGCTGCGAATGAAGAACAGGACAAGCGGCAGGATGCCGCTTCTACGCTGGCCGTGGTCACGCCGCAGAACTGGCTCTTCCTGACCTCCTACAAGAAACTGCGCGAGCGGCTCTTGAAGGAGCGGACGTGGAACATGGTGGCGCGGCTGGGGCCGAAGGGCTTTCAGACCCCGATGTGGGACTTCAACGTCATGCTCGCCGTCATCTCGGGCGGCAAGCCGGCCAAGGACCACATCATGGCGGGCATCGACGTGGCCGCGGCTCGTAAGCCCGAACAGAAGGCTGCGCTGCTGCGTGGCGAGGCCATCGCCGCCGCCCCTCAACGCGCAGAATCTGCGACCGGCCAGCCCGCTCGCGCGACCGTCCAAGCCGATGAGACTCCCGTCCGGGCCGATGGGACTCCCGTCCAAGCCACCGGGACGCTTCTCCAAGCGAGTCGGACGGCTCTCCAGACGGGTGGGACTCCAGTCCAAGCCACCCGGAGCGGAGTCCAGACGACCCGGACTCCTCTCCAGCCGACCCGGACGCCCGCGGATTTATTCCACGGAGCCCCGGCGCGCCACGCCGGAGCCCCGGGCGAAGCCGACGGAGCCCAGTCCGCGGTCCACGGAGCCCCCGCTGCGGACCACGGAGGCCAGAATCCGGACCACGGAGCCCCGGATGCGGACCACGAAGGCCCGGCCACCACCCATTCCGGGGCCGCCGCTGCGCATGGCCCG
>JBBRKQ010000122.1:0-11242 GCA_038231815.1 Phycisphaerales bacterium
GCTTTTTGGGGGAAAATCCGGAGTCAATGCGGATGGCACTCCTGCCAGCGACTCTATTAATAGTGGCGGCGGCTGGACCGTGATGCTCGCAGGATTTCGCGGGGGTAACGCACCGGAACTCGCCGCGGCGGCGGCAACGCAGATTCGGACACTCTCGGGCTTTGGGGATGTGTTTGTTGAGCGTCGTGGCGGGAGCACGATTGTGGGGCAGGGGCGGTTTGACAGTCCCGGTGATGCCCCGGCCAAGAGCGCGCTGGATCGGGCGCGGGGCTTTGCATTGGACAACGGCAGAAAGCCATTCGCCTCCGCCCGGCTGCTGCCTCCAGACTTTTCGGCCATCACGGCCACGAGTGGCAAGCCGGAGTGGAACCTGACTAAGGCTCAGGAGCAGTTTGGCAAGGCTGCGAAGTACACGCTGCAAATTGGCACGTATGGCGGATCACAACCGGGGCAGGCAACCGGCGCGGAGTTGCCCGAGGCGCGTGCGGCAGCGGAGGCGGCGGTGGGCCAATTGCGTGCGGGTGGGGAGCTGGCGTTTTACTACCACAGCCCGCGGATGAGCACCGTTACGGTGGGGTTGTTTGATGATGATGTGCTGGACAACCCATTGGCACCGGAGCTGACGACGCTGAAGAAGAAGTATCCAAACCGGCTACACAACGGCCAAGGGCTACTGACGCGTGTGGGTGATGGTAAAGAGAAGCTGCAGGAGTCGGCTCTGGTGGCGGTACCGGAGCGATAGGAGAGCGAGGGTGAGGGTAAAGGATGGGAGTGGAGGGGCGTGGAGGTGAGTGGCACGTTGCGAGTGAAGGCGGAGACGCGATTGGGATGGAGGGACCCCGCGAGGCACCAACAGCACTCTGCGGTTGGCGCTTCGCAGCCAACGAGACGTGATAGGGCGAGCGTGCTTGTGGCTCTTCCGGCTGTGCCCAGTGTTTAGCAGCCTACAGCGAAGGCGTTGATGAACGCGATGAAGTCATTGCCATCGATGGTGCCATCGGGCAGGAGCCCGGTGTCACCGGCGCCTGCAATATCTGCCAGCGGGTCTATGTTGACATCACCGGCGCTGAAGCTGTTGATGAAGGCCACGAAGTCGGAGCCATCGACGATGCCATCGGGCCCATCACCGGTGGTGTCCAAGTCTGCGATGGAGCAGGCGGCCGATGGGTTAGGCAGGTTGGCTTGCACGCGGATCAGGGTTTGCCGCGGGGTGCCCGAGACAATTACCACAGCGCTCAGCGCCGCGGCACCGGAAGGCGAGATTGCTGAAGGTCGGCCATCATCACCGCTGGTGTTGGACAGTGCCGGCACTTGGACGGATGCGACAGTTCCGGTGATGCCGGGTGCGACCTCAACCGTGTCGCCCGTGGTCAGCAGGGGGACGATCCCGGCAGTGGGGTCGTACAGCGCGACGGCGGACTTGGTGGAGGGTTCACCGACGATGCCGAGTGATACGCCGAAGAGCAAGCGCTCGCCCGAACTGCTGAGTGATGGAGAAATTGCCGAGATAATGCGGCACGTGGCGGCGGGGAGTTTGTCACCCCGGACGACCACTGGCGAGAGTACCCGGGGGCTGGCAACACGCACAGAGAAGATGCCGGCGGAGGTGGCTTGATCGGTATTGCCGACGAGGTACACGGTGCCGGATGGGGTGACGGTGAAGGCGGAGCTGGGAGAGGCCAGGGCGGGGGCGCCGGGTGCGGCGGACGTGGGGTCACCACTGGCGACCATGAGGGTGCGCACGCCGGTTGCACTGATGTGCACGAGGCCGAGGCGGTTATCGGAGAGGCGGACGAGATGGACGACGTGCTCACCGGCGATGGCAGGGAGGTTGCCCAGCAAAGATGTGACGGTGAGCGGAGAGTTGGACAGCGTTGCACCGGTAACCAAACGGATGGGCAAAGATGGACCCTGACCGAAGGCGAGGATTGAGCTGGTGGTGGCATCATCGAAACCGTCACGGAGCAGCACGCCGGCATCGGTCAGCGAGAGGGTGCGGGGAGAGCTGACGGTTGGGGAAGCGAAGGTTTGGCGGGTTGCGGTGCCGCCGCTGAACTTGTACGCGGCAAAGCCGGTGGTGCCGCCGGTGATTGATGCCTGGAACCCCAGTGTGCCGCCGGCGCTGAGCAGCACGTTTGAGAACGGGAATAGTCCACTGAACGTACCCAGCCCAGTTTCCGGGGCGGACTGGCCAGCGGAAAACCGGGTGGTGATTGTGCCACGGGGGTTACCGGAAGCAATCATGCCTTGCTCGTTTGAGACGAAGGCTATGGAGGTTGGTGAACGAAGGACGGGCGCGACAATGCCTGTGTACGGACCGATGAGGCCGCCGACGCTAACGGGGGTGAGCACAGGAACTATTGGGTTGCTATCTGCGAAATACAGACCCGAGCGTCCATCGGTGCGATTGGCGGTGAAGGCGACGCTGCCGGAGGGCTCGATGGTGGCCTGAGTAAAGCTGTCGGTGCTGAAGGCGCCGCTGGCACCGAAGGTGCCGCCGGCACCATCGGACTGACCCTGTTGAGCAAGGACCGTAGCGGTGGTGGTAATGGTGGGAGGAACTGGTGTGCACACGGCGGTGAGGTTGGCGACCCATTGGCGCGAGCGGCCTTGTGGGTCGATGGCGTTACCCATGACGATCTGGCCGGCGTCGGAGATGGCGGTTGCTGCGGTCAAGGTCCAGCCATCAAGATCAAAGCCGTTTGCCACGAGGCTGGAGCGGATGGACCGCATGCCGAGCGGGGCTGTCCAGACGAACGCCTCGCTGGCCGAGGAGCCGACGATGGCGGCACCATCGGCGGAGACATCGGCAGCGCTGGAGTCGCTGCCCGGGGCGAGAGTTCCGAGGGTAACGGCCGGTGCACCATCGGTCGAGCGGATGGCGATGGGAGGGAGGATGCTCTCAAAGTCTGTGCAGTTGCCGACGGAAACGCGGCCGTTGGCCGAGATGGAAAGAGCCTGGGCGTGCTCGTAGCCGGGGAGGGGATCAACTACGGAGTAGCTGCCGGTGAGACGGCTGTAGACACTCATGCGGTTGAAGTTGGTGAACGTGGGACTGCCGTAGCCGGAGCCGGTTTGGATGCGCCGCTGCACGGTGCCGGCGATGAATGCGCCATCGTGCGAAAGGCGAGTGAAGGCCGGACTGATCAACGGCGAGGGCGGCGCAGCTGGAGTGAGCCAGCCAGAGCCTGCATTGAAGGAAAAACTAGTGACTTGCACCGCGCCGTTGCCGGAGATGTCGATGATGGAGGAGCCGATGCCGGGATTACTGGCTGCGCCGTTGTTTGCCGCAAACCAGTTGGTGCCGATGCCATCGCTGTTGCCGGTGGTTATTGCCCCATTAAACGAGGTGGACCTGGCGATTGAGTCCTCGCGGTTGGGGAGCGGAGACAGGAAGTTGTAGCCTGAGGCAGCGGACCAGCGGAATGCCATGAGTGGGGAGAGAAAGGAACTGCCGGTGCGGTACCAGCCCACGACGGTTGTGCCATCGCCCGAGAGGCCCTCGGCCGAGGCGATTTGATTTAGGAAGGGCAGAGGTGTGAAGCCATCATCGGCCGCGGCGGTACTGGTGGGGATGCAGGTACCAGCGAGCAGTGCGGTACAGATCGCCGCGGAGGCAAAGCGATCGCGGCGTGAAGCGAAGGAAGAGCTGGCGGCGCAGTGGGTTGTAGGCGATGGCATGGATCACTCTCTGGAATAAAAAGATGCGGACTTACTGGTGACAGCACGTGGGCGGATCAGGATTGCAGTCGGGCCAGACCCGAAAGGTTGGCGGCGTGCGTGGGGAAAGGGGCACAGCGGAATGTGCGCGGACCGGCCTGCTATTGCGGAATGCTGACTGTACCACGGATTTTGCCGAATGCCAGTGAATCGCGGTTATCGGTCGATAAGTTCGAAGCTGGACTGAATCGTGAGCTTGAGCCGGAGCCGATCGCTCAGGCCGCGGCGGTGCAGGGCGGCCTCGATGGCGCGGGCGGCGCCGGCGATTTGTTCGAGGCGGCGTGCGGTGGAGATGGAATCATCATGGATGCGATAGCAGTAGAGCGGTCGGGGCAGATGCTCGATGCTGGTGTGCTCGGAGGCTTTGAGGCAAAAGTCATAGTCGCCTGCGGCGGTGAAGGAGGCATCAACCCCGCCGATGGCGTGGTAGAGCTCGGGCCGGAAGAGGCGGAAATGGTGGGTGAGGAAATCGAGCAGGAGGGCCTGTGGTGTGTACGGAACCAGGCAGCGGGGGCCTAAGCCGGAGGTGCGGTTGTGCTCATCTATGTTGATGTGCTGGGTGTACACCATGCCGCACGCCGGGTGGGTGTCGAGGTATGCGACGGTCTCGGCCAGTGCGGTGTCGATGAGGAGATCATCGCTGTCTATCCAGCCCAAGAGAGCGGCCGGCGCGAGCTGGTGCGCGATGGTGTGGGCGAGGCGGAGTGCGGCAAATCGGCCGATGTGGGGGCTGCGGAGAACGGAAATACGAGCCGGGGAGTTGGAGGCGGCTGCGTCTTGGGCAGCGAGGGCCTCGGCAAGGTTGGCGGAGTCATCGGTTGAGCCGTCATCAATGATGATGAGATGGAAGTGGGGGAAGGTTTGGGTGAGGACGCTGCGGATGGCGGCCTGAAGGTAGCGGCTGCGGTTGCGAACGGTGAGCAGCAAGCAGACACGGGGTGCGGGTGTGAGCGGGAGCGGGCCAACCGCCACATCACTGCAGGGCCTCGTGGTGGGATCGCCGGATGAGGGCGGGACACGATCGCTATTGGGGGCTGGTGGATTCATCGGGCTGGTACGCGAAGAAACGATCGGCCATCGTAAAGGTCTTGTCGCCCGTGGTCACGGCGGTGGCGGTGATGTCGATGGCGAAAGGAAAGAGATGATCAACACCGAGGTTGGTGGCCCACTTCATGAGTTTAGGGTCGTGGGTTTTTTCGAGCGTAAGAGTGGCGGTGCGGACAAGGTCAGTAGCGTTTGCTTTGGCGATTTGCTTTTGGAACTTTTGGGCCGCCATGGTCTGGGCGTAGTCCATTGGGTCGCCCTTGATGAACGGACGCGGGGGCTGGAGCAGGTCCCACTCAGCACGATCAGTCTCGCGTAGGAGGAAGCCAAAGAGCCAGCGGCCGTGCCAGACGGAGTTTTGGCTGGTGTAGGTGCCAAAGAAACCTTCGAGAGCGGATTTGATGATGTTGTCGCGGGCCAAGGAGGGGTCCAAATGGTCAAATGGTCAAAGAAGGGCAGGGGAAGCGGATGAGATGGAACTGATGCCGAATGTGAGCGTATGGCGTTTGGCAAGAGCTTGGAGCAATGGCGACGAGGCGCAGGATGTGGGATTATTGTCCGCGAAAACGGCCCGGAGCCGAGCGGGCGATGATGGCGGTGCGCTGGTGGCCCATCCGGTGTGCTGAGGCGGCCGGGACCAACGCAAAACGGCGGCAGCAGAGTTGAGCGCATGAGCGTATTTAGTTGCAATGGCACATCTGCTACACTTCGCTCTTGAGTTTGCAGCCACCAATCAGCGATGCCCGGCGTTACCCGGTGACCTCCATAATCACGATCGGGGCTTGCATAGTCTCGGTAAATTGGTGGTCGGGCGGCCTCTGGGCGTTGCCATTGATTGGCGCTGGCGAGCTTGCTTCGCACCCATGGACCCTAGTCTCAGCAACGCTACCGCACCTTCATCCTGTTCACCTTCTATTTAACCTCATGTGGTGGTGGATGCTTGGGTGCCGTGTTGAGCGGGTTTGGGGCGGGCCCAAAGCGCTCTTGCTGTTTGCATTTCTCGCCGCCATCAGTTCGGCCGCTCAGATCGCTCTGGACACAACGGGCGTGGGTCTTTCGGGTGTTGTGTATGGGGTTTGTGCACTTTTGTGGGTCATTCAGGACAGGGTTTCCGGCTTCGAAGGAACCGTCACCAAAGCCACAATCCAACTGTTTGGCATTTGGTTTTTCGTGTGTATCGCGCTCACACTGGCTGACATCGTCGCGATCGGGAACGTGGCCCACGGGGCGGGTGCAGTGGCGGGATGGCTGCTCGGAAGAGCCATCGTTGCCCGCCGTCGTCGCGTCGCGTGGGTTGCCCCCATGGTCGTCTTAGCGGCAGCAGTTGGTGTAGGGTCAACGGTCGCTCGGCCTTATGTCAACCTCTCGCGCGCGTTTCGCAGCAACATGGCGCGGGGGATTTTGGCTCTGCGTGCCGACCGCTTTGATGAGGCTGTGAGGCTGCTGGAGGCCGCCAAAGCTGAAGGTGAAGTGTCGACGGCGCTGTTGGTTGATTTAGGGATCGCGTACCAAAACGTTGGTCGGCACCGCGAGGCCTTGTCGCTTTATAAAGAAGCCGTCGCGAACAATTCATCGCTGCGAACCAAGCTCGCACCCTCGATTGCGTCGATTATTATGGGTGGGGCTGATGCAGCGGCCAAACGTGAGGACTTTCAAGCCGTGCGCTCGCTCGCGCAAGAAGCTTTGGAGTGGACGCCGGACGATTCGTACGTTAAAGAGATGCTGGATTGGGCGGTAGAGACCGAGAAGGTAAGCAAGGCAAAACGCGCAAAGAGGGCGAAGCCAACCTCTGTCGATAACGACAAATAAGGCAAGGGCGGTACTCTGAGAGGGCGGTGGTAAACCCGAGTCGTGGTGACGAAATGCTTTGGTACCCTGAGCAACCATGCATCATGTCGCGGCCTTGGCGTGCGCGAGGTTCTGGCAAGCCGCGGCAGCGAATGTTGCAGGTGCGTCTGGCGTCTGGCACAATCGTTGTGGGCGGGAACACGCGGGGGACGAGAGCTTCACACCTTGGTGATCGGGAGCATCCCAAGTCGGAGGCTCCTGTGTGGTGGGGTGGCGTGTGATCGAGCGTGCCGCACGAAAATAAAACGCCCCGGACAATCGTGCCCGGGGCGTTGAATGATCGAATTTTTCTCCAACCTCGTGTGGTTACTTTTGACTGCCGATGAGCTTCTCAAGGGTTGCAAGCCGCTGCTTGATCTCGGCGTTCTCGGTGCGAAGCCGCTCGACGCCGGCCGCCTCGGTCTTGAGGCGTTCAATCTGCATCTGCTGCTGCTTGATGGCCTGCACGGCCACCGCGGTCAGGCGTGAGTAATCCATGCCAATGACCTGGCCCTGCGCATCGTGCATCACCACTTCTGGGAAGACCTTCTCAACATCCTCAGCGACGAAGCCGAGATCGTGCGTGAAGCCGCGCTGGGCGGCGAACTCCGGTTTCCAGTCAAACCGCACGCCGCTAAGTTTGAGCAATGATGCAAGTGCATCGTCCAGCGGGTAAACCTTGTCTTTAAAACGGATGGAGGATGGCACCGCAACGTTGTTGGCCAGCACATTGCCGTTGACGGTCAGTGCCTGTGACGGTGTCGTCGTGTTAATGCCGACGCGGCCGCTCGAAGCCACAAACAGGGCGGGCGAGAGCCCTTGAACGTACGTCTCAAACCAGAGGTCAAAGATCGCACTAAGGTTGGCGACGCCACCCGCGTACACATTCGTGCCCGCATCGCATCGAATGGCTGCCCCTACCGGATTTGAGAACGCGAAGGTGTATTTACTGCCTGCCGCCAGCACAACAGGGTTGCTCAGTGTGAAGCTGGGATTCAGGCCAGCGGCGGTGACAGACTGCGACGTCAGCACCGCACCCCCCGTTCCTTCGCCGGCGTAAATAGTCATCGTCGCGGTCCATCCTGCCCCTACCCCGTTGCGAATACGCAGCGACACCAACGCCCCGTTGCTCCCCGCCGTAAATGATTGCCAGAATAAGCTTCCATTGAACGGCGTGGTGACCGATGTGTTCTGGGCTTGATCCAGCGTGGCGGCGGCGCTGTACGCCGTGACCGTAAACGGCCCGCCCGCCGCCGGTGCGCCAGCGATGCCTACGCGGTCGGCCGAATCGACCGTGATGCCGCGGGTGTTGGTTGAGTTTGTGGCGATGTCGGCAGAGAGCGCGTGGAAAGCTTCCAGTGCGCGGGGCGCCGCAGTCACCGGTTGCCGCGGCGAGAGCACTGTGCCGCCGACGGTTAATTCCAGCCACCGGGCAGCACCGCCGGTAAATGAGTTTGGCCCAAAGTCCAGCAGCGTCGTAAACACACCGTCAACCAACGTTTCGGTGGCAATGCGTGAAGGGCCAATTTGTCCGCCACCGCTGAGTGCATCGTACAGGCGATAGCGAATGAGCCTGTCACCCTGCGCCAGCGCGGCGCCGTTCTTAAGCTGCCCCTGATACGTAAACGCGGAGCTTGAAGTCCCGCTGGCGGGCAGCGGCGCATCAAAGGAGATTGACCAGCCCCCCGCGATCTGCCCTACATCCACCCCTGCCTGATCCGCGACGTACAGCGACCACGTGCCAACAGGATTAGTGCCGAACAGATCAGTCATGTCCGTGCTGTACGGTCCGGCTGGTGCGGGCGCCGGTGCTGGTCCGCCGTTGAGGCAAACCGAAGGACGGTACGTTCCCGCAGAGATCGGGCCTCCGGTAAGTGATCCCGTTGCATCCGGGGAAAAGCCAAGGGTGATGTTGGTGATACCGTTACCGCCTCCGCAGCGGCCGGACAGTGCGTATGCGCGAGCGTTGGGCGCTACCAGAACAAAGAGGCAGTCGGCGGGGAACGTGTGCGAAAAACCGCTCAGCGTTACGGTAATCCCTGCGATGTTGCCGATGGGGCCGGCAACACCGATGGAACTCGGATACGGCGTTGCCGCCGAATTGTCGTTTATTGTAATCGGGACGCTGTTGTTGAACGTTTGCGCAATCCCGGTGCCAGCAAGTGCCAGCACGGACAAACAACCAAGCGACAGCGACAATTTTCTTGACCAGGTAGGCTTCATCATCTGTTCCTTCCAAAGTTGGGGTACTTCATACAAGATACTGCAACGTGCCGGTGGGACCAATAAAATTTCGGGTTTACCTAAGATAAACGGATGTCCAAGCCAGACCTAGGGTTTTCACTAGATGCCAACCCGTTCAACCCGCCCCCCCCCCGGCGGCGGACCGCAGTGCCGGTGCCACCAAGTTATGGCTCGGAGCACCACAATCGCAAGCCCGAGTGCGCTGATGATCAGCCCTGTTTACCCGTCCCACAATGTGGCCGTGGTGAGCAAGACAACGCCCACGGATATGAAAACACCAAGTTACATCTGCGCTCGCCCGGTTGGCCCCGTTGAGTCAGCAGCCTTCGCTTCGCGATGAAATGCAGGACTTGCGATGTTGTGGAATTCGGCTGAAGAGTTACATTGCGGGAAGAGCGTTGACGCTGCCACGAGCGCATCGAATTGATGCTCAAATTCGCAAATGGCTAAATACAGCTTGGGGAAGCGGGTGGGATCGGGCGGTGGCTGGTGGTTTCGCTGCTTGGGGCGGCACGGGACACCGCCAGAAATGGCGGTGCTACGGGGCGGCGATTGGTTTTACATGCCCGGCAGGTGTTTCTCGACCCAGTCATCTTGCCGCAAGACTTCTGCGCGCATGCCGCGGTCTCGGCTTTGGGCCCGGGCTTGGGCAATTTGGAAGAGTCGCTTGGCGATGCCCAGCGTGCGGCTGGAGAGTTCATCACCCGTGCTGCCCGCGGTGAGGTTGTACATAAGGCTTGCCAGTTTTTTGGTGTACAGCGTCAGCAGTTCATCTTGCAGGCTCAGCAGCATTTGTGAAGAACCGGGGTCTCCCTGGCGTCCGGCGCGGCCGGTGAATTGGCGGTCGATGCGGCGGGAGGAATGCATCTCGGTGAGGATGACGTGCAGGCCGGCGCGCTTTTTGGAATCAAACTCGAGCTTGATGTCGGTGCCTCGACCGGCCATGTTGGTGGCCACCGTCACGGCGTGAAGCTGGCCAGCTTTGGAGATGAGCGTTGCTTCCTCTTTATCCTGAATGGCGTTGAGCACGCGGTGGTCAATGTTCTGCGCGGTGAGTGCTTTGGCGACGATCTCCGATGCCTCAACTGAGCGCGTGCCCACCAGGATGGGGCGACCGGTTGCGTGAACCGCAACGATGGCTTGGATAACGGCATTCCAGCGTGCCGCCGCGGTGCGGAAGATGCGGGTGGGCAGCACCGTACGGGCGATGGGGCGGTTGGGCGGAATCACGATCACGCGACGCTGGAAGACCCGTTCCAGCTCGCCCTTGGCATCGGCGGCGGTGCCCGTCATGCCGCACATGACCGGGTACATACGGAAGAATCGCTGAAAGCTCATGCGGGCGATGGTTTCGCGGTCGGCGGTGATCTCGATGCCCTCTTTGGCTTCAACCGCCTGGTGCAGGCCGTGCTCCCATGAACGGTCGGCCATGATGCGGCCGGTGAATTCATCAATAATCTGCACGCGGCCATCTACCACGGCGTACTGGCGGCCACCGATGTAGCAGCATTTGGCCACGAGAGCCTGGCGGACAAGCTCTTCAGCCCTGCGTGTGGCCCGCCAAATAGGGTCGGGGCATGTGTCAAAGAGCTCTGCACAGAGTTCTTTGCCGGCGCGGGTCAGCTCGATCTTGCGGCGAAGAAGATCTGCGGTGTAGTGCTGGCGGAGCACGAGCTGATCGGCCAAGCGGGAGCCGGTGCGGTAAATCTCGGCCATTTCATCGGACTTGCGGCTTTGGGCGATGATCAGCGGTACAACGGCCTCATCAATCAGCACGCCGTCGGCCTCATCAACCATCGCGGCGGCAAGGCCGGGTACCAGCGGCCCGGGTGGGACGCCACCGGGCATTGAGCCCATGGTGCCATGGCCAAGCTCACGCAGTCCCGTCCATGCGCTGGTGGTGTTGCCGAGTTTGATTTGATCGCGGAGATAGTCGGCCACGATCTGCTTGGGTGTGCCGTACACGATGGGTAAGGCGTAAATGCTTGCGCGCTCGGCGGGGGACTGCTCACCTTGAATGCTGCCACAGCGCAGGCCCAGGCGTGTGAAGATGGGCGTGCGGCCCTCGGCATCGCGTTTGGCGAGATAGTCGTTTACGGTAAAGACGTGCAGGTGGCGGTGTTCCCATGCCAGCAGCGGCGCAACAGTGGCGGCGGTAAGGGTCTTGCCCTCACCGGTGAGCATCTCGGCGATGCAACTGTGGTACATGGCCAGTGCGCCCATGAGCTGGACGATGTACGGTTCTTCACCAGTGACCCGGCGGGCAACCTCGCGTACCACGCACAAGGCCCGGCGAACCGCATCGTCATCTTGGCGGCCGCGCAGGAAAACCTCGCGGATTTCTTCGATGCGCTGGGTCAGCGCAGCCTCGGTATGGTTGCGCAGCTCGGGGCTGCGCGTGTCGATA
>JBBRKQ010000123.1:0-10920 GCA_038231815.1 Phycisphaerales bacterium
ATCTGCAGAAACAAATGGCCAGCTGGCCCATAACCATAAGAGCCGTACGCGGAAGCGTACGGTGGGCATCAACCTGCACTTCCCCAAAAAAACCAACTCCCAAAACACCAAACGCCAAACGCGTCAATTTCTCCACTGCGCAATCTCAAAAGCATCATCACCACACTCACCCACGGTACCCTTCCGGGTACCGCTCTTAGTGGAAGCCTCCGATGAGGATCAACTTGCACTTTCCCCAAAAAATCCAACCCCCAAAGCACCAAACGCCGAGCGCGTCGCTTTTTCGCTGCGCAAACTCCTCACGATCATCAACACACTTGCCCACGGTACGCTGCCGCGTACCGCTCTTAGGATTGGCCTGAATCGGTATGGCTCGTTGCTGCGCACACCCGCTCTGCCATCAGTGCTTTGCCGCCGCAATGACAGGGGCGCGGCCCACGCTGTAGTGGGTATAGCCGTTTTCCTGCATGGTTGCGGGGCGGTACAAATTGCGGCCATCAAACACTACTTTGCCCTTCATGAGCGTGGCGAGCTTTTCCCAATTAGGGCTTTTAAACTCATCCCAGTCGGTGCACACCACCAGGGCATCGGCACCTTTGGCGGCCTCGTACATGTCATCAACAATGTGGAACGCAGAGCCCATATCCTTGCGGGCGTTTTCGTTGGCGACGGGGTCGAAGGCTCGCACTTCAGCGCCAAAGCCTTTGGCTTTGCGCATCAGCGTGATGGCGGGTGCTTCGCGGATGTCATCGGTCTTGGGCTTAAACGCGATGCCCCAGAATGCGAGCGTTTTGCCGGAGAGGCCACCGGCGACATCTTTGCCGCCGAAGTGTTTTTGGATCTTGGCAAAGAAGCGGTCGCGCTGGGCCTGATTCAGATCATGCACGGCCTTGTTGACGGGGGTGGCGACGCCGGCCATCTCGCCCATCATGATGCAGGCGAGCGTGTCTTTGGGGAAGCACGAGCCGCCGTAGCCCAGGCCCGGGTACAGGAACTGGTTACCGATGCGACGATCAGCACACATGCCCTCGCGGACTTTGGCAACATCAGCGCCATAAGCCTCGCACAGGTTGGCCATCTCGTTGATGAAGCTGATCTTGCAGGCCAGCATGGCGTTGGCGGCGTATTTGACCATCTCGGCGGAGAGTACATCCATGATGTACACGGGGTGGCCGTTGCGCACGAAGGGGTCGTACAGGTTCTTCATCGCCTGGGCGGTGCGCTCGTTTTCTACGCCGCACACCACACGATCGGGCTTGTTAAAGTCCTCGATGGCGGCGCCTTCTTTAAGGAACTCGGGGTTGTCGGCGACATCAAACGGGATGGTGGGGCCAACTTTGGCGCGGATGCGGTCTCGCACGCGGAAGGTGGTGCCCACGGGGACGGTGCTCTTGACAACGATGACCTTGGGCTTTTGCGTGGTCCCGAGTTTGATGAGCACATCGGCGATGGCATCCGAGGCGGCATCGATGTACTTCAGGTCGGTGTGGCCCTTCTCATCGGAGGGGGTGCCGACGCAGATGAAGATCATGTCCGCATCTTTGTGAGACTCGAACGCATCGGTCGAGAAGACCAGGCGACCAGCCTTGATGTTGTGCTCTAAAAGTTCATCGAGCCCGGGCTCGTAAATCGGACTCTTGCCCTTGCGGAGCATCTCGATTTTGCGAGGATCGACATCAAGACAGACCACATCGTTGCCGGTGTTTGCAAGGCAGACACCCGTGACCAGGCCAACATATCCGGTACCAACCATGCTAAGACGCATCGAGAAAACTCCAGAAGTAAAAGCCGGCCAAGCTTGCGAACCGACTGCGTGGGACTTGAAAAGCGAGCGGCGCGATACCAAAACTACCGAGGGCCGATAACAAACAACGATGGCCACCCTCGAGGGGGAGCGATAATACCCGTTCTTGAGTCGCGGACGACCGATTTGGGTGACCGGGGTGCGGCACACACAAGAACTTGATTTGCAGTTTCGGCACAAAGCCGCCATGAAACAAGCACGATTGGAGCAAGCACCGTAGCCCGATTACCAAACACCACCCTACCGGGGATGTTTTATTCCAGCGCATCGTTGGCCAGACCCAAACCGTTACTGGGACGGCAGCTGAGACTGTGGTTGGAGCGGCAAAAACGGGTCATCCTCGGGGACGGCTTTGCCGGTCAAAATCAGCATGACCGGAATCCGAACAAGCAAGCGGACTTTGGCTAGTACACTCCGTCGAAAATTTGTTCTTTGTTTCGGTTTGAACACGCTATAGGAAACTTTTTATGCATATTCGTTTGGCCGCCACCGTTCTTGCCTTTGCTGGTCTTCTCGCTACCTTGCCTGTGTCCGCAGCGTTTGGGCATGAGGCCGCTGCGATATCGCAGCCGGCCAAGGCCGAGGCGGCTGTTGCGCTGATTGAACTGGATGAACACCTGGCCGACCGCGCGCGTGGGATGGCGTTGTTTGGTGAGAGCCACGGCACAACGGTGCGGGATGTGACGACTGCGATGGAAACGGCCTCCAAGCGGGAGGGCATTTTGGGGATCGTACTGCGGCTAAAGGATGTGAGCTTGAACTCATCACGCATTGATGAGCTTGGGCAGGCTATAGCCGCGGCCCGCAAGGCGGGTAAGAAGGTACACATCTTCAGTGACAATTACGGCCCGGGTGAGCTACGGCTGGGCTCATTTGCCGATGAGGTGATTATTCAGCGTGGCGGCGGCGTGTCGCTGCCGGGCATTCACATGGAAGAGATGTTCCTCGCGGACATGTTTGCCTGGGCCGGTGTGAAGGCCGACTTTGTGCAGGTTGGTGATTACAAGGGTGCCAGCGAGCAGTACGCCAATTCAAAGCCAAGCGCCGCGTGGAACCAGAACATTGATGCGCTGCTGGACAGCATGTACAAGATCACGCGCGAGCAACTAAAGAGCGGGCGCAAGCTTGATAATGCGGCCCTGGACAAGGCCATGGAAACCTGCTGGATGGCCAGCGATGAGGAGGCCATCAAGGCGGGCCTGATTGACAAGGCTATTGACCTGCCCGATCTCTCGGACCACCTTGAGAAGGCGTACGGCAAGCCGGTGACGTGGAAGGATGATTTGGTTGGCAAGGGCAGCCGGAAAGAGGATGCTGCTGCGGCGAACCCGTTTGCGATGTTCAGCAAACTGATGAACCCGCCGGAGTACAAGCCCAAGCGCAGCACGATTGCTGTGGTGCACATTGATGGAGCGATTGTTGATGGCGAGTCAACCTCGGGCGGGCTGATGGGCAGCGCCTCGGTGGGATCGCGGACGATTCGGCGGACGCTGTCGGACCTTGAGGACAACAAGCTGATCAAGGGCGTGGTGATTCGGATTGATTCGCCGGGCGGATCGGCAATTGCCAGCGAGGTGATTTGGCAGGGTGTCAAGCGTTTGGGCAAGACCAAGCCGGTGTGGGTATCGATCGGCAATATGGCCGCCTCGGGTGGGTATTACGTGACGGTGGCCGGTGACAAGGTGTATGTGAACCCGTCATCGATCGTGGGCTCAATCGGCGTTGTCGGCGGCAAGTTTGCGCTGGGCGGGCTGATGGAGAAGGTGCACATCAACACTGTTTCGCGAGCGCGCGGGCCACGGGCGGCGATGGAGTCGATGGCGAACCCATGGAGCGATGCCGACCGCAAGCTGGTGCGGGCCAAGATGGAGGACACGTACAAGCTGTTTACCGGGCGTGTTGCGCAGGGCCGCGCGGGCATTGACTTGGCCAAGACGGCCGAGGGGCGGTTGTTCGTGGGACAGGATGCGGTGGACCTGAAGATGGCCGACAAGGTGGGCACGCTGAAGGATGCCATTGGCGACCTGTCGCGCGAGATTAAGCTGGCCAGCGGCTCGTTTGACATCATGGACTATCCGGCGCCGATGAGCTTTCAGGAAATGATTGAGAACAGCCTGGGCTCATTTGGTATGGGCGCTTCTGCTCCGGCGGTTTCTGGGTCCATTGCTTCGAGTGTTGTCTCGGCCACGCTTGGGCAGATGGCCCGGCAGGTGATGGGCGATCAGGCCTTCCTGCAGGCGCGCAGCACGATGGATGCGGCACTGCAGATGCGCAAGGAGCGCGTGCTGCTGGTGACCCCAAGCGTGCTGATTTTTAAGTAAAGGTCGCTGAAAAATAGTGATACCAACGCAAACAACCCGGCGATCGTGCCGGGTTGTTTGCTTGATGGACTAAAGGTTGCGGGACAGGTCGATCAGTGATCATCGGTCGGGGTTGATGCTGATGCGACGGCGGGCGCAGCCGGGTCCTGCCAGACGCGGCGCACGATGCCGGATTCAAACTCGACGAAGGTATTCTGGCTGATTTGCTCGCTGTTAGAGCCGCCGAAGATCACAAGCACGAATCCGCTGCTGCGGGCGAGCCGGGTGAAGGCGTAGCGCCAGGTGTCGCGGCCGTTCTCGGTGATGCGGCTGGTTGGCTCGCCAATCATGGCCTGCACCCACTGCTGGGTCGTCTTGCCGGGCTCGATACTGGCGAGTGTGGCGGGGCTGACGAAGCTGCCGCTTTGGGTTGTAGAGGAGCTTCCGCCGGCGAGACAGCCGGAGAGCGTGGCCGCGGCCACGCAGGGGAGCAGCAGCGCTGTACAGAGCAAGATTCGGGGACGAACGGGTAAAGCCACGGGAACACTCCTTGAGCAAAACACCACGACCCATACGGGACGGCATGGTATTCGCCGACTACGCGGGACTGGATTCTCAATGGCGATTCGACCCGGGGTTGTGGTGCTGGCTGAGCTTTTAGAACGTGTAGCGCACAACTCAGCTCAGCTTATTTCTGTCCGGTAGTTACTGCCGGGTTTGCCTGGGCAGGGGGCTGGGCAGGGGCAGGCTCGGCTGCATCGGCTGGCGGAATGCGCTTGAGTCCGGCTGCGCGGCCAAGCTCAGCGAGCCGGACGGATCGGGACACGCCGCCGGAGAAGATCGTTTCCATCGTCGCGGATTTGTCGGCGGTTTCGGATTGTTCGCCAGAGTCGGCGCGTGGCGCATCGGGCCGAGGGCTGTTTGGGCCCCAAGCGGGAGTAGCACTGGAGCCAGAGAGGAGCAAGCTGGCATCATCATCACTGATGCGGGTTGTGAGCTGGGTGCGGATATGCGACGGCACGGCGGTGGCCTGTCGAGTGCTCAGCAGGCCGCTTGGCTCTGCCCGGTTTTGAGCGAGCTGCGGGGCGTCACCGGTTTGGATTGCGCCCATGATGTATGTGGTGTTGGCGGGCACAACGGCATAAAGACCGTTTTTGTCGGCCTGATAATCACCCTTTGGGAAGACGGCGGTGAGGCCGCCTCTTCTGCGCGCGAACCACCCGGCGTAGGGCGTGTTGGCGTCTTTGGGGATCTGGTAAAGCCCGCCAAAGTCATTGGGCACGCGAAGGCTGGCATCCTGCTGGCGGCCGGCGGTTCCGAGCGGGCCGATGTCCGCAACAAAAGACTCTACGCGTTTGAGCTCGCGAAACTCAAGGCTTGTGCGACCCAAGTTTGAGGCGTTTTGGCCGACTTCGACCGATCGCACGCCGGATGAATCGGCGGCGGTTGTGCTGGCGGGTGACTTGGCCGCGGCATCGGCCTTGGCTTTGGCGGCACGCGTCTCGGCATCTTTCTGGGCAATGAACTGCTCACGCAGACTTGGCGGGACGGTGCCGGTGAATGTAACAGGTTCGAGCGCGGGTGATGCGGTGAATGGTGCTGGTTTGGCGACCCCGAGTGGTGCATCGCTGACTGGCTGCGCCCAGGCGCCCGCGCATGCCAACACAAGACACGAGGCGGCGGCAAGATGAGCGGAGGCTTTGGTCATGATCACGGTCGCTCGTCTGCTTCACACTGCTGCGGATGACTAGGGGAGATACGGGGCGATCACCGCAGGTACACAGTCAGGTTCAGCCGCATCTCGGCTGAGGGGTTTGGCGGCAATTCTGCCAAGGCTTTGCCGGAGGCGGTCCATTCGTACACAGCATTGATGATCGGCTCATCTATCTCTGTGGAATAACCAGAAGAACGCACTATCCGGGCCCGCTTGACCGCGCCGTTCCGGCCGAAGACCACTTCAACCCTGGGCGGAGCGGGAAGGGCCAAGGTGCGAGCGAGCAGGCCGAACTTTGGTCGGGTTGGTCGAATCTCAATGCCCTTGCCGGCAACAACCTTGCCAGCACGATACTCCCCCACTGCCGTGCTGAAAGCGTCGGACTCGCGGTCGGATTGGAGGCCGGGTTCGCCGGCATCCGCCGCGACGGAGTCACCGGGGTCACCGGGGATACCAGGCTTGCCAGCATTGCCGGGGGCACCGGGCTGACCACCCGCCGCCGACTGTGTGGCGGCCTGGGTGGGTTGATTGGCGGCGGACTTGCGCTGGGCCGCTCGTTTTAGGGCTTCATCAAAGAGCGATGGCAGGAGCACCAGCGGCGGGGTGAAGTTGTCGTTGCGTTTGGTGTTGTCGGTGGTCTCTTCGAGCAATAGATCAAGCGGACCGAAGGTTGTTTCGGGCGGCTTGGTGCTTGGATTGGTTGGTGATTTTGGTGCGGGAGGTTCGGGCCGGGGTGGCGTGCTGGCCGCATCTTGCCGCGGCTCAGGGGCCGGAGGGGTTGGGGCGGTGGGCTGGGGCGGCTTGTCGGTCGGGGCGGTGCGAGTCTCGGGCGGCAGGGGGGCGCCCTCGCCGGGCAATGCAGGATCCTGCATGGGCAATAGCAATGGCTGCACGGCCCCGGCGCGATCGGGGCCAACGGGTAGCGGAGACTTGGCCTGGTCTTTGGCAGCAGCGGCGAACTGTTCTTCTGAAGCGGGGACGGCTTGGGATTCCACCGGCAGGGCCGATGGGCCGGCGGCGCTAGCGGCGACTGGACGAGATGCTGCGGCCGGAGCGGTGGCTGTGGCCTTTGGTGGTGGTGGCAGCGGCACGCTTGCACTGGGCGGCGGCGGGGCGGCGTTTGCTCCGGCTGAAAAGGGCTGCTCGGGAGCCTGTGGCGGGGCGGGTTCCTGCGAGGCGGTTTGGCTGGGAGGAACCATCGGGGCGCCGCTGCCGGCTTGGCCTTGCTGGCCACCTTGGCCAGCTTCACCAGCTTGGCCTCGAGTGCCGACAGGGCCGGGCTGCCCGGGCTGGACACCAACGGCGCCGGCGCGGCGGGTGAGGCCGGCCTGATCATCTGGGCCGGGGAGCGCAACGTGTACTCCTTCGGCGTTTGCTTCGAGCCATCGCTTTACGCCGGCTTGGCCGTTGTCGGTGCCAAGGCTTAGCATCTCAGTTTCTGGCATCTGTGGTGGTGGGACCGGAACCAGAACTGGGGTTGTCGCGATGGAAGGCTGAACCTCGGGCTTGGTGGTTGGCTCGCTTGGTGCGGCCGGAGAAGGGTTTGTGTCGGGCTTGGGCGGAAGCTCTACGGTTCGCTCAGCAAGTGGGAGCACGATGACGTGGCCCGGCGCGAGGTGCTGCGGGGACTCTGAATCATCCCCTATTCGCGGGGCGACGTACAGGCCATAGCCTGCCGCGGCATGGACTACAACGCTGGCAAGACCGGCGATCATCCAAGTTGGGTCGGTTCGGGTAGACAAGGGCGAATTGATTGTACGATTGATCCGGGGCCGAAGGTCGGCTGGGGTCGGTATTCAGGGCGGCGGATGGCTGGAACATTGGCTGAGCGCCACAGTGCGGACTTAGCCTTTGTGGGGGGTGCCAAAGGCGGGGTCTGGATCTGGGTGCTGGGCACGGGCGGCGGAAAGGGCAGGGGCGGTTTGGGGGGGCCGGAACGGTTGGATTGGCTCACGGCTTATGAACTGGCCTTCGTGGGTGTTGGTGCCCATGAGGTCGTAAGCCTTGCCGCCCCATTGGATGGCGTTGCCGGATTTGAGGTCCGAGGCGGCGTTACGAAGCAGGAGGGCGACGCCGATGGCACCGGGGGCGTGGAGCACGGCGAGCAGTGGTGAGCCGCCGGACCAAAGCAGCCCGCAGGCCATTGCGCCTAGGTGGCAGATGAGGCCAAGGGCACCGAGGATGGCGGTGGCGATGACTAGCGGATCAGCGCGGAACTGACCCATGAGCGGCCATACGAGCACGGAAGCCCACGCCGTCAGCGGGAGCAATCCGTTTAATACGGCGAGGCGGAGGGCGTACTTACGGAGGCGGCGTGGATTGCGGCCGGAGAGTTCGGTGAAGATGCGTTTCCAACCTCGGGCGAACTGGGGCCAGGAGCGGTACATTTCGCAGATGACCAGCCCGTGGGCCATGAGCAGGGACTGCTCAAAGCCAGCTTCGAGGACGAGGCGGGCGAGCTTGATATCTTCGAGCAGGTGGCCGCTGGTGCGGGTGTGGCCACCGATGGCGTCATAGCACTTTCGGGTAAAGAGCATGAACTGGCCGTTGGCGAGGGCGCGGCGAGCGGAGCCGGTGCGGTTGGCGCGTTTGAGCGGGAACTGCGTGAGCATCTGGAACCCGGCGACGGGTTGGAGAAGCAACTCGAACCATCGGTTGGTGGTGAGGGTGCTTAGCAGGCTGAGCATGCCGATGTTTTGGTGCTGGAGCATGGCCACGGTTGCGGTGAGGCAGCGTGGATGGAAGATGGTGTCGGCATCGGTGAAGAGGAGCAGCTCGGCGTTGCGGCCGGCGGTGGTGCCGGTTGCGCCGTGGTGTACGGCGTTTACTTTGCCTGCCCAGTCGGCGGGGCAGGAGGCGATTTCGATCCACTCGATGCGTGGATCACCGGCGGCAGCGGCGCGGAGGCGGGAGAGGGTGTCATCGGTGCAGCGATCGAGGGCGAAGACGACGGAGAAATTCGGGTAATCCTGCTTGATGAGACTGTGGGTGATGCGGGCGATGACCTCCGCCTCGTTGTGGGCGGGGATGACGATGCAAACGCGCGGGGTGGAGCGCTGTGGTGTTGGCACTGCATCGGCCAGGGCGAGGCCGGCTTGGGCGGTGGGCACCTTCCAGATGGTTGTGAGTGTTTCAATCCCGGCGATGAACCAATACACCAGCACCGTCAGGCTGCACAGCGCCAGAGAGATGAACAGGATTGTGGGCAGTGGGGACATGAAAAACGCGTGGAGGCTTTGGGGCAGGACGGGCACGAGGCGGGGCGAGAAACTTCTGGATTTTAAAAGATGAGGTACTGCGCCGGGGCGTGCTGGTGGCATAATACGTCCATGCAGCGACCGCTTCGATGGCAACTCTGGCAAAGCGGGACCAGCACGGAAAAATCCGGGCCGGTGCTGAGCTGTGCCCAGTCGCGCGAACTTGATGGGGTCGCACTTACGCAGTTTGGCCTCTCGGCGGCGGTGCTGATGGAGAACGCGGGGAGGTCGCTGGCGGAAGCGGCTCTGGATTTGATGCTGTCGGCCGTGGGAAACCGCTTGGTTCCGGTGATTGTGCTGTGCGGGCCGGGCAACAACGGGGGCGATGGGTTGGTTGCGGCACGCCACTTGGAGGTTACGGGAATGGGCGTGTGGGTGGTGCTGGCCTTTGATGGAGAGCCCAAATTGGAGCACAACGCGGCGAATCTGAAGGCGGTGAGATTGGCAGGGCCGAACTTGCTGCGACTTGGCAGCCAAGACAAGGCCGGAGCCGAGGGTGCGGTGCCGAGCAGCATCTGGGAAGGTCCACCGGGAATTGTGATTGATGCAATTCTGGGAACGGGGCTTTCACGGCCGCCAAGCGGGTTGGCACTTGAAGCAATTGTGCTTGCCAATCGGCTGGCGGGACGAGGTTGGATGATTGTGGCGGCGGATGTTCCGAGCGGCATTGATGCCGATACCGGACGGCCGCTGGGAGCGGCCGAGACGGCCGTGACGGCGGATTTGACGGTGACGTTTGCGACGATGAAAACCGGGCTTGCGGCGGGCCGGTGCGTGCACGCGGGGGATGTTGCGGTTGCGACAATTGGCCTGCCCGCGCAGGCGGTAGAGATGGTACTGAAGGCGGGCCGGCAGGCGGACTTGAAGTAACGCGGACAACGCACAGGCACCGGCGTGCGTAACGTGGACCGGCGAAATGACTTGAGCGGCCGAGCGAAGCGGCAACAGGATTCGCTGGCAGCCAGATTCGCTGGCAGAAGGCGTGTTTGCACAACAGACTAGAGATGAGTAACCAGAGGTAGGCACACGATGGCCGTTCGGATGGAGCTGAAACGAATTCTGATCCGCGAACTCAGTGAGTATCAGCTCATTGAGCTGCGCGAGGTCAAGGCTGTTGAAGGCGAGAGCGATGCGGATGCTCCGGCGGGGAGCGTGCCGGCGCAGTCGTTTTCGCAGGTTGAGGGTGGCCGGAGTTTTCCGATTGTTATTGGGCTCCCGGAAGCGGCGGCGATTGAGCGGCGGCTGAAGGGGATTCAGATCAAGCGCCCGCAGACGCATGATCTTCTGGAGAATGTGATCAAGGTCTTGGGCGGCAAGCTCGAGGCGATTTGCGTGAATGACCTGTCAGAGCACACGTTCTTTGCGGAGCTGCACATTCGCGACAAGGAGGGCAAGCTGATCAAGGTTGATGCCCGGCCCAGCGATGCGATTGCGCTGGGGATTGGTGGGAATGTGCCGATTTTGGTGGAAGAGCATGTGCTGGATGCGGCGCAGGATGAAGAGTAGATTTTGTTTTGGAGATTGGGGGTGAGGGGGATGAAGGCGGGGCTTGGGGCTTGGGGTTTGGAACGTGGAGCTTGGGGCATGGAACGCGGAGGACGCGGGGAGCGCAGAGGGACGCAGAGGAAGGCATTGAGAAGGGGTCAAGGCCATCGTCTGTCGTATCGCATCAGTTCCACACATTTTCACGCCTTCTTTGCATTTCTCCGCATTCCTCTGCGCTCTCTGGGTCCTCCGCGTTCTGTGGATTCGTTAGAAGTCTGCGAGCGCGGGGCTTGGGGCAGGGAACGCGGAGGACGCGGTCTGTGGATTCGTTAGAGGTCTGCGAGCGTGGAGCTTGGGGCA
>JBBRKQ010000124.1:0-10901 GCA_038231815.1 Phycisphaerales bacterium
GCCTACTTCGGCCCCGCCGCCGAGATTCGCTTCACTCCCACGTTCTATCCGTTTACCGAACCGAGCGCACAGTTTGAGATTTACACCCAGCTTTCTCCATCCTCGCCGATGCGCTGGATCGAGCTTGGCGGCTGTGGCATGGTGCACCCCAGCGTGCTGCGAAGCTGCGGCGTGGATCCGGAGCAGTGGGGCGGCTTTGCCTTCGGCTTCGGCATTGAGCGTCTGGCCATGGGTAAATACGGAATCCCCGATATTCGGATGCTCTACCAAAACGACCTGCGATTCTTAAAACAGGTTTAACGAGTGCTGCAGGCCAAATTGCCAAGTGAAGGCAGGCCCGGCAAAGGGTGCATCCCTGCTGGGCTTGGCGTCGTACCGGTGATGTACTTTCATGGCCAATCTACACGGTGACATTTCGCGAGTGGCACCTGCTGCAAGCCGGCCAACCGGGGCGGCTCCAGTGACCTTCAGTCGTCGCATCGGCGCTGCTGGTGCGGCGCTTGCGTGCCTAGCCCCGCTCGTCTTCGCCGCGATGCTTTCGCCTGACCCGGCCGGCCACGGCACCCACCGGCAGTTTGGCTGGCCGCCGTGCGGCATGCTCATGGCCACCGGCAGGCCTTGCCCCACGTGCGGGATGACAACCTCCTGGGCCCACGCCGCACACGGGCAGTGGGTAGACGCGTTTATCACGCAGCCGGGCGGGCTTTTGTTGTGCTTGCTGGCAGCCGCGGTCTTCTGGGTGGCGCTTCATACGGCGGTATTCGGGTCACGGGCCTTGGATTTGGCATTGAATCTGCTCCAGCCAAAGCTATTGCTCGTACTCGCTGCCATACTCCTGGGCTCATGGGTGTACAAGCTGGCAACGTGGCCGGAAGCCCCGAACGGAGCGACTCCAGCGGCGCCCGCCGTGGGGGCGTTGTTCGGGAAATGAACCATCCCCGCTGTGGCTGCGGGCCCAGCTTTGCCGCCGTACCCTTTCGCGATGTGCTTTGTTGCTGGAAACCATCGCTCCGCGCGGCAAGCCAAACAACACGTCCGTCGCCGGATTGACCGAATAGCCGGACAACCGAACAACCGCACCGCCGCCCCGGCTTGAACCCTAAGTCCCAATTCGATAATCACTATGGCCTGCAACTACAACTACAACCCCAACTCCACTGCCCACAGGGTCCACTCTGCTGGTTCACTCGCCGGTCGCATCGGGCTGGCACTCGCCCTTGGCGTGCTGGTTGCTGCCCAAGGGGGCTGCAACCTTGTGGCAATGTTGGGTGCAATGGAGGAGTCGCGGCGAAAGGACTCGACACACGAGATCAAGGCAGAATACACGAGCATGGAGGAGAAGCGCTGGGCCGTGGTGGTCATGGCGGATCGGGGCGTGCAGGCTGACAATCCGCAGCTTGTTGACAAGATGACCGTTGACCTCACCCGTCGGCTGATAGAAGGTGGCGTGGGCAAAGATGCTGCCTTGCCTGAGGATGTCTTGCGGTTCATGTACAACAACCCGCGCTGGGTCACCATGACGTACGGCGAACTCTCACAGAAGCTTGGCGTGGAGCGACTTGTGGTTGTTGAGCTGCTGGAGTACCGCCTGTACGAGGTTGGCAACAAGTACCTTTATAACGGCAGGGCCAAGGCCCGCATTGGCGTGGTCGAGGCAGACTCATCCATTCCCGATGAACTCGCCTTCCAAAAGCAAGTTGAAGTCAAGTTCCCTAAGAAAGATGGCATGGGTGTGGGCGACTTGCCCGTTGCCGCAGTGAACACCGAACTTGCCCGAAGGTTGATGACCCGGACGGCATGGTACTTCTTTGACCATGAAGAGCCGTATTACCCGGAGTTCTGATACTTCTCGTGGGCGGGGTTTTGCAGCGGTGAAGCTCACTGACCATGTGTCGATGATGCTGCAATCAATCGGTCCTCTGAGCTGAGTCGTCGAGTACTTGCGTTGGATCTCGGGTTGTTCGGGTCGTCGTTGCCTTTGGAGCGTGCATGAAGCTGTCACACCTTACATCGTTGCGGGTTCCTGTGCTGGCCGGTGTCCTAGCAATCGCCGCCGCGGCGGCAGCGGGCATGGGCGGCTGCAACCTCATCGCCGCCGGTGCATTTATCGTGGGCGGGTACGAAAAAACCGAGGCTGTCTACACGCTTGATGAAAAGCGCACAACGGTGATCTTTGTTGATGACCGCGGCTCAGTCCTGCGCCAGCGCGCCGTCCGCGAACTGATCGCCTCTGGAGCAGAAGAAAAACTGCTTGAAGAAAAAGCCGTGCTCGATATGGTTCAAGGCCGTCAGGCCATTGCCGCCAGCAAGACTGAGCGTGCTGGCAAACTGCTGACCATCGAGCAAATCGGCAAAGCCGTGATGGCCGAGGTGATCATCTACGCCAATGTCGACTCATTTACTCTGAAGCCCGATGGGCAGACGTACCAGCCCACCGCGGTGCTGTCGGTCAAAGTGATCGATGTCGAGACTGGCACTAAGCTCTTCCCCAACCCTGATTCCGGTCAGGACTCTTACTCGTTTACCGTAAACTTCAAAGAGCGAACCGAAGAGGCCCCCGGCTCATTTGCCGCAGAACTTGGTGAGGAGCAGCGGTTCGCCAAATCCGTAGGCGTGCGCCTCGCCCAGTTGTTCTACAAGCACGATCGTACCGAAAACGCAGGTGACAGCCTGCGTGAGCGTCGCAAGTGATGTTGCTGTGCTGATGCGGAACCGGCCACACTCCGGGTGAGTGATCATGCAGGCCTCACCATCGCATCCAGCAATCCGCGGCAGGCTGGCACGAGCATGCTGTACACCCTGTCAAACTCATCATCCCCATCGTGGTAAGGGTCGGGCACGATGGGAAGTGAATGCAACTCGCCCGCGGCCGCGGCATGCTGTGGATCAAACCCTCGCATGAGCCGAAGTTTTCCGTCAGGGCAGCCAAGTGCAAGCAGGTTGCGAACGTTTGCGTGGTCCATTGCCACAATCAGCTCGTACCGTGCAAAGTCCGCTGCGTCAATCTGCCGGGCAATGTGCGCAATCGCCGTTCCGCGCCGCTGGCACGCGCTGATGGTCCGCGGATCGGCAGTGCCACCCACATGCCAGTTCCCGGTGCCGCATGAGTCGACAGTGATTTTGTCAAGCACCCCCGTGGCGGCCGCCTGCTCAATAAAAATAGCCTCGGCCATTGGTGAGCGACAGATGTTGCCGAGACAGACAAACAGCACAGAGCGGTAACGCATAGTGATTCACGATCCAAAGAGAACAACATTAGAAAACCGATTCGCCCACGGTTGTCGCAAAGAGAGCGGTGGGTGCCCACTTGGGTACCAACGGTTAAGAAGCCCTAATCCTGCCCGCCGTGTGCCTGCGCATGATGCGCCGCCGCAAACTGCACCGGCGCACGCTGCACCAGTCCCAGCACCTCCATCAGCCGTGAACCCACGCTCGCCATTGTCGCCAGTGGGGCGATGACCATGCGGCCAACGGCTGGATCCCTTTCTCGCAGTTCTTCGGCCAAATTCGCTACATTTTTTGCCGATGGGCTCTCGACACTCACCACCGCAATGCCCTGCATAAGCGCCTGCATCGCCGCCACCCAGCCGCCCGCATCAGGGTTCAGCCACACCACACCATCAAATGCTCCTAGCCCTGCCTCCACCGGTCCATCGGTGGCAATCAGCTCAAACTGGTCCTCCACCGTGCGCACAAAGGTCGCCGCGTGATGCATGTCCTCGTGCGCTCCATCGGCAACGCCAACCACTGGGAAGCCCCCGAGCGCCAGCATCCCGATGACGCGGCTAAACAACGTCCACGGCGGCACAAGCCCATCCTGCGGCCAAGCGCCAATCAGGCCAATCGCCAGTTCGCGGTCCTCCAAGCCAATCCCGGCCCGTAGCACATGCCGCTGGCGGTGCGTGATCCGTGGTCCGTGCAGCGTGGCCAGGTCGGTCAATTGCAGCGGTGCCTCTGCTGGATACTGCCCCAGAGGTGTGCCGCGGGCCGACCACGCAGCGAGTGTTACCCGTGCCAAAGGCACGCCGCCGGGCTGCTTGCGAGCTGCCGGCCATGAAACCACCTTCCACAATCGTGCGGATGTCACGGCTATTTCCGCGGGCTGCAGCGCATCGGTGATGCGGCGTACCGAGCGGATGGTTGGGCAGTGGTCAAGGACTGGAATTCCAAGCTCCGCTGCCCTGCGTTCCTGCTCGCTGGAGCCCACCGTGACAAGGCGTAAGGCGGTACCGCTGGTCTCTGCCGCCGCGAGCGCGTTGCTCGCCAGAAGGCAGGCATCCACGGTGTTCTCTCCAAGATCAAGCAGCATCAAGTTGGGGCCATAGGCCTTGGGCATGGTTGTATCTTTGGTGGGCCCGGCTGGGCGGGGTTAAAAAAAGTCAGGCCTTCTCAAAGTCCCGTTCTCTGGACAAGTACGCATCGTTCCCGTATATTGGCACTCCTTGCTGGATTGATTTCCCTGAACATTGGAGCCGCCCGTGGTCCGCAGCATGACTGGTTTTGGTGAAGCTTCGGCCCTGTCCGGCGGCGTCACGTACTTTGTCGAGGTCCGCTCGCTCAACAGCAAGTACTTAAAGTCCATCATCCGCCTTCCTGAGGAGTTTCAGGGCCTCGAGGCTGAGATTGAAACGATTCTCCGCCACAAGCTCCGCCGCGGCACGGTGACGTGCATTGTCACCGTGTCCGATGCGTCCGAATCCGCGGCGTATACCGTGAATCACAAGGCACTGTCCAGCTATATCCAGCAGATCCAGCAGGCACCGCAGGTCTCAGGCGGCGCTGTGAAAATCGAGATCGGCCCGCTGCTCACGCTCCCCGGTGTACTCCAGCCCCCGGCGAACGAAGAAGCGCGGATAGACCGGACCCGCAAGGAAGCTCTGCCTTTGGTCGAAAAGGCCTGCGCCCGTGTGATCGTGCTCCGCGAGCAGGAAGGCCGCATGTTGGCCGCCGAACTGCTGACCCAGCGTGATGTGATTGCCATTGAGCTAGAAAAGGTCAAAGGCCGCGCGCCGCAGATGGTGCTGGATTATGAGCTGCGTCTGAAGCAGCGGGTGGAGTCCATGCTCACTGCCGTTGGCGTGGCGGTGCAGCCGTTCGAGCTGATCCGAGAAATCGCAATATTTGCCGAGCGAACCGACATTCGTGAAGAAACCACCCGCCTTGGCGGTCATATTGATCAGTTCGCCCAGTTGGTCAATGCCAGCGGAGACCAGCCGGTCGGCCGGACACTTGATTTTCTTGCTCAGGAAATGCTCCGTGAGGCCAACACCATGGGCGCCAAATCCGCCGACAGTGAAATCTCGCGCTCCGTCGTCGCCATTAAGGGCGCGATCGACCGTATTAAAGAGCAGGTCCAGAACCTCGAGTAAACAGCCGCCACAGTGGGGGGCACGCGCCAGTTCCCGGCTCCCATGTTCCATCAGCGCATTATGATCTCCCGATGACTTCCAGCCAGCGGCTAGCACTTTTGCTGTGCCCATTGATGCTCCGCATCGTGCTTGGTGTCACATTCACCTTCGCGGGCGTGGGCTACCTCTTTGGTGAAGTTGGCTTTAAAGGTGCTGATGCCGCAGCGCTGGCCAACCTGGGTGTGGCGATTGCGCCGACCACGCCAAACGCCAAGCCCGATGGCGCCGGCGGCATGCTCCCCTCGCCCGGTGGCTCGCCAGGGCTGCATGATCAGCGTGCCAACCCGGGCAATAGAACTTCGCCCGGTTCCTCACCGGCGGATGATCCGGCAGCGATCGCTAAAAATCCGCCCAATCCGCTGAGCCCCGCGGATCCTGAACCACTGCCCGCCGTGAAGGCTGAGCCAAGGCGTTCGGCCAAAGGCGCTGAGAGCCAGCCCAAGGCCGCTGAGAAAAACCCGCCAGCAGTAAAGCCTGCCTCACCACCGATGCCCGGCACGCCGGAAGGTGCGCTGTCGTCACCTCCGGCGCCTCAGTACGCCGCGTACCAGTTCGGCCAGCCCATCGGCCTTCGCAAGGTGTATCTGACGGCTCTGAAGATCCACTACGCGGCGTTCCCGCCGCCTCGCAGCGTGAACCCTACATCTGTCGTACCGGCGTTTATTGGGGCCGGGATGGTACCGGTGTACGTTGCCCACACCGTCGCCGTTGCAGAGCTCATGGCTGGCGTGCTGCTGTTGCTCGGAGTTTACTGCCGGTTCTGGGCTCTGCTGACCGGTGCGATCATGCTTGGGGCGATTCTCGTTGACCAGATTGCTCCCGCTCTACGCAGCGGCAACACCACGCTGTGGCTCCTGCCTGGCCCTGGCCCCGGCCAGGCATGGCACGAGCTTGATGTGTACCGCGGCCTGCTTTGGCAGGTAGCGCTGGCTGCGATGAGTTTTTGCATCGTACTAATTGGTGCTGGGGCGGTCGCGCTTGACAATGCCCAGTTGTTGACTTCCAAGACTGCCAAGCCAAAACGCGGGCGGGGTGTGGGTGAGGATGATGAGGAGTAGTGGCGGTTCGGGTTTGTTCGTGTTGTGATCGGCATGAACCTTCAGCTGAGGCTTTGAATCGCGGCGTTGCGCCGCCAGCGAGCATTCCGCCCCCTTTTTCCTTTCCCGTTTGGCCGCTTCCCGATTCGCTTTACCCGGGCCAAGCGTGCCGCTAAACTTGGCCTCGTTTTGACCCTCTCCTCGGAGCTGCCATGGCCGGTAAGACCTTTTCATTTCGACTCGTCACCCCATCGGGCAAGCTGCTGGACACTCAGGTTGAGGCCGTGCAGTTCCCCGCCCATGACGGTTTGGTGGGCGTGTTGGCTGGTCGCGCCCCGCTGGTGATGAAGCTGGGGTACGGCCCCCTTCGGGTTGACTTTGCCGCCGGTGGCGCTGCGGGCCAGTCGGGCACTAAAACGTATTTTATTGAAGACGGCTTTGCGCAGATGGTTGCCAACAAGCTCACGGTGCTGACACCCAAGGCAACGACGTCGGAAGATCTGACCGAGGCCAGTGTTGCTGCGGAGCTGAAGGCAATTGAGGCACAGTCGCCGACTGATGAGGCTGGTAAATCCCGCCAGCGCCAGGCCGTCACCCATGCCAAGACCAAGCTCGCCGCGGCCAAGACCATTCGTAGCAAGTAACCTGGCGGTGCGTCAGCAAGTAATTGTTGCCGAAATACGGCCTAATGGCAGTGACATTGGGCTTTGATGCAGTCGGCAGATTCGCTTGGATTTAGCTGTGTTTGAGCACCAAACCCGCGATAATTTCGTCGATGTGTCGTCCTTGCACATCGGTGCCCTGGCCCGGTACGCCGAGGCTTGTCAGGGTGCCGTAGCCAAGGGCAATATGAATCAGCAGCCATGCCACCAGTTCTGCTGAGAACGCGGCTTTGGCCACGCCGGCATCCTGAGCGGCCAGCAATTCCTGGGCGATAAATGTGTGAAGCTTTTGGATGTGCCCCTGCAGCGCTGCGGTGATTTCGGGGTCTTGCGTCTCGGTCATGGCCTGCACGATCACGCGATAGCGAACCTGCGCTTTGGCTTCAACCATTGGGTTTGAAGCCAGCAGTTTCAGCAGCCGCTCCGCGGGCTCGGACAGGTCGGCCAGGTTCTTCTTCCACACGCCCAGAGTGTCTTGCCCGGTGCGCTCGATAAGCTCGATAAACAGGCCTTTTTTGCTCTTAAAGTGCCGATAAATAATCGGCTCGCTCACACCCGCGGCCTTGGCCAGTTCGGCCGTGGTGGTGCCGTGGTAGCCCATGCTGGCAAACACGGTCGCGGCCGTGTCCAGAAGTTGCGTTTTGCGTTTGGCGGCGGGAAGTCGAGACAACGGGGAATGGTCCGAAAGGAAAACAACCGGGAAATGGTGTACCGGGAAAGTATTGGAGGCTCGGACCAAGGTGGCGAGCGGCTGGGATTCCAAACTCATCAAATCTTTCGGTTGTACCGGACTTCAGATTCACTAGGACTTCAGATTGGACAGGACTTCAGGTTGAACAGGACTTTGGGTTGAACAGGACTTCAGATTGAATAGGACTTCAGGGTGAACAGGACTTTAGGTTGAACAGGACTTTAGGTTGAACAGGCATTTGTCTGGCGAGGCCTCGCTTTGGGCAGCTTGCAGCATGCCCCCGGTGCCCGGTCAATTTTGTGCGCGCAATTTTGGCCTTACTGCTCGGCCCGGCTGATGATCCACTCCGTCGCTGCCTCTGGCGAGAGTTCATCAACCTCGAGAGACAGCTCCGCAAGCCGGCCGTACTGCCCATCGCGCTGGCCGTGCAGGATGCTTATTTCATCCAGCGGCGATCGCCCTGTCAGCGAAGGCCTCATGCTCAGCTTGCTTTTGCTCATCCGCTGCTGCAGCACCGGCACGCTTGCCCGCAGGTACACCAAAAGCCAATCCCGGCTCGCGGCCGACTTCAGCAGCGGCTCTGCACCCGGTGCTGTGGGTGTGCCGCCGCCAAGTGCCAGCACTAGCCGCGCTGGCCGCCCCGGGCCAATACTGCCCCTTCGGGCCGTGTCGCCCGAGAGCACCCTCCAGAGCGCCTGCACCTCACCATCGCGGAAGGTTTCTAGGCCAAGATCGCGGATGGCGTCACCGGCGGTGGCAACCTTTAGCACTGCGGCGGCTTCGCAGTCAAGGTCGCAAAAATCGACGCCCATTCGCCCGGCCAGCATTGGCCCGATGGTTGATTTGCCGCTGCACCGCAGCCCAAGCAGGATGATGCTCCGATACGCCATAGTGTGAACGGTACGTTCGCCGAGGGAGGCATTCTTGGCGGATGGTCTGCTAGAATTTGCTGGTGGCAAACCCCGACGTTTGCGACCTTCGCTTCCCGCGCCACACTCAAACCCGAACGATCATCTGTTTCTTCAAACCCCGCTTGGCAGCCAGCATCCGTATGGCGTAGTTGACTGCCAAACACCAATGCTCTGGAATAAACCTATGGAAAAGATCCTGTACACAGCCGTTGCAACTTCAACCGGTGGCCGCGCGGGCGCCGTGGCCACCAGTGACGGCGTCGTTAAGCATGACATGTCTCCTCCCGGAGTGACGCTTCCCCCGGGCTCAACCAAGACCAATCCGGAGCAGCTCTTTGCCTGCGGCTACGCCGCTTGTTTTGGCGGCGCACTTGAGCACGTGGCCCGGCTCAAGAAAATCAACGTATCTTCGGTGCAAATCACGGCCACTGTGCAGCTTGGCGTTACGGCCGAGGGTAACTTTCAACTTGCGGCCAAGCTGGCAGTGCAGGTTGGCGGGGTAGATGCAGCCGTTGCCAAACAACTCGCCGATGAAGCTCACCAAGTCTGCCCGTACTCCAGGGCTACCCGCAACAACATGCCGGTTGAAATCACAGTGGTGGCTTAAGCCCCACGGCAGACGGAGTACTTTCAACCAGCGGTGCGGACCATTGGTACCCTTGCGCCATGAGTTCTTCGCAGCATGAATACGAGGGTGCCCCCGACAGCGGCCGCGGAACCAATTTGGCGGGCCCGCGGCCGGATGTTCACATGCGCTGGGCCAACTTACTTTTCCTGCACTGGCCGGTGCGGCCTGCGGCGATTGCGGCGTTTTTGCCACCGGGTGTGGAGGTTGATACGTTCGGGGGCGATGCGTTTGTTGCCCTTGTGCCCTTTCGTATGGAGGAGACTCGCTTTGCGGGTGTGCCGAACTTGCCCGGCCTTTCAGTGTTTTATGAGTGCAATGTGCGCACGTATGTGAAAGTTGGCCCGCTCAAAGCGGTCTGGTTTTTCTCGCTTGATGCTCAAACGCTGCTGCCGGTGCTTGGCGGGCGGTGGCTGTGGAATCTCAATTACATTCATAGCGGCTTTACGGTCCGCCATACTGCGGAGAGTACTGACTACACGGTGCACCGTGAAACGGGCGCTTGGCCGCTTCGCTCGCTTGCCACCTTTGATAACGTGGCTGGTATGGCCAGCGCGGGTCAGGATGCGGGTGCGGCGGTACCTTCGCTGATGGCATCCACCCGCATTGTCTGGTCACCCGGCCAAGCCCTGCCCGCCACGCGGCCGGGCTCGCTCGAGCATTTCCTGACGGAGCGATACTACCTCACCACGTTTCGGTGGGGCAAGGTTAAGGTTGGCCGCATCCATCATCGTCCGTGGCCACTGCGCTCGGCAACCATTCACACACTGTGCGACGGGTTTGTGCCTGCCACTGGCTTGCCTTTGGGCCCGATTCTTCCGGCCCTGCACAGCGATTCGATCGATGTCATTGGCTGGAAGCTGACGACCCCGGAGGCGGCGGTGCAGGAGCTTGAAGCGGGACTGTGAGTTGAAATAAACTGCTTGGCAAGGATTGCGGCTGGGCGGGTTAGTGGGGCGTGCCTGGTTTGCTGGGGCGGACGAAGGTGAGGTCATAGTTTTCGGAGGCCGCTTCGGTGCCGGTGGGAATGTCGGTTGGCTGGGGGATTGGCTTGGCGAAGGGGTTGAAGGTGGCGGCGGCGGTGAGGGAGGTGTGGTGATCACTGGCCCGGCGGGCCATGAGAGAGACGGCGGCGGTGGCGGGATCTGCAGCGGTGATGATGGGGCCGATGGGCGGCGCGCAGGCTTGGCGCTGGGCGGCGGTTTGCGGTGATTTGGACTGGTGGTTGGATGACGATGGGTTGAAGAAGGCGGAGGGGGCGGTGTCGAATTCGGATGGATCCCAGAAGGAGTCTGGGTCCTTGGGTGGCAGGAGATGGGCGGGGATTTCGCCTTCGTAAAGCTCGGAGTATTCAATGCGGAGGTAGGCGGTGCGGGCGTGGACGCACGCGGCGAGGCGGCGGACTTCGGGCAAGATTTCGGGGTTTAATGCGATCTCGCGGAGGCGTGCGCCGGCGGTGGAGCGGGCTTGGAGGAGTTCGCGGTTAAAAGCGCGGCCGGCTTCGATAAACTCGGCATTGAGTGGATCGGTGCGGAGCTTTTTGCTGATGCGGAGGAAGGGGAGGAAC
>JBBRKQ010000125.1:0-10884 GCA_038231815.1 Phycisphaerales bacterium
ATAGTTGACGCCAGACTGAATGATCTCGCTGAGGGCCTCGCCACCGATGATGACGCGGCCGGTGAGGGGGTTGATGACGCCGCCGCCGAAGTTGGTGGGTGTGCCGTCTGGCAGGCGTGCCATGGGCAGCGTGCTGCCGCCACCGGAGGTCGCGACGGAGCCGTTGGCAAGGCCGGAGACGTACATCGACTGGCCGTCATAGGCGATGCCGATGGGGTTGTTGCCGATGTAATACTGGACTCCGGCTTGCATTTGCGCGGCGGTGGTATAGCGGTTGGTGCATACCGGATCCAAGTTGTCGGTGCGGAAGCGCACGAGACGGAGGGTGGGGTCTGCCAGTGCGTGGGAGGCAAGACCGGCGGTGATGAGGAGGCCGACGACTGCTAGGCGGGTGTTCATCTCTTTGCTCCAAACTTTGAGGATCATCCGATTCGGGGATGAAAGCCATTGCACGGGTACACATTGAACCCGTGCAGATATTCTATAACCACTTTTGGCGTTTGCCAGAAAAACGAAGATGAATTGATTTGAGCGGTGGCCTCGCGGATATGCACGATCAATCGGATAGGATAAGTAGTCCGTATAACAATGGCAACGGCGGCAAATGAAAACGCCTCGGATGGGAAGCCGAGGCGCGGGGTGCGGAAGGTGTGGGACCGGATAACGGTGCGACTAGCCGTGGGTTCGGGCGAAGTGTTTGATGAAGTCGCCTAGGGCTATGCACCCGATTTCGGGGAAGGCGTTGTAGATTGAGGCGCGGATGCCGCCGGTCGCGCGGTGGCCGCGCATGCCGTCGAGGCCAGCTTTCAGGGCTTCGGTGAGGAAGAGTTCTTCGAGCTGCTCAGAAGGGAGGCGGAAGCAGACGTTCATGAGCGAGCGGTCTTGCGTGCGAGCGTGGGGCTTGTAGAAGCCGGAGCAAGCATCGAGGGCGGAGTAGATGTGTTTGGCCTTGGATTCGTTGTGGGCCTTCATGCCGCTTAGGCCGCCGTTTGCTTTGATCCACTCGGCCATGAGCTTGACGGTGTAGATGGCGAAGTGGGGGGGCGTGTTGGGCCGGGAATCTTCTTTGATCATTGTGCGGTACTGGAGCATTCGCGGGACGGTTGGTCCGGCTTTGTCGGCGAGCTCTTTGCGGATGAACACAATGGTGGTGCCGGTGGTGCCCAGATTTTTTTGAGCGGAGGCGTAGATGAGGCCGTACTTGGCCCAGTCGATGGGCTTGCTGAAGACATCGGAGCACATGTCGCAGACGATGGGAACGCCAGAGGGGACGGTTGGCTCGGTCTTTTGCTGCGTGCCGTAAATTGTGTTGTTGCTGGTGATGTGGACGTAGGCGGGGTTGTCGGAGAACTTGATGTCGGCGGCATCTGGAAGGCGGCGGAACTCGTGCGGCTTGCCGGTCCAGGCGACGTGGACATTGTGGCCGGCTTGCTTGGCATCATCGATGGAGCGGGTGGACCAGAAGTCGGTCTCGATGTAGTCGGCGGTTTGGCCGGGCTTTAAGAGGTTGAGCGGAACGATGTAGTTTTGGCTGCTGGAGCCACCGGTCATGAAGAGGATTTCAAACTCGGCTGGCACTTGGCCGACTTCGCGGATGAGGGCGAAGGTTTCGGTGAGGAGACGATCAAACGGTTTGGCGCGGTGTGAGTGTTCGAGAATGCCGTAGCCGGTGCCGTTGAAGTCCCAGACATCTGCCTGAATTTTGTGGATGACTTCTTCGGGCAGGATTGAGGGGCCGGCGTTGAAGTTGAAGAGGCGGCCACCGGCGGTGCGGGTGACCGGGGCTGAGACGGAAGATGCGGCGGAGGTGATCGTGGCCATGGGTGAGTTTAGGAGCCTGCAGCGGGCTGGCTAGCGGGGTTTGGAAAACCGTGGTGGGCGTGGGGTGGGCGTGGGGTGGGTGTGGGCGTGTGGCTGGGTTTGGGGCTGGGTTTGGGGTGCGGCTGTGACAGGTGGTTAGGTTCGATAACCAGAGAGTTGTGCTGGGGCAAGGCGAGCGTGGAGACAACGTACCAAGCGGCAAGAGAAGGCAGGGATGAGGGGGAAAACCGCACGCAACAAAGAAGTGAGACGCTGCAGGTTTGCTGGTTGAGTAGTGGGGCGGGACCGGTGCAGGCCGCGGAGGGTGATTATGAATGGGCCTAGAGCTGCGTATGCATTGGAGTTTGAGAAAGAGGGGTGCGATAGTGGTGGCGAGTTTGCGGCGTGATTGCTGATGGCTGGCTAAACTCGTTTCGTTGTATGTCAAAGGGTTCTGAAACCATTTTGCAGCGTATTGCGCGGGGCGATCAGTCCGCGGTGGCGGCGTGCTTAGATGAGTACGGAGCGATGGTGACTGCGCTTGCGAGGCGGTATTTGGGTGGACCGGGTGGGGACCCGGCTGAGGTTGACGATGCCGTGCAGGAGATTTTTATTGAGTTGTGGACGCACGCGGGGCGGCATGATGCGGAGAAGGGGGGCGAGCCGGCGTTTATCGCGACGATTGCCCATCGACGGCTGATTGACAGGCAGCGTCGGCATGCGGCAAGACGGAGCCGCGTGGCGGTGGCGGATGGGGAAAGTCTGGAGCGGGCAGCGCATTTGAAGGCTGGTTTGGCGGCGATGATGGGAGATAACCGAGCGGCGCAGCACGATGAGACGGCAAAGGCGGCACAGGCATTCTCCCAGCTTACCAGCGAGGAGCAGGAAGCGGTGTATCTGGCAATCTGCCAGGGCATCAGCCACGAAAGAGTTTCGGGTATGCTCAATATACCGTTGGGCACGATTAAAACTCGTATTCGCCGCGGCTTGTCGCGGCTGCGGGAGATGCTGAACCCGGCATCGGGCAATGATGTAACCTCGCCTGTGACCGGCGGTGCGCGAGCAGGCACTTCGGAGGGGCGCAACCAGTGAACACCGATACCGTCCAACCTGATGCGAACGGCAGTGTGCCGCCTGATCCGCAGGTGCAGTTGCGGGTTCTGCGCGAGCGGCTGCTTGAACTGCTTGCGGCGGAGCAGACGGGGTCACTTGCGCCCGATGAGATTGAGGAATTGATGTCGCTGCGCCGTCGGGTGCCACCGATTACTGATGCGACTGGCAAGCCGGTTGATGATGGGTCGATGGACCGGACGATTGGTGTGTTGTTGGCGGCGTCGGTGATGGCTGAGCGTGGGGGTGCATCGCGGTTATCGGCTGGTGAAGATGCCATGAGCCCGGCTGTGCGGCAGCGGTTGTTGGCGGTGGGGCAGAGTCTTGCCGTGGCGAACGGCAGGGTGGTGAGTGCCGCGCCTGCTGGGCGGGTGCGCGTGGAGGCTGAACGGCCGGGTGGCCGCGGGCTGCTGATTGGACCGGTTGGCTGGATTGGCTGGGCTGCTGCGGCTGCGGCGATTGTGGCGTTGGTGTTGGCACCGCGCGGGCCGGTGATTCCGGTGGCGCCGAGTGCGAGCGACAGGCTTGCGGTGTTGCTGGCTGATCCGGACAATACTGTGCGCATTACGTGGCAGGCGCAGGCGGACCCGGCGGCTAAGGAGGTTGCGGGGGAAGTGATCTGGAACGGCCAGTTGCAGGAAGGATTTATGCGGTTTAAGGGGCTGGCGGAGAATTTGCCGAGCAAAGAGCAGTATCAGTTGTGGATTTTTGATGCTGGGCGGACGGATGCGGCGTTCCCGGTTGATGGCGGGGTGTTTGACATTACCAGTGCGCAGCGGGATGCGAAGACGGGAGACTTGCTGGTGCCGATTCGGGCCACGCTGCCGGTTCGCAAGCCTGCCGCGTTTGCGGTGACGATTGAGCAGCCGGGCGGGGTGGTTGTGACCAAGAAAGAGCGGCTGCTGGTGCTGGCACCGGTGAAGACCGGCGGGGGATGATGCGGTGGAGGTCTGATGGTGGTTGAGTGAGCGCTTGGCGGCTGGCGGAGTGTTTGCGGCGGTGTTTGCGTGTGATGATCCCTACGCTTTGGGGCAGTGCAACATCCGACTATTCATCTTTTTGAGCAGACCCCTGAAACCCTTGGCCAATGGTGCGAAAGTCAGGGCATGCCCGCGTATCGCGGCAAGCAGATTATTGAGTGGGTATACGAGAAACACGTTACTGATCCGCTGCTGATGAGCAACCTTTCAAGGTTGGATAGGGAGAAGATTGCGGCGGGGGTGACGTTTGAATCTGGGTTTACTGTGGCCCACAGCCGGGCGACGGATGGGGTGCAGAAGTTGCTGGTGCAGTGGAAAGACTACGCGAATGCGGCTGGCGGCGGTGGGGGAAAAACTGCTGCGAGCGTGTGCGGGGGAATTGACAGCACGGAGGCGGGCTTATCGGGCGGCGCATCATTATCGTTACCGGTGCTGCAAGGTGTTGGCTTGGCGGTGCCGCCAGATGGCCAGAGGGCGGCGGCGGGGGCGACGGTGGGAGCTGCTGAGTTGCCGGAACCATCGGACACACGCCGGCAGACGGAGTGCGTTTTGATTCCGACGGATGAACGCAAGACGGCTTGCATTAGTTCGCAGGTGGGGTGCCCGGTTGGGTGCAAGTTCTGTGCTTCGGGCATGGGTGGGCTGGATGCAAATTTGTCGGCCGGGCGGATTGTTGAGCAGGTATGGCGATTGGGCTCACTGCCGGAGATTCGGCGTGTGAGCAACGTTGTGTTCATGGGCATGGGTGAGCCGCTGAGTAACTTTGATGCGGTGACATCGGCCATTCGCACGATGAACCAGCTTTGGGGACTGGGAATCTCGGCCCGCAAGATCACGATTTCGACGGTGGGCCTGCCGAAGTACATCAAGCGGCTGCGCGATGAGTTTGAGCTGCCGGTGACGCTGGCACTTTCGCTGCATGCAACGAATGATGACCTGCGGCGGCAGCTTATTCCGTGGTCGGAGTTTACGACGATTGAGGAACTGCTTGATGCATGCCACGGCTGGTTTGAGAAAACAGGTCGCGAGATTACGCTTGAGTACACACTGCTGCGCGGGGTGAACGACAGCCCGATGGAGGCTGCACGGCTTGCGGAGCTTGCGCAAACGCTGAGGGCTAATGTGAACCTGATTCGGTACAACGAGGTGGCGGGCATTCCGTTCTCGCGGCCGAAGACGGATGATGTGTTGCAGTTTCAGCAGGTGCTGCGGAACCGGAATGTGAACGTGCACATTCGGGCATCGCGCGGGCGGGATATTGCCGCGGCGTGTGGGCAGTTGCGGCATGAGCAGAAGTGACGGCGATGCCGAGATCGTGTGTAACTGACGCAGCCGACCCGGCTTTCGCTGCGATCGTGCGAAGGCGCATTGCGGTTGCGCCAGCCACCCGTTCCCGGCAAAAGCTAAATTGACCGGCACGCATCATCGGCTGCAATCTCACTGCAGATCGCGCACGCTGTGGTGCCCAGTCCCGGCCATGTTGTGTCTCCGGCCTGAACCCAGCCCGCAACACCTATGTTGTGCGGCACTGCTCTCTGGTTGCTGTTACGAAGGGTCAGCCGTATTCCTCCGACTGACCCTTTGTATCTTCGCGTAAATCTTGAATAGGTCTTCGGTGAGGCACACGCGAGCCATTGTGCGCGGTGCCCAAGATCGGGATACGCAACCCGGGCAATTTTCAGGAGCCGGTCTCCCAGTATCTTCTTGGCCTGCGCGTGGGCCACATCGTCTAGGTCAAGCCAGCCGTCGAGGTCGACGTGGGTTGTGAGCATTGCCACGCGGTACCCGGCGGGCGCGGAAAGCGTGTCGCCGGGCGACGAGATCGAAAGAAAGCAGTTATTGCCGTTTCCCAGGGGCTGGTCCGGTTCGGGGAGGAACTGGTGGTGGGTAAACGCGTGGGCTGCGACCTCTTCGTTGGGAACGCCCATCGACAGCATCGCCGCACCCCCAAGCGATGATTCGTCTCTGCGGCACCAACGGTTCAAGGCATCGCCGACGGCGGGTGGACCGATGCGTGCGGCGTCCCAGATCGGCAGTGTGCAAATGACCACATCAGCCGTGAAATCTCCGCGTGCCGTTGTCAGCCGAAAGCGTCCCCGCTGGCCATTCTGTGCCGGGGCGACCGATTCTACCGGTAAGCTCCGGTGGATTTTCACACCAAGCTCTGTCGCGCGGAGTTCGAAAGCACCCCAGAAGCCGAACATTCCACCGTGTGGCCTCGCGATCGCGCCGCGGATTGACATTCCAAGTGCAGCGTTGATCAGCGGAGCGACCGATGGTTCGCTGTGCACCGTGTCTTGGACGACCATCGACATGAACGCCCGCAGCGGTGCATCGTGTCGCAGCCCGGCCCACGACAGTGCATCGTCCAGTGTCCAGCGAAGATACCGCAGCGAGGGCCAGTCTTTGGGGTGCAGCACGCCAGCGGCCGAGAGGAGTTCCCGAGTGCTTTGTATCGGCAGGCGGGGCCTGCTCTGGCTCGCACGCCAATAGATACGTGCCAGATTATCCAGAAGCGTCCACAAACGCCGATGCGCGGGTGTATCGCCGAGCGAGCGTGCTCGCTCGATTCGCCAGCGGGCCGGTTCTGAACTCAGCACGATTGTTCGGTTCGAGATCCAACCAAGGTACCCCGGAAGGTGCTCCAGCAGCGAGTCGGAAAGCCCGATCTCGGCCATGAGCCGCCCGCCAACACCGGACGGTCCGTAGTCCACAAGGGTTGTCGCGCCGACATCAAATGCGAACCCTTGGCGGCGGTAGTACCCTGCGCAACCTCCGACGTTCCGATGAGACTCAAAGACGGTAACCTGCTGGCCGCGCACCGCCAAACGTGCTGCGGTGGCCATGCCAGTGAGGCCAGCGCCAATCACCGCGATGGATGTATGCGTTTTAGAATGGTGAAGCTTAGGCCGATATCGTTCTTTCCCGGTCGGTGCAGCCTCACACCCCCCGCAACTCCACCGGCAGCACCAGCCTCGCAGGCTGTAAACACGCATCGCCGCGGCAAGCCTGATATTGCAGTGTCAGCCGCTCATTCCCGGTGAGGTTCGCCGGCGCAGTGCCGTCTGTGGGGGTTACCATTTCGACGACGATTCGAAGTTCAACCGAGCCTTCGTGGATGGTGTAGGCGGGCTCGGCTGGGCCGGTTTGCATTGGCTCGCCGGTTGGATAGTCCGCGTAGACGCGAAGGCTTAGCGGCTGGCCCTCGGGATCAAGTTTGCCGCCGGTCAGCCCGATGCGAAGGGGGATGACGGTGCCGCCGCTTTGCTCAGCGGCGTAGGCGGAATTGATGTGGTAGCCGGGTTTGATTTCGAGACGGATGAACATCTCGGCGGGTTCGGCGCCGTCGAGCTCGAGCGTGTCGGTGCTGACGAGTACCTCGACGATGCCGTCGGCCTTGGTTGCTGCTTCTGCGCCTTGGGTGGTTGTGGCCTTGGCAGGTGCGCCAAGTTCGGTCAGGCGATGGGCCAGTTCATCGGCGCCGAGGAGCTGCATCAGGCGTAACAGGGCGCGGGTGGAGCCGATGGCGGCGACTGGAGAATCTGCAATGGCGGCGGAGACACCGGCGAGAGCGGCGACGGCGCGATCGAGAAAAAGCTCATCGACGGTGAGTTCGTAAAGGTCTATGAGGTTGTGGAGCATGACACTCTGGGCGCTGGGCACGGCACCGTCGTAGGTTTGGCGTGGACGGACGAAGAGGTCCGGCTGGTCTGCGCGGGCATCAAAGTAGCCGCCGTGGACATCATCGCCGAAGGCGGATTCGACGATGAGCATCAGGCCTTTGGCCCGGCTGATGAGTTCGGTGGCGCGGGCTCGGTGATCAGGGTGTGGGTGGCTGCTGAGGGAGCGTGCTAGGGCGAGCAGGCCCGCGATGATGTGGGCGTAGTCTTCGAGCAGGCCATCGCCCTCGGTGATTTGCTCGCGGCAGGAGCGGACCAGGTGGCCGGTTGGCGTGCGGAGGTGGGTGAGGATGGCCGCGGCGGTGCGCTCGGCATCTTGCAGCAGTGCGTTATCGCCCAGCAATCTCGCGGCCCGGGCAAGGGCGGTCAGTTGCATTCCGTTTAGGCTGGGGAGAAGTTTGTCATCTCGTCTTGGCTGTTTTCGTGTGCTGCGGACGGTGAGTAGCGCAGCGCGGATGTTCTGTAATTGGGTGTCAAAGCTCTCGGTGCTAAGGCTAAGGGCCGGGAGCAGGGTGCGAGGTGGCTCGGCCAGTCGCAGCACGTTTTGTGGTGCATCGGCGGGGTGGTGCGGATCCTGAAAGTTTGGTCCCTTGTCAGTGCCAAAGAGCTTTGCTGCAAAGTTAGTCTGGGCGGGGCTTGTGTGCTGGCTGGCCAGCGCAGCGCGGAGTGAGTCATCGGTCCAGAGGTAGCTGAGGCCTTCTTTGCCATCGACCTCGGCATCGAGCGCGGTGTAATACAGGCCGGTATCGGCATCGCGCATCTGGCCGGATGTGAATTGAAAGATGCCGCGGCAGGTGGATTCGTATCCGGCACGCTGCGTTTGATCATGTTTACCGTGCTCATCTTGCTCGCCGGGCGCAACTGGCGCAAGGAACGCATGGGGCGCATGGGGCGCTGCAGGCCCGGCCGGGCTGGCTGCGGCGGCGTATACGGCGGCCAACTGGGCGTTGTCGTATAGCATTTTCTCGAAGTGCGGCACGGTCCAGGTTGCATCAACGGCGTAGCGGTGGAAGCCGCCGCCGAGGTGGTCGTAGATTCCGCCGATGCTCATGGCCTCGAGCGTGGTGTGGATGGCCTTGTCCACCGCGGCCCGGGTGTTTTCATCGAGCACCGGCAGCACGGCGAGGAGGAACTCGATGTATGCCGGTTGTGGGAACTTGGGTGCACCGCCAAAGCCGCCGTGGACTTGATCGAAGATGGTGAGCAGGGTTTCAACGGCTTGGGTGACCTGCGGGGCACCGACCATGACGGGCGGCGTTGGTGTGCCGAGCTTTTCGCGGACCGCCGCGGCGACGGTTTCGGCCTGGGTTTGGATATCTTGATGCTGCGATTCATACGCGCTACTGATTCGCTGGAGGACCTGAACAAAGCTGGGGCGGCCGAAGGCGGGGACGGGGGGGAAGTACGTGCCGCCCCAGAAGGGTTTGAGGGTAACGGGGTCGAGAAAGACGCTCATGGGCCAGCCACCAGAACCGGTGAGCATTTGGACGGCGGCCATGTAGATTTCATCAAGATCGGGCCGCTGCTCACGGTCGAGCTTGATGTTGACGAACAGGTCGTTCATGACGGATGCGGTTTGCTCGCTCTCAAAGCTTTCGCGCTCCATGACGTGGCACCAGTAGCAGGTGGAGTAGCCGATGGAGAGGAAGATGGGGACGTTGCGCTGGCGTGCGGCATCGATAGCGTCTTGGCCCCAAGGGTACCAGTTGACCGGATTGTGGGCGTGCTGGAGGAGGTAGGGGCTGCTGGAACCTGCGAGTTTGTTGGTGAAACGGTGTGCCGACATAGCGGCAGGTTAGGGGAAGTTGGACCGGTGTACGGAGGCAGAGCGTATTGGTCGGGATCAACGGTGGTCGTGCGTTGGTTAAGGCCTTCGTTGTGCGACTTATTTTGGTTTGGCGACTGCATCGGGGTGGCTGTTCTGGTCGGCGGGCTTTGGCGCGACGGCCAACCGACGGAGGGTTGCAATCTGGATGCTGGCGGGCGACCAGCTTTGGACTTCAGGAACGCCGTCTTTGCCGCCGGTTGGAGAAGATTGATCTTCGATGGTCGTGACGATCTCGATGCTGATGTGCTCATCGGCAGTGCCCGCGGCTTCAAGGCGATCGCGGGTTGTGAGCCGACTACCTTGGATGAGAAAATGCGAAAAGAGCGTGCCACCCATAAGGCGGGCATCGAGCACGATGCCGTTGTTTTCATCTATCGAGTAAAGACCTTTGGCCGCCTCCTTGACGATGAGGGTATAGGCACGCTCCTGTCGGCCCGCTGCGCCGGAATAGACGATGGTCCAACCGAAGCGATCGGGCTTGTCGGTTGGGGCGATAATGAGTTCCATCGTGAATTGCTGGGACTGCACACCATTACCGCTGCTGGCATCGCCCTTCCAATGACCGATCCATGAGGCCGGGAACGTGGCAGGATTGGGGGTTGGGACCTCCGCTGGCGTGGGTGGCTGGGCAAGTCGGGGTGCTTGCGGCGCGACTTGGTTGGCGGGCGATGTTGAAACGGGAACGAGCAATGTGGCGAAGAGGAACGCGGTGAGGCCGGTGGTGAGCGAGTTCATTTGCGAGTCTCCTGAACGAAATAGTACCTCGGCATGTCCGCGTGGCCGAAGCGGATTTGGACAGCGGATGGGTGCGGTGGTGGGTAAAAAGGCGGCACAAAAAAAACAAAGCCCGGATTCGCATCCGGGCTTTGCATGGTTTATTTGTGGACTGAGGGTCTGAACTTAGACCATGGCCTTAAGGGCCTTGAGAGCGCGGATCTTCAGGACGGTCTTGGCGGGCTTGGCCTTGACTTCCATCATCTCACCGGGCTTGAAGGGGTTGGCCTTGGTGGTAGCCTTGGTGGCGGGCTTGAAGACCGAGGTGACCTTCAGCAGGCCGGGGACCACGAAGACCTTGGGCTTCTCAGCCTTGGGCTTGGCGAGGTCAACTGAGATGACCTTGCCGAGGGTCTCGAACACAGCGGCGACCTGCTTGCGGTGCAGGCCGGTGTGATCGGCGATGGTTGAGGACAGGATGCTCTTGCCACGGGGCTTATCCGAGGCGACCAGCTTGGCTGCCTTGGGGGCTGCAGCGGGCTTCGCTGCGGCTTTGGGTGCGGACTTGGAAGAAGACTTTGATTTCGCTGCCATGGTGTTTTCTCCGTAAAACGGTGCCCTTCGCAGATCCTCTGCGATGTATACCACAAGTTATACACTGTTTTCTAGGCTTTTCAAGCTATCGTCCACAAATAGTTACCAATTTCCCTGAAGATTTTGCACAATTTGGAGTTTTCCACCGTCGCGAGGGCAAATTCGTGGCAAAAACGAC
>JBBRKQ010000126.1:0-10827 GCA_038231815.1 Phycisphaerales bacterium
AGGGCACGGGCAAAATCACAAACGGAGGGAAGCAATAAATGATCGTCCCCAAAAACGCATTAGCCACAGCTGAAACTGTGGCTAACGCAAGTCAGCTTGCACCGACCATTCCACCCAATCCTATCGCGACAACTACCGCCGGCAAGGCTGGCGCTGGTATTCGGATCGAAATCGGAAATTGTCCCCCACCGATCTACACCGCCCCCACAAGCCGCGCCGGGTTCAATCCAGCCGCGCCGCTATTGGTCGATCGAATCGAAGCGGCCCGGATGATGGGTGTGTCACCCGGCACGATCGACAACCTGCGAACACGCGGCGAGATTCCGTCGGTGAAGATCGCGGCCCGCCGACTATTTGACCCGGCGGATATGCGCCGCTTCATTGAATCGCGCAGGATGTTGCACAAGCCCGCGACGATTGCCCCTGGGCTGCCCGGCGATGCGGCACGGCAGAACGGGGGTGCGGCATGAGCGAAGCCACAGAAGCAAACCTAGCCCCCTTGCGGGTGAACGCGGAACCGCTGCCCCCCGGCATCGACCGCACAATCTGGGATGGTGTAGTAGAGTCCGAGTTTTTCCCCGGCCTGTTTGCCTACGGCAAGGTGGGGCTGGCTTGGGGCAAACATCCCGATGTGCAATTGGCTGTTGTCGATGACACCATGGATGTGGCTGCGGCGGCGATGCTGGACCTGGATCGCGTCATCTGCGGTACACCAGAGGCAATCCGCGAGCGGGTCGAAGGCAGAGTTGTAGTGCTGTTCCAACCGCCCCTGACACCGATCGCCGCGTTCCGAGCGAAGTACGCGGCGGTATTTGAGGTTGCCGCGGCTATTTCAATTGCGCAAATTCCCGGCGATGGCCTGTATCAAAGCAAGACGCTAAACGAACTGACCCCCGAAGCCTTAGCCAAAGAGATTAAACGTGCCGAGCGGGCATACTCCAATTTGGCCAATTGCCCGCCTGTCCAGGGTGCGCCGGTGGTGATCTGCATGGCTGATGTAAAGCCCCGACCGGTGAACTGGTTGTGGCATGGGCGGATTCCGGCGGGCCGGCTGACTTTGCTGGCGGGCAGGCCCGGTGAAGGCAAGTCGATGGCGACGATGGATTGGGCGGCGCGGGTGACAAGGGGCACGCCGTGGCCCGACGGTTCGACCTGCCCGGTTGGTTCGGTGGTGCTTGTGGCCGGCGAAGATGACCCGGAGGAAACGATCAGGCCCCGGCTGGATGCACACGGCGCGGATTGCAAACGGGTGAGCATGTTGCAGGCGGTGGTGCGGATTAACGCTAAAGGCGTAGCGCACGAAGCGGCATTTACACTGGCAGACATTGAACCGCTGCGGCTGACCCTTGCACGATTACCCGATTGCGCTTTGGTGATTATCGACCCAATCGGCAGTTTCGTTGGCGGCAAGGTGGATGCCCACCGGGATAACGAGGTGCGCGCGGTGTTGGCTCCACTGGGGGCGCTGGCCCGTGAAACCGGCGCTGCGGTGTTGATAGTTGCCCACCTACGCAAAGGCAGCGGATCGAACGCCGATGATCTGGTGATGGGTTCACGGGCCTTCACCGGCATGGCCCGTTCTGTCTTGCATCTGATGCTTGACCCGGCCGATAACCAAAGGCGGCTGTTGCTGCCCGGAAAGAATAACTTAGCCGAGCCGCCGGCGGGCCTGGCGTTCGCGATCAGCGGCGAGCCGGCCTGTATTACTTGGGAGCATGACCCGGTGACGATGACGGCAAACGATGTGCTGGCAGCGCAGAACGGCGGCGACCGGAGCGATGGGTGCAATGGCGATCGTCGGTCCAAACGCGACGAAGCGGCCGACTGGCTGCGGGGGCATCTTGCGGACGGTCCGAAACTTGGATCGGAAGTACTGGCCGAAGCCAAGGCGGATGGATTTTCTGCCCGCACGCTCGAACGTGCCAGGGCAACGGCCGGGGTTCGCCCGGTAAAGATTGGGTATGAAAGCGGTTGGTATTGGCAAAGTGACCCCGCTGGTGAAGTGCGCCCCACTGGCCTCGAAGGCCGCCAAACAACCGACGGTGGCGGCCTTCGGGTGAATCCCGCCGAATCCTGCGGGAATGGCTCGAAGGCCGCCAAACCCGTCAATGTGGCGGCCTTGGGCGGGCTTGATGCCGTTCTTGGCGGCAACCGGCAGGGGGCACGGTGACACCAACCACCCAACCCCGACCGCCCCCCCCGGGCAAGCCGGCAGCAAGCCGGTAACGCCCCGGCTTCTAATAACCAAAGTAAGTGGCTATAGTCTGGCCTATGACAACCGTGACTGAGACACTTCGCAGGGCGCTTGAACAAAGCGGGCAAAGCCGGTACGCGATCAGCAAGACGACGGGCATACCCGAATCGACCCTCTGCCGATTCGCGACCGGCGGCCTGCCGATGAGCGGCGGGAACATCGACAAACTCTCAACGCACCTGGGGTTGGTGCTGACAACGGCAACCACAACGAAAGCAAAGCCGGGCAAGGCCCGGAAGGAATAACCATCATGGCAAGTCTTGGATACGAAGGCAACAACGGTGAGCGCGTCCGAATTCTGTTCCGCAACGCGGCGGGCCGGCAGCAATCTTTGCGGCTGGGCAAGTGTTCAAAGCGAAACGCGCTCAACCACCTGGCGGGGTTTGAGCACGTCTTTGATGCAAAGCGGCTGGGCGCAACGATTCACCCCGACGGCATCCGCTGGCTGGAACATCTGGACGATCGAATCTATGCCCGGGTGGTTCGGCACAAGCTGACCGAACCGCGCACGGCGGCGGAGGTGGTGACGCTGGGCGGGATGCTGGCCGCATTCTTCGCGGGTGTGGCGGTGAAGCCGGCTTCGCTGGTTCGCATGAGGCAGGCTGAAGCAACGCTTGTGAAACGCTTTAACGAAACCCGCAACGTGGCGACGATCAGTTTTTCCGATGCCGACGAATGGCGGGCCGGACTGGCCACGGCCGGGTATGCACCACCGACGATCAGCCGAACCGTGCTGTATGCCCGGCAAATGTTCCGCTGGGCAATTCAGCGGGGCATGGCAACCCGCAACCCCTTCACACAATTGAAGGCAGGCCCGCAAATCAACACCGCCCGCGCTGTGTTCGTGTCGCGTGACACCATCGCCAAGGTGATTGATGCGGCACCCGATGCCGAATGGCGGTTGCTGATTGTCCTGAGCCGGTACGGCGGGCTGCGCGTTCCGAGTGAAGCCTTGGCCCTGCGGTGGACGGATGTGAACTGGGAACACAACCGGCTGACGGTGCGATCCTGCAAGACCGAACACCATGAGGGCAAGGGCGAGCGGATGATCCCCCTGTTCCCCGAGATTCGGGAACACCTGCAAGCGGTGTTTGATGCGGCCCCGGTCGGCGCTGAAAACGTGATCGGACAATACCGGGTGGGCGCGAACTTGAATCCGCACTTCCGGCGGATCATCAAACGGGCCGGGTTGCTGCCTTGGGAGCGAACTTGGCACAACCTGCGGGCGAGCCGGCAAACCGAACTGGCATCATCCTTCCCCCTGCACACCGTTTGTGCTTGGATCGGCAATTCCAAGGCGATCGCGGCGGGGCACTACCTGCAAGTAACCGATGCGGATTGGCACCGGGCAACGGTGGCCGAAAAAGCGGCAGCAATTCCGGCAACAAAGGCGCGCACAAGCGACCAGAAGCGACCAGAACCAAAAACGCAAAACCCCCAAAACTCGCGGGAATTAGTGGGGGTTCGGGTCGGGTGTGAACCGCTGGAAACAGGGCTAGTGGGCAGAGCCGGACTTGAACCGGCAACCCCCGCATTTTCAATGCGGTGCTCTACCAATTGAGCTATCTGCCCGACGCGTCGGGGGCAAGTCTAGCCCGCACCCCGCGGCGGGTCGAGCCCGCCGCAAAACCCATTCGCACTTCCAGCCCATTGACCCGGCACACCCCGCCCATCCCCCTCAAATCCCCAACCCGCTGCCTCCGGTCATCACGCTCACCCCACGCTCTTCCGCAGCCTGCCCACCGTCCCTGCCCTGCGCAGCCCGCCCCGGTTGCCACCTTCCAGCCCGCCGCACCCCTTTGCCAAAACGACCCGGTCCCGCGAAACACCTTTACACCGTACTTTGTGCGCTCATCTGGGCACCACGCTCCATCCATCCACCCACAATTCCGCTAAACTCTTACCCAGATGGCCCAAGCCCCCGCAAACTCGGCAGCCGCCGCTCTCACCGCAGCGGCCTCCCAAGCCCCAGCACTAGCACCATCAGCCCTCCCGCTGCTGCAAGTCCGCGACCTTTGCACCCACTTCCCGCAACGCTCCGGCTTGCTCCAACGCACCACCGGGTTCATCAAAGCGGTTGATGGTGTCTCGTTTTCCATTAGCCCCGGCCAGTGCCTGGGCCTCGTCGGCGAATCCGGGTGCGGCAAGACCACCGTTGGCCGCTCCGTCCTAAGGCTCATCCCAGCAACCAGCGGCAGCGTGGTCTTTAGCGGCACCAATGTGTACGCCGCCGGCGGCAGCACGCTCGCAGCCCTCCGCCGGGACATGCAAATTATTTTCCAAGACCCCGCCGGCTCGCTAAACCCCCGCATGACAATCGCCGCCATCGTGGGTGAGCCGCTGGTGGTGCATCGCCAGGCGGGCAGCAAGGCAGAGCTTCGCGAAAAAGTTGAAGCGGTGCTCGTTCGCTGCGGCATGCCCAAATCCGCGGCAGACCGTTACCCGCACGAGTTCTCCGGCGGTCAGCGCCAGCGCATCGGCATCGCTCGGGCCTTGGCCCTGAGGCCAAAGTTCATCGTGTGCGATGAACCCACCAGCGCGCTCGATGTCTCGGTGCAGGCCCAAATCTTAAACCTACTCAAAGATCTCCAGCAAGAAATGCAACTGAGCTATCTGTTCATCTCCCACGACATGGCCGTAGTTGAGCACATGTGCGATCGCATCGCCGTCATGCTCGCCGGAAAAATAGTTGAGCACGGCACGCGCGATGAAATTATGAACACACCGCAGCACGAGTACACCCAGTCACTGCTGGCCGCAGTGCCCCAGCCAAGCCCCCACCGCCGCCGCGTGCCGTTGGCGAAGGCTTAACGCTTCAAATCTAAACTGCAATAATCAACAGGCACATGGCAACTACGCGATCGCGGCGTAGCCTCGCGCCTTCCGTTTTTCGCTTTCCTCTCCCTATCCCTCCGTCACCGCCGGCCCGATTTTCGATCCGCTCATCCGCTGCTGCGACCGCTCATCCATCCGTGTTGCATCACTGTCATGCTTCGCTGCTGATGTCGTGTGCGCTGCGGCTCTGGCGGCGGCCAATTGTGATTGTGCGGCAAGGTCAGTCGCCCGCTCGCCCTCGCTCTCAGCTCGCTTGCGCTCAAGCTCCGCCAGCCGCTGCGACCGCTTCGCCTCCCACTCCTCCAGGTGCCGCCGGTCAATGCGAATCAGCCAGAACGTGTGAATCACGCGGCACACCAAGATCCCGGCAGTAAAGCTGGTAATCGCCGCGATTTCACGCCCCATCCCTTCCTCGATCAAAAACCACTGCATCCCGAGTGCAATCGCATACAGCAGCGGGCTAAGACACGCCCTCTGCAATTGAATCGCCGTCGCATCCTTCAAAAACGGTATCGGCGGCGGTGCGGATTCAATCACCTCCTCCGCTCGCTGGATGAGATTCTTGCCCTTAAGCCTCCGCGGCCAGTGATTCGCCAGCCAGTGCAGTCCCACCGCAATCAGCAGGTCAATCACCCAATCGCTCACGAACGTGATCACCAGAATCGTTTTCTTATGATCGTCCCCCACACCCAGATACCGTGAAAGGTGCAGCGGTATCGCCGTCAGTATTATCGCGAGCAGCCCCGCCACAACGATGTTCACGTTGATGTTGACAATCCGTCGGGCATATTGGCGGGCAAGCCATTGAAACATACCCCCGAGTCTACCACACCTGCGCACCAGTCGTCGGCAACTTGCACAACGCTAAACACATGGCATCCCCGCACACCCGCCGCCAATCCCAGCACCGCCGCTACTGCGAAATCCGGCCATCCAGCGCTTGTGCCTCCTCAAAAGTTGGCGTCACCTCTCCCAGCCGCCCCCTCGCCACCGCAAGCGCCTCGGGGTTGCGGTCAATCCCCACCGCCAGCCTTCCAAGCTGCACAGCCGCCACCAGCGTCGTCCCGCTCCCGCAGCAGCCATCCAGCACCACACCGCCCGGCGGGCTGCAAGCCTCAACCAGCATTCGCAGCAGCGCCAGCGGCTTTTGCGTGGGGTACCCCGTCCGCTCCAGTGCCATGTTGTTCAAGCTTGCGATCTCAAGCACATCGGTCATCTTCTTGCTCTGCCCTTTCATTCGCACACTCGTCGCCGGCACGCGGGGCACCTGAAAGTAGTACAAATCCGGGTCCAGGCAGTAAAACAAGATATCGTCATGCTTCCGGGCAAACGTCCGTGGTGATGATCCTCCAAGACCGTACGACCAAATCAGGTGATTCACAAACCGGTCCTCGCCCAGCAGTTCATCCAGCAGCACCCGGGCCCTGTGGCTCGTTCGATAATCCAAATGCAACAGCACACACGCCGACGGCTTCAGCGCCGGCATCGTCGCAGTCAGCCTTACCCGCAACCACTCAATAAACGCATCGGTTGAGGCAAAGCTGTCGGCATACTCCCCCGCAGCTCCCACCTGCTTCCGCCCCGTATTAAACGGCGGATCAACATACAGCATGTCCACCGTGCCCGCCGCAATCGTGCGCACACACTCCGCCCAATCACCCAGCATCAGCTGCGCACGCTCACTCATCGCTGCTCGATTCCGCACCAAGGCCCGCATCAAGTGACTTCAAAACCTCCGGCAAGTTCCCACTCAGCGCCCCGCGGCTCATCACCGCGGTGGCCCCCATCTCCCCCGCCTTTCGCAAGGCATCCACATCACCGTGCGGCCCAAAGCAAACTACCGAAAGTCCCCGCGCCTGCTCCGTCGCCGCCGCACCACGCAGCAGGTCCATCAAGTTCCAGCAGTGCTCACTCGTTAAGTCAACCACCACCGCGCGGGCCGGGCTGTCGGCCAGTCGAGCGCTGAGCATCTCCCCATTGCGCACCGGGCGGCACGCTACCCCCACCGCCTCACCAGTAGCCTTGATCTTACTGGCCCAAAGCAAATCGCTACAGCAGTACAACACCATGCGGCAAGCAAAGGTCCGCGGCGGCACGGTGTCAACAGCCAACCGCCCAATCGCCGCACGTTTGGGTCCTTAATTCTCAAGCAGCCGAAGCTCATCGCGCAGAATCGCCGCAAGCTCGTAATTCTCACTCAAAAGCGCCTCATCCAGCCGTCGCCGCAGGTCAGACTTCTGGCTCACCGGCAGCTTGGGCACCAGCGCATCGCGCATGTTCTTGAGCGTGGCCACCTCGCTTGATCGCTCAAACCCCGGCTCCTGACCGGTGTTTGAGTAGTGCTGCCGCAGTTGCTCCAGCCCATCATCAATCGCATGCAGCGCGGCCTTGGCCTCATTGTCGCGCATCGCCTGGCTCGCCAGCGCCCGCGCTCGCATCATGGTTATAAACGGCCGGAACAAATCCATCTCGTGCCGGTCCGCCTCGGTCTCGGCAAACTTGCTCAGCAAATCCAGCGCACGCAAGTTGCGCGTCGTATCCCGCACCACCCCGTCGTAATCTTCAAGCACCCACAGCGCCGTGTACCGGCGATAAAACTGCGCCGCCTCCTCCTTCAAGTCCCGGCAATCCTCGGCCATGAGCACAAACCCTTGGGCAGATCCATGCTCCCCCGAATGCTCATCCAACCGGGCCTCCTGATACTCCAGCAGCGAATCAAAGCCCCGCGGTCGCTGGCCATCCGGCCTGCCCTCGGTGTGCATCTGAATAATCCCTAGGTCCAGCCGCACCTGAATCCGCGGCTCGCCATCCGTCCCTTCCACAAGGCGCACCTGAACCTTGCCCGGCTCGTAAGGCCAACCTTCCAAAATGCGAGAGAGATCCATGTCTGCCATAAGTATCCGCAATGCGTGCCCAAAGGCCGCCACAACCAAGGACCCAAAACCAGCGAACCAGTGCCGCACAACCCTGTGCGCAATGCCCAAACCAGCCCCGCGGCGAGGTTCGGAGCCAAACAATATATACACGGCGTGCGCATCGAACGTTCGTTCGACGAAGCGCTTCGGATAAATTCACGTCCGAGAACCCTACGCGTCCACGCCCGATATCCGGGGTGGTCGTCAAGTCCGCATCGGGAAAATATTGGGGTATTGTGCCGCCTGTTCGCTTTGCGACAACAACCGGCAATCCAAACAACCGATCTCTCGTTGACCAAGCAGCCCATTTGCGTCCGATGTTTACACTGGTTTGACAAACTTTGCGTGCATTCTGTGAATCCTTGTAGCCAAAGATGGCGTAGCGTTACCTGTCAGCCCACGGTTTGTTCACTGGCGGCCATTTCTGTGCCCCGCAGTGTTGCTGGCGACGTTGATCGCTGAAAGGTTTTCCCGCGTGACGATGACCAAGTCTTTCCGCAACTCGGCCGCGGCGGATCTGCAGACCGGTCTGCAGTTGTACCTCAAACAGATCAATGAGATGCAACTGCTCAACGGAGACGAGGAAAAAATCCTCGGCTGGTCGATCATCAACGACAATTGTCCGGTAGGCCGCGAGCGGATGGTTCGGGCCAACCTGCGGCTGGTGGTGTCCATCGCCAAGAACTACATGAACCGGGGTCTCACGCTCCAAGACCTGATTGAAGAAGGCAACGTGGGGCTGCTGCGGGCCGTGGAAGGGTTTGACCCCGCCCAGGGCGCGAGGTTTAGCACGTACGCCAGTTGGTGGATCAAGCAGGCCATCAAGCGGGCGCTCATCAACGCGGTGCAGCCCATCCACGTTCCGGCGTACATGGTTGAGCTGATCGCCAAGTGGAAACAAGCCTCGCGCAAGCTTGAAGGAACTCTTGGCCGGCCTCCTAGCCTCCAAGAATTGGCCGATGAACTGCAACTGCCCATGCGCAAGCTGCGCATCATCAAACGAGCGATCAAGGCCGTGAAAGTGCCGCCGCAGTCGCCGCTTGATGACAAGGGCGACGCGATGAGCTTCGAGGAGATGCTGCCCGATAGTCGCTTGGGTGAGCCTGCGGACTTCATCATCAAGGATGATGAACTCTCGACCATCCGCCGGCTTCTGGATGCCATTGATGAGCGTGAGGCCCGCATCCTGCGCATGCGATTTGGCTTTGATGGTCAGGAGCCGCTGACACTCAAACAGATCGCCATTGAAGTTGGCATCTCCCGAGAGCGCGTCCGCCAGATCGCAGATGAGGCCCTGCGCAAGCTCAACGGGCAACTCAACAGCGACCGACCCAGCCAGTTTTACCGCAAGAGCCAGGACCTAGACGACATCGAGCACGATGACCCGACCCTTCGCAAACTGCTGCGAACGTTCGGTACGTAATCGCGATGGACCGTACTTTGGCTACTTCCAGCGGCCGCTTATGGCTGCAGCCGCATCACCGCCCACGGTCCAAGCAGCACGGCATCACCGTCGCCAACGGTCACCGACCGCATCCAGCGGGCTCGGTCGTGCAAGCGGGCTGAGTGCCCAAGCCACAACTCGATACGCTCCGGCCAGAGCCGGTAGCCGCCCCAGTTTTCTGGCCGCGGCACCACAAGGCCCTCCGGCACGGTCACACCAGCATCGCCCTCGCCGGTGCGGATGATACCAAACCGCTTTTCCGCTGCCGCGTTCTGGGCAAGCAGTGCCTCGCGGGAAGCGATCGGAGCCGACTGACTGCTGGCCCACGCCGCGATGCGGCTCATAATTGGGCGGCGAGCGAAATACGCATCACTCTCGGCGGCGGGAGAGCGCACGATCAGGCCCTCCATGCGAACTTGGCGGTCGAGATGATCCCAGTGAAACACCACGCTCGCGTAGCGGTGTGCCTCAAGCCCCTGGGCCTTGCGGCTGTCATAGTTGGTGTAGAAGACGATGTAGTTACTGGCCTCATCCATCCGCCGGCATAATACGATGCGGGCAGAGGGCCGGCCATCCGGATCAACGGTTGCCAAAGTCATTGCGTTTGGGTTGGGCTGCGTCTTACGCTCGTGAGCTTCGTTTAGCCAAGCTCGAAATGTTGCAAATGGCTCGGCCGGGAGCGGTGTGGGAAGCTCCATATTGGCAAAGGAGCACAAGCCAGACAACGCATCGGCAGCGACTACAGGATGGTTCGGATCAACAGACATGCGCTAACAATAAGCCCGTACCCGACGGTGCGGTGCAGCCGGCTGCCCGACAACGCTTCGTAGATGTCTGCAACAGTCAGAAGGCTGCATCCAAGAGCGGTACCCGGAAGGGTACCGTGGGTGAGCGTGGAGATGATGTCAAAGAGTTCGCGCAGCGGAAAAGCGACGCCCGGCGTTTGATGTTTTGGCGGTTGGTTTTTAGGGGAAACTGCAAGTTGCTGCCCACCGCACGCTTCCGCGTACGGCTCTTATGGGCTTATGGCCCGCGCGGCCAGTGGTTTCTACAAACGCGATCAAAGTAGATGTCGCGCTGGCGGTTGGCTTCCCACTGGGCGGCGATGAAAGTAGCGTGCTCTTCGAAGCGCGCGAGGGTGGCGGGGGGAGGCGAAATGGTCAAATGGTTAAATTGCCAAATGGCCAAATCGGAAGTTGTTTTTGCTGGAATTTCAGTGGAGGTTGGGGCGGTTGTGGGCGTGGGGGTGGGGCCGATTTTGGCGATGATGTCGGTTGGTTGATCGGAGGGATCGGCGGGAGTGTTTTGTGTTGTGTTGGCGAATGGGGCGGTGGTGGGAGTTGCGGATTCGGTTGTTGATGCGGTTGATGCGGTTGCTG
>JBBRKQ010000127.1:0-10819 GCA_038231815.1 Phycisphaerales bacterium
CTCCCCCCGCAACCCTCGCGCGCTTCGAAGAGCACGCTATTTTCATCGCCGCCCAGTGGGAAGCCAACCGCCAGCGCGATCTCTACTTCGATCGCATCTGCAGAAACAAATGGCCAGCTGGCCCATAACCATAAGAGCCGTACGCGGAAGCGTACGGTGGGCATCAACCTGCACTTCCCCTGAAAAACCCAAACCCCCAAAACACCAAACGCCAAACGCGTCAATTTCTCCACTGCGCAATCTCAAAAACACCATCACCACACTCACCCACGGTACCCTACCGGGTACCGCTCTTAGTGGGTTTTTTTTGTGCTTTGGTGTGGGGGTGTCCGATGCGTCAATCTGCTAACATCATCCGCCGCACGGGGGCCATGATCCGCGCGTCATCTCCGTTTGTTGTCATGAATCATCGATCCATTCCTTGCTCACACCGGTGCGGCGGCGGTGGTGGCTGTTTCTGGTCCGCTCAAGTTTTTGCTGTTCTGTTCTGGTCCTTCCGTCCCCTGTCGTTCGCCTGCTTGGTAATTTCATCGTTTGCACATTTGGAAAGTCACCCGCTCCCCGCTACGTTCAACCCCCATGGCAGCTTTGTCACCCATTTTGCCGCCGCCTGATACTGCTCCGCCGGGCTTGCTTTCTGAGCTTTGGGAGATGCTCAAGATCGCCGGGCCCACTGTGGCGACGATGGTTTCGTACACCCTCATGCAGTTTGTTGATGGGATCATGGTCTCGCGGATCACGCCGGCCGATCCGGTGTATGTTGCGGCGCAGGGCAATGGTGGTGTCTGGGCGTTTTTGCCCATTAGCTTTGTCATGGGGCTTATCGGTGTCGTCAACACCTACGTCTCGCAGAACCTTGGCGCGGGCACGCCTAAGCGTGGTCCGGCGTATGCCTGGAACGCCCTGTGGGTGGCGTGCGTGGCGTATGTGCTCATGCTCGGTTACGCGCTGGCATTGCCGTATCTCTTCGCCCTGGGCGCGGCGGAGAACAACGAAAAGCTTCTCCGTCTTGAAACGCAGTATGCCCAGATTCTTCTGGCCGGTTCCATCCTGACCATGTCCACGCGGGCCATGGCCCAATTTTTTTACGGCATGCACAAACCGGCGGTTGTCTTCATCGCGGCAGTTGCTGGAAACCTCGTGAACTTTGGTTTGAACTATCTGCTCATCTTTGGGCGGCCGGAGCTTGGCATCCCGGCGATGGGTGTTCCGGGTTCGGCCATCGCCACCATCATCGGCACGGGTGTTGAGCTGTCTATTCCGTTTAGCCTGTTTCTTTCCAAGCGATACAACGATCAGTACGCGACGCGCTCGGCTTGGCGGTTTAGCCGCACTCATCTGCGGGATATTCTCAAAATCGGCTGGGCACCTTCGATCATGTTTGGCAATGAGCTGGCGTGCTGGGCAATTTTTATGACCAAGCTCGCCGGCCAGTTCGGGGTGAATCACAACGCGGCGGGCTGGATTGTGCTTCGGTACATGCACCTGAGTTTCATGCCTGCGGTTGGCCTTTCCTTCGCGGTAACATCAGTTGTGGGCAAGGCCATTGGTGCCAAGCAGCCCGAGGTTGCGCGGCACAAGGTGAAGCTTGGCGTGCTGCTGGCGGCCGGATACATGCTCATTTGTGCTGCGTGTTTTATCATTTTCCGAAACCACCTGATTGGCGTGTTCCTGCCGGGGGATACTGATCCGGTCGCGGCCGCGAGCATCACCAGCATTGGTGTGAGCATTCTCATGATTGCAGCGGTGTTCCAGTTGTTTGATGGTGTGGGCATCACGCTGATTGGTGCGTTGCGTGGCGCTGGTGACACCACGGTGCCGGGTGTTACGACAATTGCCATGGCCTGGACGCTGATTGTGGGGCTGGGCTGGCTCATGACTGTGCTGTTTCCTCAGCTTGAAAGCCGTGGCCCATGGATTGGCGCAGCGGTGTACATCATCGCCCTGGGCTTCTTCCTACTGTGGCGCTGGCGCAGTGGCGCATGGGAGAATATCAAGCTCCTCGAACACTCTGGTGCAGCGCCAGGGCACTGATGTCAAGTCTTTCGTCGGATACATTGCCCTGCTTGCTTTGCTTCACGATTCATGGCTGCTCGCTCGCGTTCCCGCCTTTATTTAACTATTTGGCTTTTCCGCCCTCCCCTCCCTCATGCGTCTTGCGTTCATCTCCACCATGGCAGGCGCCCCTTGGGGTGGCAGTGAAGAGCTCTGGGCCGCCAGCGCCCGCGCCGCAATGGCAGGTGGCCACAAGGTGCTCATCAGCACGTTTGACTGGGGGTCGCTGCCGCCGCAGATTGAAAAGCTCCGCCGCGAAGGTGCTCAAGTGCTGCTGCGGCCGCGGGAGCAAACCCGCGTGCAAAAGCTGCTGGGTGCGATCTTGCCCATCACGCCGCCGTGGATCCGCTCACTCAGCGGCTTTGAGCCTGATGCTGTCCTGATTTCGCAGGGATCGGCGTATGAGTGCGTCGCCCGCTCGGCTACTCGCCCGCTGCTGCACTGGCTGACCAATCGCTCGCCGCAGTTGCCGATGGTGAACCTTGTGCAGTTCAACCGTCCCGGCGTGAAGTGCCGGCGCAGCACCCAGTTGGCCGCCCGGCGGTACTACGACCGTGCCGCGGCAAATCTGTTTGTTTGTTCCCCCAATATCGAGCAGGCTTCTGAGTGGTTAGGAGTCGCCGTGCCTCGGGCCAGAGTTGTATGCAATCCGGCAAACCTTGCCGATACCAGCGCGCTGCCGTGGCCCGCGCACACTGATGATTCCATCCGCATCGCCTGCGTTGCCCGGCTTGATATCGCCACTAAAGGCCAGGACTTGCTTTTGCACGCGCTGGCTCGGATTGATGATCCTCGCGTTCACCTGACATTGGCGGGCACCGGAAAGGACAGTGCTGCGCTGCGAGCGCTTGCCGCCGACCTCGGCCTGCAGAGCCGCATCCATTTTCCCGGCCAAGTACTTGATTTGCGTGAGTTCTGGGCCACCCACCACTTGCTTGCATTGGCCTCCCACTTTGAGGGCACGCCGCTGGCGATGATCGAGGCGATGCTGCTGGCCCGGCCCGTCGTTGTCACCAATGTGGGCGGGTGCGGCGATTGGGTCACCTCCAACCGGCAAGGCTGGATCGCGGCATCCCCATCAACTGAGCACATGACCGCCGTCCTTCGATCCGCCCTGCAGGCGCAGCACGATTGGCCGACCATCGGCCTCGCCGCTCGGGCTAAGGCACTTGAGATGTTCGATCCGGATGCGGGCAGATCGGTCGTGAATCTGCTGATTCGCAGTGCCGAGCGGGGCGCGACTGAGTGAGTGGCCGGGTGATCGTGGGATCAGTAGCGGTGGACAGTGCTGGCAGTTGTGATCCGGGGTAAACTTCGATCTTGCTAGAGTCCTCCGCTTCAGATCGTACCACATCGTTCGCCGCACCCGGCGCGGGTGAGGCAATGGTTCCGCCCGCTTCGCCGGTTGGCTTGATGCCGCAGCGGCCCACACTGGATGAGCGAAAGCACTACCGACCTCGGGCCAGGCAGGAGCGATTTATCGTTCCGATGCTGGCCGAGGCAATTCCGCGGGCGATCGAAACGCACGGCTCGTTTGTTCCGGCGATGGGTGGCGAGGTTGGGTTTGTTCTTGACATCGGTTGCGGTCGCCAGCCGTTCCGGGAATTGCTGGAACAACGCGGCTGGACGTATGAGGGTCTGGACACGCAGCAGAACAGCGATGGATCGGTGCGGTTTGTTGCGGCTATTGATGGTACTTTGCCGCCGGAGCTGGCCGCCCACCCCGGCTTTGGGCTGATTTTGTGCACGGAGGTTCTCGAGCACGTTGCTCACTGGGATGCGGCGTTCGTGAACATCGCTTCGCTGCTGGCACCCGGCGGGCGTGTGGTGATTACCTGTCCGCACTCGTATCCGCTGCATGAGCAGCCGTACGACTTCTGGCGGCCGACGGATCACGCAATCCGTGCGATGGCGCTGCGACACGGGCTGGAAGTGATTGCCTGTGAACGGCTGGGCTCCGGCTGGGACGTGATCGGGACCAATCTTGCCAGCTTTTCGCCCGTACCGGCCAAGGGGGGCGTGCCACTTGTGTCGCATGCGTTGGCCGGGATCACCCGCTTACTTCGCGGCTTGCTGTTCCGGCTTATTGCCAGTGGCGCGCTGCAATCGCAAGTTGCGGATCGCAGCCCGCTGTACCAGTCAAATCTTGCGGTGCTGGGTAAGCCCCGGGTTTAACATGCGGCGGGTAGCAACCGGCCGGGGGTGCGCGATCAGCGGTCTAGAAACTGGCCCCATTGCATAGCCTTAACGTACCTGCGGTCATAGAACAGGCCGAGGATGCCGACGATTGAATTGCTGATGATGCGGCGGTGAAGCTTGCCGAGTCTGGGTGGCAGCCGACGTTCAAACCGCTGGAGCGGCAGGCGGAGGTGGCGTGTCCACCAGGTCAGGGGCAGTCGCTCGCGTGGGCCGTAAAGCGTGTAGATAAGCTCCAACTCGGAGAGAATCTTCTGGCCGCCCGTCCGGGTCTTGCTCACCGGGTGATCACGAAACTCGGCCAGCTCATCGCCAATGAGCTCGAAGATGAATCCTTGTGCGAGCATCCAACACCACAACTCGACATCCATCGTGTAGTGCAGATCTTCACGAATCAGTGGCGTGCGGGCCAGCACGCGGCGGCGAAAAAACGTGCTTTGCTGCGGCAGTGCCGCCCGGCAGCAGGCGACCTTGAGATGGCTGGGTTTGGGTACCCATCGGTTTGGCGGCATCCCGGTTCCTGGCTTGGTTACCAGTGTCACGCCCGAGAGTACATCGCACCGGGCGTTGGCTGCGTAGTGTGCGCCGACTTTGGCCAGAGCGCCAGGCAGCAGAATGTCATCACTGTTTAGCCATCCAAGCACATCACCGGTTGCCCGCTCAAAGCCTTTGTTAATTGCGTGCGATTGACCTCGATCTTTTTCGCTCACCCACCACGCCAACTCCCCCGCACGCGACTCGATGATCGCTCGGCTGCCATCGGTCGATCCGCCATCAACCACCAGCACTTCCAGCTTGGGATAGTTCTGCGCTTTGAGACTGTCCAGCGTCTCGCCCAGTGTGGCAGCGCCGTTGTAGTTGGGAACAACGATTGAGATGGTTGGCAGTTCGTTCATGAAAACCCGTGCTCTGATGCGAGTGGCTCCGCATCGCTCGTGACGTTGAAGCGTGCCCAGCATAGCGACCAGCCGTCGCCGCTTCCAAAGTTCAGGAGCATGGATCGACACCGCTGCTGGGCATCAAAGCAGCGCGGGTTCTTGTAGTATCTGGGACTGCCAGTCTGTCAACGGTCTTCCAGCGACAGCGTGGTACAGGGCGACAAATTGGCGAGCGGTACGCTGCCAGCTCAGTGCGGCAAGCCTCTGCCGACCGGCCGCGACTAAGCGCTCCCGCAGCGCGACATCTGTCCAGAGCTGCTCGATACAGCTTGCCATCGCCGCGATATCGGTCGCCCCGAAGATGAGGGCCGCATTGCCCGCCTGCTCGGGCAGCGAGGTGATATCCGAGCATGCAACTGCCGTGCCCGCGTGAAACGACTCCCACATCGGAAAGCTTGCCGCCTCGAAGCGGGAAGGGATGACAGTGCACACCGCCAGCGTGTAGATTCCGGCAAGCTCTGCCTCGCTTACGAACCCGAGGAATTGCACCTGAGCCTTCAAACCAAGTTCGACAATCAATTCATCGATGGCTGCTGCGTGCTCGCTGCGACGTCCGGAGAATACCACATTCACTCTCGGTCCACCGCGGTCGCGCAGCATCGCGATCGCCTTTAGGAGCGATACGTGGTTCTTATGCTTGTACGTCTGTGCGGGATAAAACGCGAATCGATCCGGCAGCGCGAGCTTTGCCGAAAGTTCTTTGAGCCCTGCGGCATCAGGCGGGGCCGAGAACGCATTCGGCGGCGCGTACGCCGTTACATGTACCTTCTCGTGAGCCAGCCCGTAGTGCTCGATTAGGTCACGCTTCACCCAGCTGGACGCCACCGCAACTGCCCGAGCCCGCCGGCAGTATACAGGAAACGAACTTTCACGCGACAGGCGCTCTCCAAGCTCCAGCATTTGCGGAAGATGCAGGTGCTGCAAGTCATGCGGCTGATAGATGCTGGGGACATCGGTTAAAAATGCTCGCTGCACTGCGAAGTGAACGATGTCGCACCCAAGGCTCTCTAGCACGCCGCGCGATGCCGCCGGTGTGTGGGGCCAGTCGCGTCCCGCATCGCCAAGTGGCGCTCGCAGCGCGGCATCCGCTCGCGATCGCTTTGATCTGGCAAGCCGCGATCGCAGGCTGTTCATGAAGCTGGCGTTTTGCGATATATCTTCAACAACCGCGATACGAATTGCTGGTTTATTGCGGTCGCCGCGGCCAGAGTCATGATTGACCGCCTTGTCGATCGCTTCCGCGCAGCCTTGACCGACGAGCATGGTCAGTTTTAGCCCGTGCGCGTGCACGCCGCCATCGCTTATCAACTCCCGTAAACCTCGAGCAAGTGCCAGCACGTACTGCTCGATGCCTCCCTGAATTCCCGGCGTGTACTTCGCGCAGAGGCACACGTGCAGTGGCTTACCCGCTGGGTCGCTGGTGTGGCTTTTAGGTTGGTTCGCTGCGGCATCGCTCATGTTTGTATAACCACCATCATGCGCTGGTCACTTCGAGAGCACCCACCGGCGCCAGCTGCTGAAGCTAGGCCTCCGCCCGCCGCTGTAGAGGTATCGTTCTGTCCACGACTGTGCCTGGGCCGAGGGTTTGATTGTTGCCGGATGCACCAGCGGGAACACCATCGCAGCCGTTGGCACGTTCGCAAGGCGCTCGGCTGCATCAACCGTGTGGGTTGCTGCTATGCCAAACCCAATATTGGTCACTAGGTTGTTTTCGGGGCAAATCGCAAGACTGCCACGATGCCACTGCGTCAGCACCCACGGGATGCCCCAGCTGCTCAGTTTTCCTTTTCGCACGTTTCTGGCCCAACTGAACCAGAACATTGCTGCGCTCAGGGTGCCGAGCTGCCGGCGGAGCGTCAGCAGCTCGCGGCGTCCGCGCCACCAAGGCAAACTTGGATCAAACCCCTTCCACGCCCGGGCCCATGTTGCCCAGCCCCAGATGTGCGGATATCGCGTGAAGTGGTAGCTTTCTTGGCTCCGCAACCCACCAAGGCTGCCGGCGAAGTTATTGCCAGAGATGGTTGTGACCACCGGAACATCGGCATAACGCTCCAAGAGTTCTTCACAGAACGGGAAAAAGCTTGGATCGGGCAGGCAGTCGTCTTCAAGAATAATGGCGCGGTCTACACGGGCGAACACTGCGTTTAATCCGGAACACACCCGCATCTGACAACCCATGTTCTCCGATGCGTAATCTCGCACCACCTGGCACGGCCAATCAACCGCCTCGGTGATTGCGCGTGCCTGAGCGCACAATTCGGTCTCGCCTGTCCTGCTCGGTCGTGCTGCATCTGCGATTACAAACAGATGTGATGGCCGGGCCTGCCGGATCATCGCAAACACCTTCGCAGTGGTGTCCGGGCGATTGAAAATAATCAGAACAACCGGTGGAATCATGCGTCACCAGCATAGACGGCTACTTCGAAGGATGGATCTAGGTCCGCTCAACTGGTTTACTTTGCCGCCGAGCGTATCGCATCAGCGATGTAGTAAATTTCCTCCTGCGAAAGCTGAGGAAAAGTCGGTAGGTTCAGTCCTGTCGCGGCCAGGTGATCGGTGATCGGCAGGATCTCGCCCCGCTTGCGACTTTCCTCCCGAAAGGGCGGCAGCCCGTGTAGTGGAATAAAAAACGGCCGAGTTTCAATTCCGCGTTCTCCCAAAAACGCCATGAGCTCATCGCGGCCGCGGGCAAACGGCGGTTCCACCCTCACGCACATCAGCCACGGGGTTATCTCTGCCCAGGGCGCAACGGGCTGAAAATGCAGACCCGCGATGCCCTCGAGCGCCTCTTTGTACCACGTGTATACCTGGCGTCGCTTGGCCACGATCTGCTCGTGCCGCTCGAGCTGGGCGCACAGCATGGCGGCCGCGATATTGGTCATCCGGAAGTTGTACCCGGTCACCGGGAAGTAGTACCGCCGGTTTGGGTCAACTCCCTGACCACGCAGGGTGCGCATCCGCAGTTCAAGCTGCGGGTCTGAGACAGTCACCGCACCACCCTCGCCGGAAGTGAGTATCTTGTTACCGTAGAACGAAAAAGTTGCGCACCGTGCCAGTGAGCCGGTCACTCGCCCCTTGTACTTTGCAAAGTGCGCTTCGGCGGCATCCTCAACCACCCAGAGCCCGTTGATAGCCGCAATGTGGTTGATCGCGTCCATGTCGGCGGGGTGACCGTACAGGTGCACGGCGATTATCCCACGTGTGCGGCGCGTGATGGCGGCTTCGAGCATTTTCGGATCAATGCACCACGTTTCGGGGTCAACATCAACGAACACCGGCTCTGCGCCCACATAGCGGCACGCATTGGCCGTAGCGACATAGGTCAGCGAAGGCACCAGCACCTCATCACCCGGCCGCACATCCAGCGCCATGAGCGCGAGGTGCAAGGCAACGGTGCCGTTGGAGAGCGCCAGGCACGAACTGGTCTTGCACGCGGCAGCAAACTCGCGCTCAAACCGTGTCAGGTACGGACCGGTTGAGCTGACCCACGTCGACCGTATCGCATCAACAACGTACTTCTCTTCATTGCCGCTGAGGTCCGGCGCTGCCACCGCGATTCGTCTGCTCATCCTGGTGCCTTTCTGCCCGTTTCGTCCGCCGCGGCCTCAGGCTTGCTAAACAGCAGTCCGCACACACCAAGGCCGCGGAGTGTCGCAAAGCTCTGGTAGCTTGTAAAGTGGTCCGCCATCAGGCGCGCATCATCGACGGTGATGACCAAGCCCTGTCGCTTCCACCGCGCTTCGTAGGCGGCGAACCAGCCCGGATCACGCTCGCCCCACAACTCCATCCGATCAGGCTTGCGGCCGATTGGCGTTACCAGCCTTCGTTCAATCGCCTCCTGGTCATAGAGCCGCTGGAAAAAGTGACCCTTTCCGCTCGCGCGAACTGCGCTGGCAGAGCCCGATGTGGTCAGTCCGTATGGGTTACGATCGCGGAATTCTTCGGTAAACACCGGCATCACCGGGACGGTGACAATGAGCCGGCCACCCGGTTTTAATGCTGCCCACATCGCCGCCATCGCGGCGCTGTCGTCATACGCACCGGAAATATGCTCTACCACTGATATTGACCAGATGCAGTCGAACACTCCGGCACCAGCTGTGAACGCCACAACGTCGGCGGTCTCAAGTTCCAACCGGTCTGCGGTGAGCCCGGCCGCCGCCCGCACCGCTTCGCTGGTGTGCGTGTCGTTGGCATCCGGATTGATCATGGTCACTTTGCAGTGCGGCCGCTGACTGGCCACGCAGGTTGAGAACAGCCTTGGTGAGGCCACATCGAGCCACCGCCCGTCCACTTCAGGAAGGCAGGACTTGGCAAAGCTAAATTCAAAGTACCTGACGCAGTTAACCGGGCTGGCGATTAAATCCAATCCAAGCCGGGGCTGCGCGAACCACAGTTTCCGGCCCAGACTGCGCCCAAAGCTGTCAAACTCCATGCCGGGCAACTGGTGCGCCGCTGCGTACGCGGCGGCCCGTCTCGCTTTGGGGGCGTATCGCAACAGATTGATTCCATCTTGCAATCGCATGAGTCAGAATTTCCACGGATGCCGTTGAACTGCGGAGGGCAGGCAGGGGGAGCACCCAACAAGGGGATATTAGCCCCGCAGAAGCTACCGCCTGCTGATTTTGCGATCGCTTGAGCCTGTTTCATTCCCACTGGTTTGGCCGGGGCATAATACAAATATGAACGTCTGGGTCCACGCTATCACATTCATCGTCGCAGGTGTGGCTCTCGCGCTGGCGCTTCGTGCTGACCGGCGGACGGCAAATCTTCGCCGCCGCCTTCGCCGGCTTAGTACCGAGTCGACCCGCGAGCATGAGCATTTGCTTTGGTCTACCCGACGCCTCCTAGACCGGATTGTCGGCGGTGTATCCGGCTTTGCAGGTCAGCAAGGTGCTGGCCATCGCACGTTGCCCAAAGCGGCTGGGATGGAGGATGTCTTTGTGCTCGCGTGTCTGCCGGATGCTCCCGGCATTTTTCTTGAGGTTGGCGCTTATGACGGGGTCTGGCACAGCAACAGCTACCTGCTGGAAGCGCTCGGCTGGAAGGGTGTGCTCATCGAGCCCATCCCGCAGCGGGCAGATGAATGCCGGGCGAATCGGCCTGGGAGCATCGTCGTTCAGGCCGCGTGCGGCCCCGCTGGCTGCTCGGGTCAGATCGAGTTGCAGGTGGTTCAGGAGCGTGGCGGCGGCGAAGGTAAGCGGTCGTTTGTTTCTACCCACCCGGGGCACATCCGTCTGCTGAACATGCAGTCACTGGGCACCACTACCGTCAAAGTTCCGCTGATCACCGTTGATCAGGCGATCGGTGACCACTTTCTTCATATTGATGTCGCATTCATTGATGTTGAAGGTGCCGAGCTGGGATTGCTCCAGGGCTTCTCCCTTTCACGCTTTAAACCCCGACTGCTTCTCGTTGAAGATAACACCTTTGGTCATGAAACCCATGTGCTCAGCTATCTTGGGGAGCAAGGCTATCAGCCCGTTGGCTGGATCCGCCAGAATCGGGTCTACACCCGGATTGACGATGCGGCATTTAGCAGCCACAGCCGTGGGTTGTGCCCTTCACAATACCCGCCTTCGGAGGAACCGCTCTGGGTCAACACCAAGTAGATGCGATTAAGTATCGGC
>JBBRKQ010000128.1:0-10702 GCA_038231815.1 Phycisphaerales bacterium
GAGGGTGGGGTACCGATGCAGCAACCATCCCACTGGTTGAGCATGATGAGCGCCTCTTTGGGGCTGGCGGCGGTGATGGGGAAGGCGATGAACCCGACGATTTTGATGTACTTGCCATCGAGCATGCTGACGCGCTGGGGGATTTTGGTCATGCCCAGACGAGGCTTGTAAGTTTCTTGGGCCGAGATGATCATGTCCCAAGGAACAATGAACGGGTCGGCGGCGGTGCCGGAGCCTTTGACGATGAAGCGGTCATCGACCAGCAGGGTGCCGTCGGCCTTGCGGACGGCCCTGCTGGGGAGGGACTTTTCGCCTCTGAATACGGGGTGTTCCGGCAGTGTGACGGGCTCGCTGGGCGTGGTATTGGCACTGGCGATGGCGCTTGCGAACATGCCATCGGCGGTTTGGGTGCTGCCGTCGGTGATGCCGGGGATTGGTTGGGGTTGGGTGGCGACGGGCTTGGGGGATGAATCTGCTGTTGTGGCGGCGGTGCTCTCGGGGGAGGGGGCCGCTGCAGCTTTCTTTACATCCGCTTCAAGATTTTTTGTTGCTTCAGTGACCGCTGCATCTGATGGTGTTGGAATTGTTGGACTGGCGGCGGCGGCAGTGGGGGCGGGGGCCGGCGTTGTCGCTGCCGGTGCTGTGGGCGCGGGTGCTGCTGAAGATGGCGATGACTGGAGGCCCTGCGATGCTGACGGCGCCAGGGTAGTGGCAGGGTTGGTGGCAACCGGAGCAGGTGTGACGGCAGCAGGCGCGGCTGGTGCGTCGGTGGGTGCACTGCCTCCTCCGGCCGGGGCAAAGATAAAGACCAGCCCGCCGACAACAGCTAACGACAGCAATACCCAGAAGACTCGCATGGGCAATACTACGAAGGTGGGCGGGGAGGGTTTGAAAAATCCGTGGTAGGTGGCGACGGCGTTTGGGTGCAAGTTTCACGCGGCGGCGCGATAACGCCGTTTCGTTTGTGGTGTGCCCGGGATACTGGGCTGAAATCGGAGGTGGGTGGCAAGGCTCATGCAGGCGGGCGCGTTTGACTGCCGCCGGGTGAGGCGTTTTGAGGGGTATTTGGGGGGCCGTTTGGAGGGGATTTTGGTGGGGCTTTAGGTGAGGTCTCTTTGAGCCGCACGCGCAGGAGCAGATCGTTGAGAGCAGCGACGAAGATGCGGCGGTGGGCCAGCAGATTGGCCGCCAGGGGGCTTGCATGCTCAACAATTGGGCTGTAGAGCACTTCCAGCACATTGGGATTGGCCTTGAGCGCCAGGCGCATGAACTTGCCGAACTCCCGCTAGCACTCCTCGGTCTCGATGCGCTCGAGCTGCTCGGGCACACCGTAAAGTGCCCTTGTGCAGTGGATGGGGGAAGGTACACGCCGCGGCGATTAACATCCGAGCCCTCATGTTCCAGCCCGTAAGCACGTGAGCCGATGATGCACCGGTACACCACGCAGTCCCACAGGGCGTGCTCGCCGAGTGGGTCGATCAGCAGCCCCTCGGCCTGGTAGGCTTTGAGTATCTGAAGCTGGCGGCGAAGGACTGTGTGCTCGGCTCCGTTTTGGTTTGTGCCAGCCAGACGGACTTTGTAATTGTGTTCTGGATCACGCGGCGAGGCGGTGATGACCCCGGGCGTGCCACGGGGGGGGCGATGATGCGACCATCACTGCCGCGAAGATCGACCAGTATGACGACGGCGGCGCCGACTGACAGGATGGGCGGCAGAGGATTCATTCGTCGCAAGCCTACGGGTACGAATTAATTTGCGCGCAGCGGCCGCATCGCCTGGGCGACGAAATGACGAGCAACAGAAGGTTTTTTTGTGAGGCGATGCGGGTTATCACGCCGCGGTCCGCTCAGGCGGCACGCTGCCCAACTCAATCAAACTTAAACACGCCCTTGCGGATGCCGTAGATGTACGCCACGACCGTTGTCAGCATGAAAAAGAGAATGCGGACAAGCCACAGGCCGCCGCCAGCTTCCTGCTGGTCAAGGTTCGGAAACGTCACTGCCCACGGGTAGAGGAAGATGATCTCGATATCAAACACCAGAAATACCATGGCGATAAGATAAAACCGCACATTGAACCGCTTGCGGGCGGTGCCGATAGGGTTCATGCCGGACTCGTACGTGCCGTCTTTGGTGGTGCCCCGGCGCTTTGGGCCGATGAGCTGCGACCCCGTGAGGTTGCCCACGGCAAAGCCGATGGCCATAAGCAGCAACAGCAGCACCGGGAGGTACGAGGCGATATCAACCGAGGCGGCTAGGGCTAGGGTGACGGAGAGCATAACCGGAAGGGTAGGGGGCATGGAGGCCGGACGGTCAAGTCTAAAAATAGCCGAATCCGGATTCGTAGCTAGCCCGATACCTCAAGAGGACAGGGCAGTCTTCCAGGGGCGAAGGGGCAATGTTCTGTTGCGCAACCCTAAGCGGGGTGGTTCTGGGCCCCGATGCCCAAACACCTCATCAGTGTGTTGCCGGCACGCGTCGATATTGCCGCTGCAAGCGAGCCGGGACGTTTCACAGCGTCCCGGCTCGCGTTCTCTTTGGCGCAGATGAGGGGGAAACAGACAGAGACCAAGTTGTGCCCGCACGTTACGGGTGAGCGGTTCGGGCGGTTCGTGGGACGATGTGGGATGCGAGCCAAGGATGCCACTCAGTCGCAACCCGCGCCGTATCCGTTAATGAACGCAATGAAATCACTGCCATCAACTATGCCATCCGGGCCGACAACTACGCCAAGCGGTCCGAACGGTGTTCCGCCTGCGACATCTGCAAGCGCATCTAGGGCAACAAAAGCGTTGACAAACGCAATAAAATCGTTTCCGTCAACAACTCCGTCCTGCGTCACATCGGCCGGGTTAGGAAGGCCTCCGGTCCCACAGCGATAGACGGTAAAGTAATACGTGGTTTCCTCATCAGAAGGGAGAAAATCGCTGTCTGCTGGAGCACCTGTGCCAAGCACCAAGCCCGGACCGGCAGTAAAACTAAAGAAGCCCTCATACAAATCGACAACTTCTAGAGCTAGGTCTGGGTATCTAGGTCTATAGTAATCCTCACGGCTCACTTGGAGTCGCTGCTGCGATGCAGTTAGCCCGCTAATAACATAGAATAACCTTTCGGTGAGGAGGTCCGAAGCCCCTAGCGTAAAAGGTTTATAACGCACATCCAACGCATTTGCATGAGTTGCTGTCTGGGGAATCAGGCCATAATATTCCAATTCTATTAGTGTCGGTGTTTCTGTGGCGACGCCATCTGAGGGGTTAGGCCGCAAGGTACTCAGTTTTATACCAACCCCAGGTGCCGGTTGGAGTGGTGGGCTGCATGCTGCACGATGCAGCGCGTAAGGCAACAGCCCGACAGCACCGTAGCCGCCGTTCACGGTACCCAAGTTCGATGGCAACTCGGTATACAGCGGCAAGATGAGCGTGCTGGCGGAGGCGGTTAGATCGGTCGGACCCATCACTCGCGGTTCTGGACTGGTAGTACCGTCGCCGAGCCAGACAGTGCCGCGCAATTGCTCGGGTTTTTGGTAGGGCGCTTGCCCGCCCAATCGCTCCCGATACGTGGCATCTACTGAAACGGTACCCTGCAGCCCGTGCGGCGCCGCGAGCCGTATCGCAGCACGCGGTGCAAGGTCCGGTTCATTGGCCGAATAGAACGAGAATCGCGGCGAAGCAGAACTCGTAAACCGTACCCTGCGGTCATGACCTCGCGGCGAGTCTTCATCAGCAGCAAGGCCAAGCGCGGTCTTCGAGTACGCTGCCCAAACAGCCAACTCTGGTGCGAGAGTTCGCGATAGTGTGTTCTCCTCTTCATGTGCTCCAAGCTTGCCGCCAATCACGATCGACTGTTTTTGCTGGAGCAGCGGCATATGCAATTCGCCAAGCATGTCCTCTAGACAATCGAAGCGAAAAGGGTCAGGTACACCATCAATGACAATCGAATCGATTTAGATGTCGCAGGCAGGGCTCATGCAGCCGATCATTGCCTCCTTTGGCTTCATGTAACTGCTTTGTAACGTGTTGACAACCTTTTGTTTGCGGTGCAAAAGAGGGTTGCCCGGGAGATAATGAAACACAGGCTGTGGCGGTACTGTTGGTGAGCCAGCGGTGTACTCATGGGTCAACCGCCCTGACCATACCACGCCAGCCAGCATCTCATCGAGGAATAACTGCTTTAAAATCTTTGGGGTTTCGATCCTGGGTCTAAATTTCTTCGGCACGGTTGTCAGCCCGTCTAACTCGTGAATCTGGGAAGTCCGCTTGATGTTGATATCTACAATTTCTCGGCCCGCATAGATGACGCAGTCTTGCGATCCGCCATCCATATCATTCAAATCGCGGCGAGAGAACCATTTGGTCTCCCGCGTGCGAAAGCCAACTGGCACTTCACGGTCCGCATAGACATAGTCGCCACGGTCAATCGGGGATGCGTTTGAGCCGATAAAGCCCGCCGGATACACGAGCTGGAGTGCTTGGAGTCCAAAGTCAAGTTCATTGACGTAATTGCCGATATTAATCAGGCCGATTGTGCCCAGTTTTTTCTGCTCTTCGGTCGGCGCCTCTCCGGGATAACTCGGCACGAACAGGTCCCACGCGATGATCGAACCGAGAAGTTGATTGCCGATTGTCACATTGCCAATGGATGAGCCGATGATGTCCGCCCCGAGCACGTTCCACCTTACATCAATGTTACCGAGCTCGCCACGAGCAATGATGCCGCGGCGGCCATCACTGTTTCGCGGTAGTGCTGTGTCGAGCGTGCCGCCGATGTTTTTTGCGGAAACGCCACCCGGGAGATCGCCGCCGGTCTCGATGAGTGCTATTGCCCCAACCGCCTGCAGTACCGCAACGCCGTTGTTCGCTACAAGGGCTTCGATGAGTTGGCTCTGTGCAAGGTCATCTGCAAATGTTCCAGCGCTGATGGCCGCGTTGATCTTGTCCGTGGCCTGTGCATTCTCTGGGCCGATGTTGCGAATCTGACGGATGCAGTTGCCGGCGGTGATGGTTGCGGCGATATCCACCGCCCCGGCTGGCCCGTACTTGACCCCGATCGGGCCGAAGCATTGGATCGATGAGATGCTGCCTTGTGGTGCCGTGATGGTTCCGGAAATGGAGCACTCAGGCTGACCAGAGGTGCCAACGATGACTTGAGAGATTCCGGCGGCCTCGGCACTGAGAGTTCCTTCGAGCGACTTGCCGAAGCGGACGAATTGGATGCTGCAAGTGTTCAGATCGTCGCCGGCCGCGCTGCCATATGACGTTTGATAGGGCTTGGTTGCGATTAGTGTGCCATCAAGCTTTCCTCCGGAAAGTCCGATGCCACTCAGCTCGCGAATGCCGGGTGCGTCGAACCGGTACACCTGCCCGACGGTAACAACTCCATCCTGATCGAGATTTCCAGAAATCGTCGCGAACAACTTGGTTGCATTTCTAGAGCTCTCATCTCTGAGACCCGGGTCACCGACTGGATTGTGGTCGGAGCTGAAAATCGAAATTGAGGAGACATCCACTACGCCCGGGTTGAATGCTCTCGTTGCGAGCGGCTGGAATGAAGCGTCAGCGTCCGCGATGAAAACGTTAAAGTTCCGACTGTAACTATTTTCAAAGTTTGCGGACACGATCAAATTACCCAACGAAGCCGTCGGCTTGTTTTCGGCCCCTGTTCCGCTTGTACTATTGTCATAAATGTGCAACACTGTATAGTGTGTGGGCATTGCGTCCACCACCCCAATATCAACCGTAATTGGCTGGTTCGACGCAAACGGTCTTCACGGTGGCGTCACTGCAGGTTGCAGAACGTAGTCGTTTTCGCCGTTGAGAGCGTATATCTTTTTAACAATCATGATATCCCCGAGTGCGGCCGCTTCATGTGCGACGGTGGCTAACGGCAATAGCAGCAAAGAAAATACCTTCAAAGGCGTTCTGACCGACATGCTTTATCTCCTTCGGCAAAGACTAGAAAGGACTCCTGTAACGCAAATAACCGCTGCGGTGGTCGGCGTGGGAATCGCAGCCGCAATTCGAAATCCCTGGTAAAAACCCTCTTGCGCTGGGAACCCAGCCCCGGTCGAGCCCAGCCTGTCGTTGAAGATTCCAACTGGTAGGACCCAGGCACTGCCCAGAATGATTCGATCTTTGTATCCTGTACTGTACTCAAAAATAGACTCGGTCCACTCCTGCGTGCCCCCAGCCATGTCAAGAAGCCCCCACGCTGATTGCGTGTTCGGGTAACTCATCAGGGGGATTTGGGTCGCATCCACACCGTTGGCGGTCGTGTTGAAGCCCGCATTCGCTTCACCGCCGACGCCGGGTGAACCGTAAACGGGCATCGTGTCCGTTCCGTTCTGATAGCGGTAATAACCACCAACCCCTGCCCCGCCCTTATTCGGGTCGTAAAACGCCGCCTTCATACACTCACTCATCGAAGGGATCCAGAACTTGGCATCAGGGCTGCGCGAGGCTTGATCGGTGAACACGTTTCCCCGCACACCAAAGGTGCTCACATCGTACGCGCCGGTTAAAAAAGCCTCCCGGCTGTTGGATTGCCCGTTATGCAGCCAGTTGCAGTACATCGCCGCAGCGCGCCACGAGATGTCACCAACACCAAAGTTCTCTCGGCCCGGGATGGCGCGGTAATGCACACCGGGGCCGTCATAGTTTGGATCGATATCGCCGGCCCAGGAACTGGGAATGCTGAGCCAAGGCAAGCGCTGGCTGGATGACCGCCCCATCGCCGCACTGAGAAAGCTGGCCCACTGGCTCGTGGTGATCTCGGTCCGCCCGATGCGATATTCATAATTGACAGTACCAAAGCCGCGCATGTCGTCGCTAGCGAGCGGCGGCGGGTTCCACGCCGCATTCCCCGTCGCCCCGATGGTGACAAACTCAGTGTTGTACTGGTACGTGATGCGGCTGCCGACACCGTTGGCAATGGCCTGCGGGCGCAGCGGCACCGACGGCGCACCGGGGGTGATTTGGGTTTGGCCCAACGCCAAGCCAGGTGCCAGCAGTATTGCTGCCAAGATTCCACCAAGCCGATTCGGCCCAAAGGCAAAGCCAACCCGCAAGTGCCCGGCAACCGGTGATACGGCAATGCCAAGCGGTTTTGGGGGCACAGATGCAACCGATTCATTCAACTGTTTCAAAGTCCTTCTCCGCGGCGGACCGGCAGAATGCTGCCCCGCCGAGTAGAGAGTACCTCCCCGGCGGCCGGGTGCCAGCAAAATCACGTAGTTTTATGGTTTTACTCCAAACTTCACATGATGCACAAGAAAACCCGAAGCCGCTAGCGCTGCGCAGAAGATAAAAAGCCCGCTCGCTCACCCGGAAACCCGCCCAACACTCCACCCGGCGCGGGCAATGGCGTTGGTTCAGCGCATCGGGCGGGCGGCCGGTGAGGGCACGCGACGGCTGGTGGGGCAACCCCCGGTTCCCGGCTGCCAAAGCGGCAGAGGATTTTGCTCGATGCAGGGGTGCCTGCGGGCTGGCGGGTGGGTGGGGTGGGGCAAAACCTATTTTTAACCGAACAGAAAGCGTGCTGCGCAGGGTGCCGCGGCGGTGTGGTGTGGCACGGTTGTTGCCTTTGTAACCCGCCGCGGCGATCGCTTCGGCCGTTTCGTTCACTGGTTCATCAGAATTCAAGCACAAACTTGATCCGGAGTTTTACCTCACATGGCTGCAAAGACCCTCACGTTTGATCTCGCCGCCCGTCAAGCCCTGTTTAACGGTGTGGAAAAGCTGGCCAAGGCCGTGAAAGCCACGCTTGGGCCGCGTGGCCGCAACGCGGTGCTGGACAAGAGTTGGGGCGGCCCAACGGTGACCAAGGACGGCGTGAGCGTTGCCGAGGAGATTGAACTTTCCGACAAGGTAGAGAACATGGGCGCACTGCTGGTGAAGCAGGCGGCCGCCAAGACCAGCGACGATGCGGGCGACGGCACCACCACGGCCACCGTGCTGGCCGAGGCGCTGTTTCGTGAGGGCCTGAAGCATATTTCTGCGGGTGTTGATGCCAACGCCTTGGTGCGTGGCATGAAGCGGGCGGTGACGGCCGCCAGCGACCACATCGGCAAGATCAGCCAGCCCGTCTCGGGCAATGCTGACATTCAGAACGTCGCGATGATTTCTGCCAACAACGATGCCGAGATCGGCAAGATTATGGCCGATGCGTTTGCCAAAGTGGGCAAAGACGGCGTGATCACAGTTGAGGAGGGCAAAGGCCGCGAGACCGAGGTTACGGTAGTCGAGGGCATGCAGTTTGACCGCGGGTTCCTGTCGCCCAACTTTGCGACCAACCTTGACGCGATGACGTGCAACTTTGACAAGTGCCTTGTGCTGATTCATGAGGACAAGATTGACAACATCCAGAAGCTCGTCCCGCTGCTGGAGAAGGTGATGGGGGCCAAGAAGCCGCTGCTGATCATCGCCGAGGATGTTTCTGGCGAGGCTCTGGCGACGCTGGTGATCAACAAACTCCGCGGCACGCTGCAGGTGTGCGCCGTCAAGGCCCCGGGTTACGGCGACCGCCGCAAGGCGATGCTGGAAGACCTGGCCGTGCTGACGGGCGCTGAGGCAATCATGAAGGATGTGGGCGTTGAGCTTGACAAGGTTGAGCTGAAGCAGCTTGGCATGATCAAGAAGCTGATTGTTGACGCCGACAACACCACGATTGTTGAAGGCGCCGGCGAGACCAAGGCCATTCAGGGCCGCATCGAGCAGATCCGCAAGGAAATCGAGAACACGACCAGCGATTACGACCGCGAGAAGCTGCAGGAACGGCTTGCCAAACTCTCCGGCGGCGTCGCACAGGTCAAGGTTGGTGCATCCAGCGAGGCCGAACTCAAAGAGAAAAAAGCCCGCATCGAAGATGCGCTGCACGCCACGCGAGCCGCGGTTGCCGAGGGTGTGGTTGCCGGCGGTGGCACCAGCTTTATCCGAGCCCGGGCCGCGATTGAGAAACTCCCTGAGTGGAAGAATGTGTACGGCAGGAAGAACGAAGTAAGCAGCGAAGATGTTGGCCCGGCTGTCTATGACACCGCCGCGGGCATGGACACCGTGTACAAGGCCTTGGCTGTGCCGCTGCAGACGCTGGCCGACAACGCCGGCGACAAGGGCACCGTTGTGGTGGCCAAGGTTGTTGAGGGCGACGCCAAGATTGGCGAAGCCTTCGGCTACAACGCCCTCACGGGCGAGTACGGCAACCTGCTGAAGCAGGGCGTGCTCACCCCGGCGAAGGTTGACCGTTCGGCCCTGCTGAACGCGGCCTCTGTCGCGACGGTGCTGTTGACGGCCGATTGCGTGATCACCGATGCCCCCACCGAGGGCGGCGGTGATGACCACGGTCATGACCACGACCACGACTAATTAAAGTACCAAGCGCCAACGCACAGGATTGGCCATAGTGTTTGCCCAGATTTGAATTGATCGGTTTTATCGAAACTAAACCACGTTTTCGCTTTCAGGAGTCTCCCATGTCCATCAAGCCCCTTGAAGATCGTCTCCTCGTCGAGCCCGCCGCAGCCGAAACCAAGACCGCCAGCGGCATTTATTTACCCGAGTCCGCCAAAGAGAAGCCCGTGCAGGGCAAGGTTGTCGCGGTCGGTCCCGGCAAACTGCTCGAGAACGGCAAGCGAGCCGAGATGAGTGTCAAGATCGGCGCGACGGTTGTATACGGCAAGTACGCCGGCAGCGAGGTTGAGCACAAGGGCAAGAAGATGCTGATCATCAAGGAGTCCGAGTTGCTGGGAGTGCTCGCGGTCTGAAACAGCCCGCGAGAATTGATCAAATGATCAAATGGTCTATTGATCAAATTAGGAAGAAGGCACTCAGTAATTAAGGCCAGTTTTTTTTCTTTCGTCTGTGTTGTCTCTTTTATCTTTTCTCTTTTCTCCCCGTCTTTTCTCGCGACTCGCGACTCCCCTGCCATTTGGCAATTTCAAGGATTCCCCCATGGCTTCTACAAAGCAAATCATGTTCAACGAGGCCGCACTGGCCGAGATGAAAAAGGGCGTGCAGCAGCTCGCCCGCGCCGTTAAAGTCACCATGGGCCCTTCGGCCCGCCACGTGATGCTGCAGAAGTCGTACGGCTCGCCGACGATCTCCAACGACGGCGTGTCGGTGGCGCGTGAGATCACGCTGCCCGACCCGTTCGAGTCCATGGGCGCCAAGATGGTGGCCGAGGTTTCCAAGAAGACCAACGATGAAGCCGGTGACGGCACCACCGCCGCGACCGTGCTGGCCGAGGCTATTTTCATCGAGGGCATCCGCTATGTTGCCGCCGGGGCCAATCCGGTGGCGCTGCAGCGCGGCATCAACGGCGCCGCCGTGGTTGCCGGTGAGGCCATCGTGGCCATGGCCGAGAAGTGCAAGGGCAAGGCCGATTACGCCAAGGTTGCCACGGTCTCGGCCTCGCACGATGCCAAGATCGGCGAGCTGATCGCTGAGGCGATCAGCAAGGTCGGTGCCGAGGGTGTTGTTGAGGTTGAGGAAGGTAAATCCAACGAGACGACCCTGGATTACGTCGAGGGCATGGCCTTTGACAAGGGCTACATCAGCCCGTACTTCATGACCGATCCCAAGACGGCCGAGGCTGTGCTGGAGGATTGCTATGTCTTGCTGTACGAGAAGAAGATCGCCAATATGGCCGATTTCCTTCCGTTCTTAAACAAGATTGCCACTGCTGGCAAGCCGGTGCTGATCATCGCTGAGGAA
>JBBRKQ010000129.1:0-10661 GCA_038231815.1 Phycisphaerales bacterium
CGGGACCGCCTGGTCGCCCTTGGGCACGGGCTTGAACAACTTCGTCTACGCGCTGGCCGTGCTGCCCAACGGCGACTTGGTCGCCGGTGGCTTCTTCACCTTCGCCGGGGGCGTGAGCGCGAACTACATCGCCCGCTGGAACGGGACCGCCTGGTCGCCCTTGGGCACGGGCATGGACAACACCGTCTTCGCGCTGGCCGTGCTTCCCCATGGCGACCTGGTCGCCGGGGGCAACTTGACCACCGCCGGGGGCGTGAGCGCGAACTACATCGCCCGCTGGACTGCAACCAACATCCCTCGGGTCGCGCTCCAGCCTCAGCCGCAGAACCTCGACGCCGGACAGACGCTCAATCTCTCCGCCACCCCCGCCAACGGCTATGCGAACGTCTCCGTTCAGTGGCGTCGCAACGGCGTGCCCATTGTCAACGGCACCGGCGGCGCTTCCGCCGGCGGCGGCACCGTGAGCGGGGCCATCGGGCTCATGCCATCGCCCACCAATGGCACGCCCGCCACGCTCACCATCACCAACGCGCAGGCCAGCGACAGCGGCGCCTACACCGCCATCTTCTCCAACACCTGCGGCAGCACCAACACCTCCCCCGCCGCAATCACCGTCACCCCCTCCGGCCCGCAAGCCTGCTCATTGGCCGACATCGCCGGCGGCGGTGCTGACGGGCTCCAGTCCGATGGCATCGTCGACGGTTCCGACTTCATCGCCTTCATTAACTCCTTCTCCACCGGCGACCCCGCGACTGATGCACTCGCCGATGTGGGTGGCGGTGGTGCAAATGGTCTCACCCCCGACGGCATCATCGACGGCTCCGACTTCATCGCCTTCATCAACGCCTTCTCAGCAGGCTGCTAGCACAATCCGCATCTCTTCCTACCCAGCACCCCGGCAGCTTCAGCTCGCCGGGGTGTTCTGCTATCCGCAGCATCGCCATCCCTGGCGATGTTCCTTCGCACCATCCACTCTCACCAAACCCTACCTTCTCTCGCGAAGCGATTCAAGTGAGCATTTATGGCTCACCGCACCAACTGCTACCCGCAGACCACCCGCCAAGCATTCAGCATCATCGCAAAGTGATAAAGCGAACCCACCTCCCGCCTCCCGGCCCCCGCCTTCCTGCCTCTCGGCCCCAGCGGGGCCGCAGAATCGTGCCACTGGTCAAGCGCTGCCGCCCCGGGCATCGCGCAGCCAGTGGAACACCTCGCCCAATCCCCCGCGTCCCGGAGGAACGCAGGAATAAACGACCCCAACACACCTGACCCGCCCCACCAACCGCGAACCCACCCACCCACGCACGAACCCCCATCCCCTTCCCCGCCGCGGCCACCGATCCAATCACAAACCCGCCCCACCCCGCGGCACGTGAAGACCCAGACGCAAACAACCACCCAGCCTCAAAGCCCCGCCCTGTCGCCACCCCGCCTTCATCCAACCACCCGCTCATCTTGTAACCTAACAGGCTGTTGAAAAACCCAACCCGGAACTAATTTCACCCCTCTTTTCGCGCTTTTTTACAGATTCATAGGTCGCTTTGTTGCTGCCGCGGTACTTTGACCTCCCGATGAGCCGCGATGCCCAGTAACGGCCGCAAGCAGGCTCATTCGCGATGCCGCGGGCCGCGGCGAATCATGTGCGGCCCGTCAGATCGCGGGCGGATCGGTGATGGGATCAGCGATCAGGCTTATTTGCCATCCGCGATCCGCGGTCTCACCTCACGTCGCCAGCAGCTTCATCATTCTTACCATATTTAATGTGCTCAGCCCCACATCGGCCTGCTGCTGGATTTTCCAGCGGCCCACCAGCCTCGATCTTCTCAGCCCGCCGATCTGTTTGAACCAGCCGAAGATCTCTTCGGCCCGCTTGCGTTTCTGCTGGCTGACTTTGTACCCGGGTTCCTGCTGCCGCTGCTGGTTGTGCCAGCGCTGCCATGATCCCGGGTCGTTCGGATCGATCTCCTTGACCGACTTGCAGGCCACATGCGCATCGACATCTCGTTTGTCCAGATCAACTCGCAACGAGCCGCAGTCGTAATTCTTGTCGGCGCCGAGCGTGCTCGGCTCGATCCCGTAGCTGCGGCCCACGCGGTCGATGAGCTTGAGCGCTGAGCGGTGTTCGCACTTGCCATCGGCCGCATCGATCTGGATGTCTATCGCAAAGCCGTTGCGATTCTCCATGAGCACGTGCATCGAGTGGTACAGCAGCGCCGCCTGCCCGGAGCCCTTGGTAAAGAGCCTCGACTCCGGGTCTGTCGTTGACCGGTGCGTCGCGTTGCGGCGCTTTTCGCCCTTGAAATCGACCCATCCGTTGGAGTCCGGCCTGTCGCCCTTCGGCTTATCTTCGCCGTCCGCCTTGGCCTTTGCCGAGGCTTGCTTCTCGGCCTTGATCTTCTCGATGTGCTTTAGACTCTTACGCGACGCGTGGCTCTGCAGCAGCGAGCCGTCGACGGAGAAGTGGTCATCGCTGATGAGCCCGGCATCGATGGCCATGAACACGATTCTTTCCTTGAACTTGCGGGTGACCTCGAGCTTCTCGAGCCGCTCGCGGTTGACCGAGAAGACGCTGTGGTCAAAGCACTCCTCATCGGGGGTCATGTCCAGGAACCAGCGAAACAGCAGATCGAACTCAATCCGCTCGCAGAGGGCTCGCTCGGAACGGACCGTGTAGAGCGCCAGCAGGACCATCGCCTTAAAGCAGCCGCTCCGGCGGCACGCCCGGCCGTCCGGTCTCGGAATACGCCGCCGCGAAGGTGCGGCTCATCGCCTTGAGTGCCTCATCGGTCATCCGCTTGATCTCTCGCAGGGGATGATCGGCCGGAACCTTTTCTTCCAGGTTGAGGTGCACGAAGAGATTGGGCTGACGGTTGGCTCTGCCTCGCATGACAAGCCATTCGGACGCAAAGGAGATGCGGTTTTTTGATTTTGGGAAGAAAAGTGGGTTTTTCAACAGCCTGTTACGGCGGGGCTTTGCGGCTCAGGCGGCGTGGTGCGACGGAGCACCAGAACGGTGATGTCGTCGGCCAGCGATTCGTGCTGCCAGTCTGTTGCGGCCGTGTTGACGGCCTGGCAGAGCGTTGCCGCATCGTCGGTTGGGTGTGCGGAGATGACTTCGCACAGTCGAAGCTCACCGAAGAGTTGCTGACCCGGGCCCATCGCTTCGGTCACGCCGTCGGTGTAGAGCAGCACCCCTTCACCGGGGGCGAGGGTGAGTGTTTCTGATGCGAACTCGCCGAGCAGTTCTTCGGCGAATGCGCCGAGCATCGGCGCTGTTGAATCGGGGATGGCCCGTGGTCCATCGCGGCGGAGAACGATCGGTGGCGGGTGACCGGCGGCGATGTACTCAAGGCTTCCGTTTGATGGGTCGTATGAACCGAGGATCAAGGTGACAAACATGCCCTCGTTACTGTCATGGCACAACGCATCGTTGACGCGGCGTGCGATCGCTGTGACTGAGAGCCCTTCCGCGGCGGCGCCGCGGATGAGCGTTCGCGTCACGGCCATCAGGATCGCCGCGGCAACGCCTTTGCCGGAAACATCGGCGATTACAAAGATGAGTCTCGGCCCGACGATAAAGAAATCGTAAAAGTCACCGGCGACGTATTTGGCCGGTGTGTTCACCGCGAACAGGTCAAACCGATGCTCGCCGGGAAACGCCGGGAAGATGCGGGGCAGCAGGTCCTCCTGAATTGTGCGTGCGGCTTTGAGCTCGCCTTCGATACGCTCGCGGGCGGCGGTTTCGTCACGCACCCGCTGCATCTGGGCCGCCAGGCGGGTAACGGTGGTGTTGAAGCCCCGGGCCAGGCGGGCGAGTTCATCCCGCCCTTTGCCGCCCTCGAGGCGGACTGAAAGATCACCACGGCCCAGCCTGTCAACGGCCGCGGCCATCTCCTCGATCGGTCGGGTAATGCGGCCGGAAACCAGCATGACGACGATGACCACCGCCACAAGCCCTAGCACGAGCAGCATGGCTGTGGTCATGAGCCAAGCGTTGACTGGCCGCATCAGTTCGGTTTTACCCAAGGCTGTGGTAAAGATCCAGCCCGTGGCCTGAATCGGCCCGTAGGCGATAATGTACGTTCCATCGTCCGCCAGTTCCGGCATGAGGGAATCGAGTCCGGTGACTTCTATAACACCTGATTTCCCGGAGAATACTTGCTTGCTCGCTTCAACAAGATCTGTGATATTGCGAAGTTCAGCGAGTTTGAAGATTGACTGGGTTGCCTTGAACTTGGGGTTGGAGTGGGTAACGACGAGCTTCTCGGCGTCGATGACCACAAACCCATCCGGGCCAACGAGTGATTGGGCGATCTTCAGCGAGGGTGCTGGTTCATCCTCGATTGTCTCAGGAACAATTGGCAGACCGGTGGAGCCGGGTTGGTCGGCCCCCGGTTCGGTACCTTGTGCAATCGCCAGTGCTGCTTGGCTCACGAGCGGAGCAGGGGCGATCAGGGCTTGGACATCACCGCCGCGGAGAACGAACGCGAGCACTCCGCGGACTTCACCTTGATCGACAACGGGCACGGCATAGGCGTAGAGCGGTCCGGGTGCAAGCGATGGCTCGGTGAACTGGGTTGTCCAGAACCCTTGCTTGCGTGTGCGAGCGGCAAGCCATGGCGGTGCAGCGGCTATGGCCGATGCCGGAAGCGGCCGTGGCTGAATGCCGCCGCGTAGGCGGCGGGCCGCCAGCGCAACTTGTCTGCCGCCGGGTCCATCAAACGCGACAATAGTTGCGAAGATGGCCGGCTCGTATCGCAACGGCCCGACGATCATTTGTCGGGCGGCGTTTTCAAAGGCGCCGGCTTGCCGCGGCGGGAGGACGGCCGCGGCCTCTGCCGCTCGCATGATGGAGCGGATGCGCGTGTCGATCTGAGCGGCGACGGCGGTCGCCCGCTCCGTAATGATCTCGTTGGCGGCGACTAGAGCGGCGCGGCGGTTTCGGCTCCAATCGCTGTACAGCACCAGCGACAGAACCGCCAAGAGCGGTACGAGAAGCCAGATGGTGAGCTTGGTGCGAAGCAACAATGTTGGCGACGCTAGGGCAAGAGAAGCTGCGGTGGGGCGCATGGGCTGCGGAACCGGATTTACCCGGGCGGCAAGAAGTAAACACGTGTTTATGACGGCGAGGCCCGTTCGGATAAAGGTTGGTTGGAGGCTCGAGCATGTGCGATTTGCGTTATAACCGACGAAATTGATGGAAAGCGTGTCTGCGGCCGGCGACTTGTTCCGCTCTGGTGATGTTGTTCATACACTTTGGCTCGGAAGGCTGGCAATCTTGCTTGGGCGATACCGGGCGCTGCGGTTTCCCAATCCACAAAACCTTGAGCAATGCAGATTCAATCCTGGCCGTCTTTATGCCTCTGGCGACGGGGCTGCCCATCGCCCCGCCGGTGGTGCCGGCGGTGCCTGCGCAGCCGGCTCAGGGCTCACTGCCCGGCACAGTGGTGGTTGCTCCGCCCCGGGTGGTGCCAGCAGCGGCGGGGAAGGGCGTGTTTGAGGGATCATCCGGGAGCCTGTTGGTCGTGCTAATAGTTGCCCTGGTGGTGCTGGTTCCGCTTGGAATGGTGGCCGTGGTGTATGGCGTGCTGCCGATCTCGCGAGCGCTGGCCTGGCTTTTTCGGCACATTGGGCTGTTCCTGCGGTTCGTGGTGACGGACATCGTGCGGTTGCTGGGGCACGCGGTGACCGCGATTGCGTTTTCGGCGCTCGTTGTTTTTAACTCGTTGGCCAAGCGTGAAGCTGGAGCGGAGTATTACGCTCAGGCCTTTGCCGCGGAGGCCAAGGCGGCGGGCCTGTGCCTCTATCGCGTGGCTCTGGGTCACCCGCTGCGGCTGTTCTACCTGCATGGAATTTTGGAAGGTGTTGAGCGGCGGTTGCCACGGGTAGTTCATCGCGAGCCCGGTTATGAGGAGGGCGGACCGGGCGGACAGGGCAAGGGCGGTGCGGGTGGTGGTGTGGTCGGGCCTGAATCTGCCCAGACGGGCGAGCCGGTGGGCATGACCGGCCAGACGGTGGCCGGGCCCAACGCCGCGACCGCCGCGGCCCCCAGGATGAAGCGTAAGTACACACCAACGTTTGACGGTTACGCGATTTTGGGCACGCTTGCAGGCGGCGGCTCGGGTGGTCGGCTGTATGTCGCAAGGCCGACGGCGGAGAAGGCGGCTGAGCTGATAAAGGATGGGTATGCAGACGGGGCGGGGATTGTTGGTGACGTGGTGATCAAGTCGTTTTCCATACGCGAGGGCTCGAGCCTCCCGCAGATCATTCGCGAATCGCGATCTCTGGAGGCGGCGCACCGGCTTGGGCTGATCCTCGAGCACCAGCTCAGTGGCGAGCGTTTTTTCTATGTGATGCGGTATGTTCCTGGCAATAGCCTGTCATTGGTAACGCACGAACTGCACGCCAAGAGCCCGGTAGCCGAGACGGACAAAACCGGGGGGCTTGGCCATGAACAGCTGAAGCGTACCGTCGAGCATGTATGCGATTTGATGGCCACGCTGCGGGTATACCACGAGGCGGGCTTGTGGCACAAGGATATCAAGCCGGACAATATTATTGTGCACGCGGTTGATTCGCGGGCGCACCTAGTTGACTTTGGTCTGCTGACACCACTGCGGTCCAGCATGACGCTGACCACCCACGGGACTGAGTACTTCCGTGACCCGGAGATGGTGCGGATGGCGCTGCGTGGCACCAAGGTGAAAGATATTGATGGATGCAAGTTTGATATCTACGGTGCTGGCGCGGTGTTGTACGCCGTGCTGGAAAACTCATTTCCGGCACACGGCGCGCTATCGGCCTTAAGCAAGCGCTGCCCAAGTACGCTTAAGTGGGTGGTGCGCCGGGCGATGACGGATTATGACAAGCGGTATCCGACCAGTGCGGCGATGCTTGCCGATCTTGAAGTGATCTACACGGCGCTGCAGACAGGGCCGGACGCGATTGACAAGCTTCGACCCTCAGACCTGCCGAGTGTGAAGCTGGCGGAACAAAAGGAAGCTTTGGAGGCCGGTGAAAGCGCCGGGCCACCAGTGACAATGACGGTGAGTTACACCGCGCCAAAGCCGCTAGCAGGAACTTTCACAGGCAAGCGAGCCGATGGACAGTTGGCCGAGCGGCTTGATCCGGAGTTGCTTGCGCTGGGCATGGATGGCGAGGTTGACTTGCGGCTCGTGCCGGGACTCGGTGAGAATATCGAGGAGGGTGGCGCTGCGGGCAAACCTCGGGTTGAGGAATTTATTCCGACTGGTGCGAGCCGCGAGGCAATGGTGGAGCATGGCTCCTTTGATGATGAGGGAGACAAAACCGGAGAGCCAGGCGCTGTCCCGCTTGCTGGCCCGGACACCTTTGGTGTGACGATGCAAATGACCGATGCGCCAGCCGGGAATGCAGAAGGCGGGCATGTGGCGGCTGCGGCCCAGACTGGTACACCGCGTGCCCGGGTTGATTCGCCGACTGCAAGGCCGAGTGGCACGGGCGGTGCTGGTGGGCAGACCAAGGAAGCGGGCAAGCGAAAGCGATCGCCCGCGGCAACAGCGGCGATTGTGGTGTTCGCAGTGGTTGTCTTGTGGTTCGTGAGTCTGTGGAACGGATCATCCGGTTCATCACGCCCGCGAACGGGCGGTGGGAACACCGTCACGGCGGGGGTTTCACAGTCCGGAGCCGGTGGTGCGGCGGCGCGGCCCGCTGCCGGGACACCCGAGGTTGCGGCGCTGGACACCAAAGTGATCGCGGAGTTTGGCAGCAAGGTTGAAAAGCAATTGCAGCGAGCGTTCGGGTCAGACTTTCTCAAGGGCTTTGACATCGGCCGGGCCGGAACCAAGAAAGCGGAGCCTACCCCCGCGGCGGTACCTGGGCTGACGGAAGCTGGTGCGCCGATGGCGGAGGTGGAACCGGAGCCTGTGACCAGTGGGCTTGACCTGCGGACGCTTGAGGGCCTCGCCATTGATCTAAACAATTTGCCGGAAACCCTGATGTTTGCGGCGATGGGCGCTGCCGCGCAGACGCTGACGAGCGGTGACCTTTCGGAGTTCAAGGCAGCATCGCACGAAATGGCATCGAACCCACTGGCAGCGCTGAATGTCAAGACTCGGCTGCTGGTGTTGATCGATCCCAAAATGGCGGAGGATGCAGCTCAGCAGCAGATACTCGGTCGAATTGATCTGGCGATGCGGGCGTTGTCGGTCGCGACGATTCGGCAGCAGCTTGATGATCAGCCGGTGCACCCGAACCTTGCCAGCACGCTGGAGGCCGTTGAACGGGCCAGCTTTGGCAACCGCGATGATGCTCCGAAGATTCGTCTGGCGATGCGAGATCTGCCCGGATCACCGTTTTGCAGCGGTTTTCTTTGGATACAGCCCGAGACGGACGGAAAGAATAAATCAAAGATACCGGCCCGCTGCTGGCTGGTGCTTCAGCCGGATACCCCGGTAGAACTTGCCGCGAACCTGATTCGCAACCTGCGGATTGTGTGCCAGGGCAAGGTGGGAAAGTGACGGCAGCGCGTGACTGTTTGGTACGGATCGCTTAGGGCAAATCGGTTTGCTGCGGCTGATCCATTGATGCGGCGATCTGCTGGGCAAGCCGCTCAATACTGCGTGGCGCCGAACCTTCCGCCTTGTTGTTGGCCACGATCCATGTGGGCAGGCCCTCTGCCATCGCAGCTATGCAAAGTTCTGCGATGGACAGGCGTGCCAGCGGGTCATGTTCAACAAGCTGATCAAACGGTTCGAAGCGGCTCTTGGCGGTTTCGTACTGTTCGGTTGGGTGCAGCAGCCAGCGGACGACGACGGCGTGGCCATTGGTCGGTTGCAGCAGGCGCACCTGCTCTGGCAAGGGCGGCTGGCTTGGGTGGCCTGCGAGTGCGGTGACGATGCTACGGCTGCGGAGTATGGAGATGTAACGTGGTGTCAGCAGTTCGGAGTTGCGCACTTCTATGGCGTAGAGCGGTGTGATGGAGTTCGGGCCGACCGGGGTTCGCGGCAGCGCATCGGTGAAGGCTTCGAGTTTGTCGAGCATCGCCCCGACGATGGTGTTCTTGGTTGTGCCGCGACTGGTGGAGAGGCCGAGCGTGGCCGCGAGCTGACCGCCGGGGGAGAGATCCATCGGCGGGAACTGAAACACAATTGGCCCGCATCGGCTGGCAAGGCCAAGCACGGTTGGGCCGATGACGCGGTCGATGGCATACGCAGGATTGAGAAAGTCCGGATTTGGCTTGTCGTGTCCGGCGTTCTTGCCGAAGGTCTGGCCGTTCTCATCAACCCCAGGGCGTGTGAGAACCTGGTGGGCTTTGACTAGAAACGAGAAGTCCGACGGAGTCAGCGCCGCGAGTGCAGCGAGGGCGTGCTCGGACATTGGGGCGTAAAACGTACGATCGAGCCCGACCGTGCGAAAGAGCGGGTGACACGCGTACGCGGCTAGGCCGCTTGATGCCAGTACATCTTTGCTGACGGTGCGGTCCCACACCAGGCCTTTCCAGCCGGGAAAGCTCCATGAACTGGTGCCCATACGCAGCTTGCTGCTGGACATGGAGTGGACCCTCGCTGCAAGGGCCTTGGTGGACTGGGCGGCCGGCGATGGACCGACGATTCCATCAAGCCTTGCGGCCGGTGAGTCGTTAAAGAGCACGCCCTGCGAGATGTCTGCTTTGCGGGCCATGAGAAGCTGAACTGTACTTACGCTGCGGCGGCTTTGTCGGTGGGCTGCGGTGTGTACTTTCGAAGCACCCACATCTGCCAACCTGCCCAGGCGAACCCTCCCGCTGCGATGAGCAGGGGCCACGTGAAACTTTGTGTGAGAGTGTAAAGGACTACGCCTAGGGCCTGGAAGAGTGCCCCGCGCAGGCCCACCAGGGTGGCGTGAATGGCAACGTACTGCGGCACCTTTTCTGCAGAGCCTGCCAGCGAGACGGGGCCGAGCATCCAGCAGACATTCACACCGGCCGCGGCGGTGCCGTAGAGGATGCTGGCAATCATCAGTGAGGAGTGGTCGGTGGCGGTCAGCAGCAGCAGGGGGTAACCCGAGTACAACCAGAAGCTGGCGGCGGCCATTTTCATTGGTCCGATTTTGGTCATCAGCAAGGATGCGGGGACCGTCATAAGGCCAACGAGGATCAGAAAAGTTAGATGGGTCGAGTGAGCGATCTCGTCGTACTTGAGTTGGAGCTTGTCGGTCACCAGCAACGGGAGCAGCGCAACGCAGATCATCCAACCGATGCCATAGGTCATGAAGGCGGCTTCATAGCGCTTAAACACGCGATCGGTGCGTAACACCTCGCGCATGTGTGTCAGCGGCTCAAAGGCCTGTGCAAGCAGCGAGCCAGCGGGGTTAGCGCTGCCGGCGCTGCGGTCTAACCCTTCACGCTCAATGCCGGTTTTACGCACAATTTGGGCAATGATGGCCACGCCGAGGCCCTGCAGGCCAGCCATCAGCGGCATGTAAATCTGCCAGGCGTTGGGATCGCGATCCAGCCACTCACCCAGCCCAAGCGTTGCCGCGGCCCCACCCAGCATGAACGAGGCGGTGAGAAAGCCAAACGCTTTACCGCGGATGGCATCGGGGTAGATTCGCCGGAGAAGATCTCCCTGCACGGCGGGCCATGCCGCCCCGCCGAAGCAGGCTAACAGGTGGCAGGCGATGATCCACGGCACACTCTGGAA
>JBBRKQ010000130.1:0-10653 GCA_038231815.1 Phycisphaerales bacterium
TCCTCATGCGCTTTGCCATCCCTGATGTGGTCTAGGTGCACGGCAAATTCGGACGCATCCAGCGGCCTGCAATTCTTGAGGTCATCGCGCGGTGATACCACATTGTGCCAAGACTTCAGCTTCACGGCCATAGTAATTCCTTCCGACTTCACAACTTCGCAAACCCCTTCAAGGTCGGCGTGTACTTCCAGAATCGAAAATAGCCCCAAGGGAATTGCTCCCCTCGGCTGCGACTTCCAAGCATAAGCAGAACGGTCTGGCCATTACTGGTCAGCTCGGGCGGGGCGTGCTGCCCTAGATATTTGGACAAGCCGTGGGCTTGGTCCCAGTCCGCCCGATATGCCACCACCACTGCAAATGGGCAGCGGATGCAGGCAACCTTCCAAAGGCAGTACGCCACCTTTGCATCACTCAGGCTGTTTTCAAGCTCAATCGCGGCGATGGGAAAGGGCCAGGTGGCTGGCGGGGGTGGTGGGTTGCCCGGCGAAACGGTTGATGCACCCGAAGACTGGGCAAAGGCCGTCACATCCAACCCCAAGTATTCCTGCCGCGACTCGGCCAGCAGGTTCAGCTTGTGCCCCTTGGCCGCTGCACGCCACCCCAAGGCTTCGCAAGTGTTGACGGCGACTCCGGTCAGCAGGCTGGTCCAACGAGCTAGGTCGGCCGCTTGGGCGGCCTCTCGGAGGGCCTCGCGAGATTGAAAGACCTCAGCGCAATGAAGAAACGCATCCCGCCATTGCGACGGTTGATCAAGCTCGCCGAGTTGAGGTGAGTTCGTGCTCAGAGGCCCTCCCTCCCCATGACCGAACCATCATCGAGTGCCCCATCACGTGTTTTGCTCTTCTGCCGCAGGGCATAGTCGTCGTAGACCATATTAGCGGTCGCAAAATCAGGCTCGCGAAGAGGGGCACAATCAGGCTGGTCCTTGAGCCACCGCAACATCCTTGTGGCGAGTTGTCCAAGCTGCTCGACGGTCAAGGTGACCTCGAATACCTTTTTTCCGGCGTGCGGACCCGTTGGCAATACATTCCAGAGCCGGATGCCGGCAATACGGCCGCCCTCATTGATAAATCGGATGTTGTAGTGGGCGATGCCGTTACGATGCAACGTCATGAGTTGCCCCAAGGTGGTTTCTATGTCTTTCTTGAGAATCCACAATTTCAGAGTCACGTTTGGCCAGCCTTGGCTAACCAGTGCATCGAGGGGCGTCTGGTCATTGTTTAGTTTGTCGCGCATGTGCTCGTGCGGCAACACCAGTAAGCCAAGCATCGAATTGATCAGTTGCGTCACCTCATACGCTTTTTTTGCCGTCGGGTCACCGGCGGCGCTTAAGACCAAGTCGAGATTGGATTTAGTGCGAGACGCAAACTCGCGGACCAGATCGTTGTTGTCGATTCCACACATCGGGTAATTCCTCGTTCAGTGTTGGTGCAAGTTTGATAAGTTTTGGGCCCTTGGTAACGACATTGGGCTTCAATTTGAAGGGGCATCGGGCGGTGAATCGGCCTTTCGACGCATAGCTGCGACCCAGCAACCCAGTGCAAAGACCATGCCGCCAAACTTGCCGCACTGCGTCCACGCATGCTGGGAGTCTTCGCGGTCGGCGAGATCTTCCGAATCGCCACCACTGGCGGCCCCGAAGGCAAGGAGGCCAGCAACAAGGGCGGGCGGCACAATCACTTGCCACGGCATCGGTCCTTTCGGCTTTGTGCCGTGGAAGGCTACGAAAACCGGAACACCGGCTAAGAAACCGCCGACGAGTCCCATAAAAATACCAGTTCCCAGAGAATCGATCATCAAAATCCCAATCCTTTCTTCCTTGCAAGCACACCATCCACCCATCTTTTCTCATCTGTACCCGTCGGGTACAACGCTGAGAACGACTGGGCCAGTTTCCAGAACCGCACATCGTTGCCAACACCATCATCGACCAAGAACCGCTTGAGCGCCTCGCCGCGGCCAGCGGCGAAGAAGATCATGGCCTGATGAACCTTATCCAGCACGGTCGCGCCGGGCTTGCCACCGTCAAGGCCGCCGAACTTGCCACCGCCACCATTGGCGGCTTCGGCCTCGATGGCCTCAAGCTCCGCAAACAGGTTGCCCTGTTTGGTCTGCTTTTTCGCCTTGCGAGCCTTGGTGGTGGTGTCGGCCTCGGCTTCCTTGCCAAACAGGTGGCGGGTGCGCTCAGCCACCGGCAGCAGCCGGGCCGTCTCGCCTTTGACTTCAACGATCGATTCGCTCTTTTGCAGATCAATACCCAGCCCTTGGGCGATCTTGCGGGCGGCATCAAACTCCAGCACAAAGCCCTTGACCTTGGGCTTCTTGCCGCTGCTGCCAGCGTCCTCATCATCATCATCATCATCGGCATCGGCGGCGGTTTCAGCGTCGCCATCGCCGCTGCTGCCTTTGGCCTCGGGCTTGCCGCCACCCAGGGTCCACAGCCACATGGCCGTGAGCCGAGCATCCGGTTCCAGCCCCGCGGCATCGGCATCACGAAAGATCGTTGACAGCGCTTCACTGCTCACCGCCGCCCAGACGTGCTCAAGATATTCCTTGAGCGTGACGGCCTCGCCGCTGGCCTTTTCCACGCGGCTGTAGCGGCTGAAGATCTCCAGCGCGGGGCCGATGCAGGCGAAGATGGCATCGGCACCGACGACGCCCTCGGCGGTCAGCCGCGGCATCCACTCTTGCATCTTCCTGGGCAACTCGGCCAGCACCTCGCGCCACTCGCCGATGTCGCCTTTGGAGACCGAGCCGTCGGTGTTCTCGCGCGGGCGGCAGACGAGGTGTACGCTGCTGGCCAGCGCGGCCGAGTCCATGGCGCGGAGGCGGTTGCCCATCTCGGTGTCGATGGGCCACGAGCCGGTGATGATCCACCCGGCATCGATCATGGCCGCGAGTTGCGATTCCCACCCGGCGGTGGACTTGTGGGCAAAGACGACGATGCCGATGCCCGATGGCTGGACGATGCGGCGGCCCTCGGCCATCGCCTTGCCCATCGTCCGCTGGTAGAAGGCATCATCTTTGCCCTTGGCATCATCGACGATGCACTCCTCATCCTTGGGCGTGAGTTGGTCGGCGAACGCAGCGCTGAAGCCAGGCGGGAGCGTGCGCTTGAGCCAGACGTAGAAGAAGTCGGACAGGTCGGAGTAGGGAACGGCGTCGTAATAGGGCGGATCGGTGACGAATGCGGCGGCAGAGTCGTCGGGAAGCGGATGCTCAGTCGCTGATGCGCGCTGCGACGTGCCTGCGGTCGTGTTGTTGACCAGTGCAGCCACAATCGCAGAAAACCAATCGATCGCTCCTTCCCAGTAGCCGCCTCGGCCAAAGTGGTTAGCCAGTTCGCCGAAGTCCCACATCATCGGGAGCGCCTGCCGAGAGAACACGCCGTCTACGAGTTCGCGCCCGCCGTTCCACTTGGACAGCGACGAAGTCTGATTGGAGGTCCGCGCCACGCAGGTCGCCAAGCACGCCTGCACCGCCTCCGCCAACCCAGGATCGGCGGCCGTTATCGGCTCCGCGGAGTCCGCCCTCGCGGCCTCGGCGAACGTCCCCGCCGCCCTCTCGCCCCCCTTCCCCGCCACTCCCGTGCTGCGCGCCGGGTCTCCGTGCGCCGCATCCGGGCCTCCCGCGTCGCGCTGCTGGCCTCCCGCATCGCCCGCCGGGGCTTCGTGCGCCAGCCCCGCTGCCATCCGGCTCGGCTGGACTCCCGTCCCACTCATCTGGACAGTCGTCCGGGTGGGCTGGATGGTCGTCCCATTCGTCCGGACGGTCATCTCATCAGCCCGGACGGTCGTTCCATCGGCTTGTCCTTCCGTCCGACTCACCGGGACGGGAGTCCGAGCAGCGTGGAGGGTCGCGGCATCGGCGCTCGCGAGCGCGGATTCTGCGCTGACGCCATCGGCCGAGTAAGACCCGCCTGCGAGTGTTGAGCCACCCATCGCCATCTTCGCCCCCGCCTCGCGCACCAGCCGCGCTAAGGTCGTGAGGGCGAGCAACTGGCGAGGGGTGAAGAGGTCGCCCCACGCCGTCATGCCGTACGGCTGCACGCGAAAGCCCAGCCCGCCCGGTGGCGGAAGCGGCTCGTTGGGAACCACCGGCAGCGGGTTGTCAACGCTCTGCCCATCTGCCTTCGCGCTGCGCATCCCCGCCGCGCGGCCCGCCTGCGAGCGCTCCGTCCCATCCGCCCGCTCGCGCTTCTCCAACTCTCGGGCTGCGGCATCAAACGCCTCTTGGTCCGCCTTGGTCGGCAGCCGGTAGAACCGGCCCTGCTCATGCTCGCGGGTGCTGACGATGCAGAAGAGCCGCGCATCGGCCGCGCCGCCGCGCCGCTTCTTGAGTTGCGCCCGCACGCTGACCACGGGCGTGGTAAACCCTGTCACCGGGCACGTTGCGCTGCCACGAGCGACGGTGCCGCCCTCAACCTCCGACTCCTTGGCGGGCTCGAAGATCTCCAGCACCGGCCGCTTGATGCGTGTGGGCACGGCCTGCCCATCGATGCGGTAGATGACCTCGACAGTCTGCGTCTTGACCTTGCCCTTCTCGTCGCGCACCCACCGCAGCGCCCGCCGCCGATTCGCCTTCTTGGCCAGCCACAGCGAGCGCATGAGCGGGACTTCAACCGGAATCTCGCCCTGGCCGGGGGCTTCAGAGAGGATCGTGCGCGCCCACAAATACGCGATGGGCGTGGCCTGCGGCGTGCCCGCCTGCTTGTCCGCGGCATCCTTGGGGTAAAACTCGGCCAGTTCCTTCTCGGCTTCGTCCTTGATCCATGCGCCCCACTTGCGAACCTCATCGGCAAGCCGCTGGCCGTACTTGGGGATGTATTCCAGCACCACCTTGTTGAGCAGCACGGGAATGGGGTTCAGGTCGCTGGCAAAGGCATCAGCCCCGACCCGCAACGCTTCGAGCGGGATTGACCCGCCGCCAGCGAAGGGATCAACCACCAGCGGTCGGGTGCCCGGCTCGCCGCCCATAGCCTCGTGCGCAGCTTGGGTGAGCGCACGCGCGAGCGTGAGAAACTGTTCGTTGGTGGAATTGTCCCAGTCAGCAAAGTCAGCGATGAAGTCAAGCAGCACGGTGCGCAGGTTTGCCGGGTTCTCCAGCCAGAGCGGGTCCTTCTTGGCCGTGATGAACGTCGCTTTGGAAAAGTCTGACATCGCCCGCCGGCGGCTGTACACCTCGGTGCCGTCCTCCTGCTGCATCACGGCGAGAGAATCATCAACCCATTTGCGCAGCAGTTCGCGAGCCTCGCCAAGAAATCGCTCGGGCAAGATGGCCACACCCGCGCCGGGCTTGAGCGCCTGGCCTCGTGGGCCACGCGCCACGCCCTCGGCGTCCGCATCCCTGGCCCAAGCCGCCAAATCTACCGGGTCAGGCCAGAGCGACGCCAGGATGACCGCCCGGCACGCCGCCAGCGGCCGCCGCGCCCACCAAATGTGCAGGGTGGAGATGTGGCCATGCCGAATAGATTTCTCTCGCCGCGCATGAGCGGAGATGCGGGCGATGAGCAGGTCAACTTCGATAAGGCGGAGGGGGTATGGGGTCATGGAGTCGCAGGAGTCTATTTGCAGCAGAAGCCGGGTTTTCTAAACAGGTACAGATCTAAGCAATCGCAATGTATGATCCAAGGTCAGTCCTCAAACAAATCTTCCCAAGGATCATCGATCTCATCATGCAGCGAGAGGTCAGCGCCGCTCTCGTCCTCAGTTCGAATCTGAAACTCTTTATCAATACACCGCTCGGCAAATGAGTGAATCCAGCCAAGCGCGTTCTGGTCATCCCGATCGTCCATCGTCACGACGAGTTCTTCTGCCGAGTATGAATCACCGCCGTAATCGCCTTGGACATATCCGCCTGAACCGAGCCGCAACTCGTCTTCGGTGAGATGAATCCCCTGAAAAAGTGATTCACCATTGAAGGAATACACAAGATCGAGTTTCACGTTGAGCCCCGGTGTTGGGTAGGGCAGTCGCTCTAGACCATAAATCAGGCGGCCCAACGCAACAATCTGGTCTGGGGAGCTGGTTTGTCGCCGCAACAACCGCCGAATCGCGGTTGACAAAATACTGATCAGTCCGGCATCATCCTGGTCAAAGGCCATGTATTTAGGGCTTGAATCCTCGTCGTCGCTGGCATCATCTTCATCATCACCGCTGGTTTCATCCGTTGTCTCCTGTTCATCCTCAATATCCGGTGGCAGGTCAATAAAATCAGGCGTGTCGTCGTTCTCGATTTCTGGAACATTGCTTGCTCTGTCAGAACCGGAACGTGTGAATTCATCCTGCGCGCGACCGCCTTCCGCGGGTCGAGGTCTTGATGAATCGTCGCTGTCAGGCGCCGGTTTCGGTCGGGGTTCACTATCCATTTCAGTGTCCTAAGCGAAGCAAGATGCGTTAAACGTTTGACTCTTTCCGAATCGCCGCCGGGCCAACCCGATACTGCTCAACCTTGACTACAGCTTCCCACCCCAGCCGCGATGGGTCCTGCACCATGTTCAACTCCGGGCCAGCATGCCCAGGCTTGGCACAGTTGAACACGGCGTAAAGCCAGAAGTCGGTTTTAAGCCGCTCGGCAGTCCGGAACTCGTTTGCGCTGAGGAAGACCTCACCCACACCGGCGCGACCCTTCACCTCGATAAACCGAACCTCAATAAAAGATTTAGGGTCTTCCGGGTGTGGCCGGCGAGAGATGAGGTCAAAGCCGCGATTGTCCTTCTGCACATCCTCAACCACCCAGCCGCGGGTGGTTTCATAATCTGTCACGACGGCCACAGCCCGGCGCTCAACCTCATCATCACGCACCATCGGTGCCATTTCCGGCGCATAGCGCTCAGGGTGCGGCAGCACCGCAGCGCGCCCGATGTGGATGATGTCGGCCACCATGGCATGCTTTTCCATGTCCAGCTCGCGCTGGCGGCTTTCCAGCCGGTTGTTCAGGTCGCCCAAGTGCTGCTCGGACATTGCGATGCGGCCCTCAATCCCTTGAATGGTCTGGCCGTTCTGCTGGCGTTCGTACAAGTCGGCCAGGTTGAGATTCTCTTTGTGAAGCAGGGCATTGAGGCTGATGCCGACGTGCTTGGCGACGGTCTGAATCTCTTTGGATCGCTGGGCCTGCGTCTGGTCGCACCAGGGCATGAGCGCCTCGCTGATGAGAAACGATTCCACGGCCTGACGCTCGGGCCGGGCCATGGTGACCACAGGCGGGGGTGGAGAGGTGGCGGGGGCCGTACCAGCCGCGGCCACAACTGCGGCCACGCCGCTGGCCGGGGAAATGTCCAGGAAGATGGTGGGCTGACGGATGGCCATTGCACCGTCGGCAGTGGTCTCAACAACAAACAACCGGCGGTGAAGAGCGTTGCCGCGGCCATCCTTGATTGAGGCGGCAAACACATCCAGCACCATCTCACAGGGGTGCTTGAGGGAGTAGAAGATCGCGCCGCGCTGGAGCGCAGTACCGGCGGTGCCGGAGAGTAACTCACGGACGGACTCAAACAGCGGGTGGCCGGGAGTAACCCACTCCAGCGTTGGCTCTTTGACCAGATATTGCTTGTCAAAGCAGATTTTGGCATAGTCACGGCCAAGCCGACCGAATCGGCCCTCAAGCTCTTTGCCAACCGCCACCAGATGCCGCGGCACCTTGCCGATTTTATAGGTGTGGATGGGGTCGGTCAGTGCCTTGGGATTCAGGCCGACGATGGGCGCGGCCTCGGTAAAGAAGTTCTCAATAACCTCGGGCACAAGCCTCCGCTCTTTGGCCTCGACCGATCTGCCGATGACAGCGGACAAGTTAAGGTCTCGCTTGGCCAACCCTTCGAGCGCGGACTCGGTAATGGCCCGGAAGCGCTCGGTGTCAATCTTCTCGACGATCATGTCCTCAAACTGGTTGATGTCGATCTTGCGGGCGTACATATCCCGAAAGAGCTTTTCAACTTCCTTGGCCGGCATGACCTCACCGATCACGTCAAACACCTGATCGGTGCCCAGTTCTTTGCGGATTTCGGCCAGCCGCATCTGGAGCTTGCCCAGCACCCGGCCTTCGCGCGTGTTGGTGGCGACGAAGTTAAACACAACGCAGGGTTTAGTCTGGCCGTAGCGGTGGATGCGGCCGATGCGCTGCTCCAGCCGCACCGGGTTCCAGGGTATGTCGTAGTTGATCATTTCCGAGCAGAATTGAAGGTTGATGCCTTCACCAGCGGCCTCGGTGGCCACCAGTATTTGGCATGTTTCCTTGAACTCGCGCTCGGCGTAGATGCGGCTGCCGGGAGTGTCGCGGTCGCCGATCTTCATGCTGCCATGGATCGTGGTGACAGTCAGGCCCCACTCGCGCAGCTTGCCCAACGGGCGACCATCGCGGCCATCACCAGCCAGGAAGTCGAGCGAGTCTTTGTGCTCGGTAAAAACCAGCAGCTTCTTGGTGGGATCGCGGAAGAAGCCGTTTTCGGTCAGGATGCTTTTGAGTTTGGTCAGTTTGGACTCAATCTGGCGGCGCTCCAGGTGTTTGGCCTGGTCGATGAGCTTGCCGAGTTTGCCGATTTCATCGCGCACGGTTGCGGGATCAATGCTGGCAACCACCTCCTCAAGCTGCGTCACGATTTCCTGTTGTTCATCCTCGGTCAGGTCATCGAAGTCATCGGGCAGCTTGCGTTCAATCATGGCCCTTTGGTGTGCTTCTGGGTCGGCCAGGATCTTCTCGCGCCGGTCCCTCATGCGTTCAAGGCTGCGCCGGACGGCATAAACCGTCGATGCCATGCGCCGCTGGAGCATGGCCATAGTAAAGCCAACCGCCCTGCCGCGGGCGTTGTCCTCGGTGGATGCCAGGATGGACTGGTCCTCGACATAGCGGGTCAGAGCGTCGTAAAACTCAAGTTCGTCACCATCAAGCTGGAAGTCAGCGGTGTTGACCGTTCTTTTAGTGAACAGCTTGCGGACCTTACCGGTTTCAGGATCGGGGAAGGAAACCAGCGACTCTTTGATACGCCGCAGATAGAACGGAGCCTCGTTCTGCCGCATCGCCTGTTGGAGGCTCTCGATGTTGCCATACACATCTTTGTCAAGCAGAGACAGGAACAGACAGAAGTTTTCGGGGTCACCCTTGTGAGGGGTCGCGGTCATCAGCAGCAGATGGTCGGTCATGCCCGACAAAGCCTCACCAAGGCGGAATGCAAGGGTCTTGCGGTCCTCGGCATAGGCGGCCATCTTGTGCGCCTCATCGACGATCACAAGGTCCCACCGGCTGCGGAGGAGGCTTTCACGAGCATCCTCGATGCGCGACACCCAGGAAATGGACGTGATGACCTGATTGCGGTCCTGCCAAGGGTTCTGGCCGTAGTTGGTCCGCAGCACATCGCTGTTGATGACCTCAAATGATTCTCGGAACTTGTCTTTGAGTTCACGCTGCCACTGAAAGGTGAGGTTGGCCGGCGTGACAACCAGCACCCGCTTGACCAAGCCGCGGGCCTTGAGTTCTTTCAGCAGCAAGCCCGCCATGATGGTTTTACCGGCACCAGGATCATCGGCCAGCAGGAACCGGATGCGGGGCAGCTTGAGGAAATACTCATAAACCGCCTCAAGCTGGTGGGGGAGTGGGTCAACCCGGGCGATGGAGAGCGAAAAATACGGGTCGTACTCATACGCCAAGCCAAGGCGCTGTGCCTCAACCCCAAGTCGAAACAAAGACGCATCACCATCAAGTGGCTCCTGAGATGCCGACACCGTCAGCTGCGATATCTGACCCGCGCTGAGCACCGGCATGTGCGCCATACCCGTGCGTGTACCCCGCCCTGCGATGCGCAGCGAAGTCCCCATCGGCGTGACCGCAAGTACCTCGATGGGCTCGGGCAATACGGGGCCGGAGACGATGGAACCAGGCAAGATGAGCTTGGACGACACGGGAACCTCCTCAAGACGCCCTTGGCAAACATCCGTTGGGCAGGCGGAGGGTAGCGGGGAGATGGGCCGGAGGTGACAGTGACGGAAGTGGGCAACCGACAGGGCAAGGGATGATCGTTGGGGGCACCGACAGAATGGGAGACTTGCATCATCGCCGACGGTTAGGCACTTGTGGTGGTGAGAACCAACCGGCCGCGCCATGGGTGCTGCGACCAAATTGAAAAGCCCCCGCATCGAACTAAATCGATGCGGGGGCCAGGGGGGAGGGGTCGGGGTTGATAATACAGAACTATCACATGGTACGCACGCACTGACCAACGATAACGCGGGCTGCAATAAACCAGCACCCGCCCACGCCACGCCGCCAACCGCCCGCCCGCCCGCCCGAGTAACCAGTGGTCTGTTCTTGGCGGCATCTCCGGGCTGATACCCCGGTGTGCACCGTGTCGGTCGCGACATGCTCGCCGACTCGCATCTGGAGATGGGCTATCGGCCCCCTCTCCAAACCTCTACGGCCTCTCCCCTCCACCCTGCGGGTGATCGTGCTGACCACGATCGTTCAGATACGTAGTCGGGTATATTATTGAGTGTGCCATTCTACAGGCGTCTCCAAACCTTCCTTACTGACCTGACCCAGCAATGGTGGACACACTCCGCCGCGGGCTACAACAGCCCCGGCAGAAGGAGTTCCACATGGCTAAGAAGGTCTATACGCACGAGTTCCGTCAGTCCGCAATCGAGATGGTCGTTACCGAACGGCACA
>JBBRKQ010000131.1:0-10584 GCA_038231815.1 Phycisphaerales bacterium
CTTTTCCCCGCAACCGACACCCCCGGCCAATCGAACCACTCCCCGATGGCGGCTATCCTCATCACCCCCTGTCTCCGTCTCTCGCAGCCATCTGCGGTGGCCTGCGGGATGTCTTACTCGTCCACTCGCTCGTCCTGATCTTGTTGCTGGCAAGGAGTTCACCCAGTGCTGACCGTTTCCCGCTGCTCCCTTCTCTCCGCCGCCGTCCTGCTCGCCCTCGCTGGCGGGCCGCTTGCCACCAGCGTTCTGGCTCAGGACAAGACCGCCGCGGCACCTAATGCCCCGGCCAAGGCACCCGCCAAACCCGCCGCGGATAAAGCGGAAAAGTCAGATAATGCGGCCAAACCTGACGCTGTGAAGGCTGATGCCGCTGCCGCAACCGATGGCAAGCCCCTCGATGCCGCGGCGATGAAGATTAGAGATGAGCAGCTCATCAAGGATTTCATCCATTACACGCGGATTGACCGGGCCGACCTCGCTGGCCGGTACGGCGCGGCCATTTTGGCGATGATTGAGAAGCCTTACGGCACCGCCGCCGAGGGCAAGGGCGTCACCGCTGAGGCGTTCGTTAGCCGAGTGGATGCCACTGGTGAGCTCCAGCGATTTGAGGAAGCGACCAACCGTGGCCAGCGTTCGGCGACACTGGCTGATGTTTCCGCGAAGCTGGCCCGTGCGTACGACGCCGGGAAGCTCGGCATCGCCCGAAATGTTGATCAAATCCAGCAGGCCATTGCCCAGCTCACCGGCACCCAGCGCCAGCGGCTGGTCGCCCGCGAGCGTTTAGTCGCCGCCGGTGAATATGCAACCCCCCTGCTTGTTCAGGTAGTTGAGCGTGGTGGTGATCTCAGCAAGCTCGCCGAGGTGAAGCAAGTACTCATTGACCTCGGTCGCCAGTCTGTTGCACCGCTGGCAACGGCCCTGCCCAAGCTGCCCCCGGCAGCGCAGGAGACTGTCCTGTCGGTGCTCAGCCAGATTCCGTCGGCCGTCGCCGTTCCGGCAATCGCGGAGCTTTCGGTCAGCGGCAAGACGGACTCCGTCAAGACTGCCGCCGGGAAGGCCTTGGCTGCCTTGACTCGTGGCGATGGCGACATGGCGCTGACGGCCCGGTACACCGCACTGGCCGATTCGTATGCCAAGCGGCAGGATGCGCTGATCGCGTTCCCGCGTGACAACATGCAGCCGGTTTGGTCATACACCCCGCAGACCGGCCTCGTGGCTACTCCGGTGCTGACGGAGGTTTACTACCAGACCATGTCCATGAAGACCGCCGAGGCCGCCCTGCGGGTTGATGGCAACAACGCCGCAGCCCTGACAACATGGCTGGCAAGCAACCTGCAGCGTGAGATTGACACGCCCAAGGACTACAAGCACCCGATGTACGGCGAGGGCAAGCGCGAGGCGATGTACTACGCCGTCGCCGCCGGACCTGCCGCGGCACAGCGAGTGCTGGCCAAGGCTCTTGATGCCAACAACACGCCGCTGGCCCGCAAGGCCATCGCGGCGATTGAGAAAACCGGCGGCACCGCAAACCTGACTGCTGAGGTTGATGGTCGCCGCCCGCTGCTGGCAGCACTTGCATACCCCAGCCGGCGCGTGCAGGCTGAGGCAGCTTTGGTGCTGGCCATGAGCCAGCCCAACAAGAGCTTTGATGGTGCCGACCGCGTGGTGCCGGTGCTTGGCTCACTGATTCGCGATGCCGGAACCCGCTACGCCGTGGTGCTGGCCGACAGCAAAGAGCGTGGCAACTCCATCGCCGGTGGCCTGAAGGCCAGCGGCTATACGGTACTGCCCGTTGGCCGCACACTGGGCGACCTAGAAGGTGCGATCAACGACACCGCCGGGATTGATTTGTTTGTGATCGCCCTTCCGGCGACCGCTACGACTGAGGCGATTAAGGCCATTAAGAACAGCAGCCGCCTGATGGCCACGCCGGTGCTTGCCGGGTTGTCACCTCAGGGCAAGGTTGACTTTGGCGGCACCTTTGATGGCGACCCGCTGGTTCGCCTCACCGGCGACACCTTTGTTCCGGAGCAGACTGCCGAGGCCGTGAAGCAACTGACCGGAGCCACAGGTGGCGAGTTGACTGCCGATGAAGTCACCGCGTATCAGATGAAGGCACTGGCGGTGCTGCGTGATGTGGCAATCTCCGGCTCAACCGTGTTGAACGTTGCCGATGCGGCCTCCCCGCTGACGGCGACGCTGGGCAAGGCCAAGGGTGATTTGAAGATGGCCATCGCCGAGACACTGAGCAAGATCGCCGACAAGCGGGCACAGGTTGCCCTGATGGATGCGGCGATGAACGCCAAGGACGCCGAGCAGATCACGCTGCTTGGCAAGGTCGCAGACTCTGCCAAGAAGTTTGGCAACATGCTTGAAGACCGCCAAGTCAAGGGCCTGATTGACCTGTCCGGCAAGGGCAGTGACGAGCAAGCGACCGCGGTTGCCGCACTGATTGGCTCGCTGAACCTCGAAGCGGGCTCAGTAACGGGCGTGATTGTCGGGAAGTGAGCCTAAGTTGAAATGAAGTGACCATTGAAAGACCCGCAGTGATGCGGGTCTTTTTTTAATATCGCTTTCGCAGATTCCAACGTCGTTGCAAAGCCATCCCTCTCCTCGCGCTGCGATGCGACACAGGCCTTGTGATGTTGTCGGATTTGTCCAAAGAGCGAGCCGGTTTATTGCCGTGCTGACCAAGCGGCATCAAGCTCGATCGCCGCCGTTTCCGGTTCCCATATCGGCATCATTGCCCACGGGGGGTGACGGTGAACTGCACCATCGCATCCTTCGCCGAGACCAAGAGCCCGCCCGGCACCGTCGCAAATGTTATTGGCTTGGCAGTAATCTTGTTCTTCAGATCATCGGCCGTCAGCACCAGCATCGCCTGCAACTGAATCTTGCGGTCACGCACTTGCTGCACCAGTTCGCGTGGTCCGGCCACGGTCACATCGTTGATTGAGCCTTCCTTCAGCTGCACCTTCCAGCGGTCTGCCTCATCTGGGGGCAAGCACACCAGCACCGGAACTGATGGCTCATTGTGCCGCTCCAGCTTGCGGCGGAGCGTGAAGTCAATCCCAACGGTTTGCGGATCGGGCCGGCGATCACCAAGGCCCGGCAATATCAGCTTGGCGTTGGTGCGAAAGCGTTCGCCCTCGCGGGCCTCGGTCAGCAACGCTTCATCAACGGTTGCGATCGCGCTGAACTTATCGGAAAGTTTCATCGCCGCGGGGATGCGCACCGTCACCTCGCGCGGGCTTGCTGTTGGCGGGGCTTCAAACTCCACACTCGGGGCCTCAATCACCACCGGCACGCGAACCTCCTGCAGCGCAACAACACGCATCCGCACCTGGGCCGGATCGACAGATTCAATCGTCACCCCGGCGGTTCGAAATATCGACTGCTGGCTCAGCACATCACGCAGCAGCAGCGTGTGCTCACCCGCTTCACCGGGCACCCCGGGTGAGCCCGGAATGATCGTGATCAATCCGGGCATCGACCGCTGAATCAGATCTATCCCGGATGTTGAGCCGCGCAGGGCAATCCGCACCGTGCCGCCGGACTCAAGCCCATCCAGCCGCACTTCCACCAGCGGCTGCTCGCTAATGCTCTCAAGCTTCGGGGAAAGCTGCGTGGAGCGCAAGCTCTCACTCTCGGCCCAGAGCCACACCAGAGCCGAGACCACCGTCACCAGCGTTACCGTCTTTGCATTCTCAAACACTTCGCGGGCTGTCATGTCCGGGCCTCCTCACGGGAGCGGCTGTGCTCAGCACCGTCCGCGTGGTCCAGATGGTCCCGATGGTCCCGATGGTCCCGATGGTCCGGATTCGTCGGGTCATCGCTGGTGGCCGTTGCCTCGGCAGCCGCGGCGGCTTCATCAGCGCTGCGGGTAATCCGCGAAACAAGCCCGCGGTTTAGCTTCAGGATCAGCAGGCCGCGAAGTTCATCCTCCGTCAGCCCCCGCGTAAGCTCACCGCGCTCGGCAATTGAGATCGTCCCCGTCTCCTCCGAAACCACGATCGCCACGGCATCGCTCTCCTGCGTCACGCCCAGAGCCGCCCGGTGGCGTGAGCCCAGGTTCGGATCACCGATGTCCTGTGCCTCAGCCAGCGGCAACTGCACACCCGCAGCTCGAATGCGATCTCCCTTGATGATCACCGCCAGATCGTGCAGGGCCGAGCCGGGAAAAAACAGCGTCTGCAGCAACCGCGCGCTGGCAATCGCATCCATCGGCGTGCCACCTTCAACAATGTTCTTCAGCGGCACAGTGCGCTCCAGCACGATCAGCCCGCCAAACTTCGCCTTGCTCAGAAACCTTGCCGCCTCGGTCACGGCCTCAACGGTGATGGTCTCGGGCTTGGGTGCCCGACGAAAGATGGAGGTCTCACCAAGCCGCGTCAAACCGCGGCGAAGCTCCGGCTGAAAAATCACGATGAGTGCGAACACGATCACTCCGATGAGATTGTCATACAGCACCTCAAGTCGCGAGAGTGCATCACGCTGGCCGAGGATCCGGATCAGCAGCGTTGAAGTAACAATAAAAAACACCACCGTCTTGAGCACGCCCGCCGCCCGGGTGCCCTGAATGAGCTTGACGATGAAGTACACGGCAACCCAGATCACCAGCAACTCAAGCAGCACCTGCCAGACCGGATAGGCCTGGAGGCGTTCATAGAGCTGTCTGAGACGTTCGCCGATCAGCACGCTTTGGAGGCTCCGAAAATGACCTCGCGGTCAGGGTGTAGATTGACTCACCGGAGAAATACCGAAGAGCCGCACGTGGCGGCCGACCGATCGGCCGGTACCGCTCCATACTCGTGGTGCAGTGTAGTGTTCGGCAAGACCCTACCTTCCGAGTCAGTTGTTCTTAAATTTGCCCAATGTTTTTCACGCCCGTGGCCATCGGCCAGCCTCGAACCCATCCCGCACCCACCCAGCACCCACCCAGCGCTCAGCCGTGCCCACTCTGTAACCCCGCACTCCCCTAGGCCGTTCATGCCCCCCGTCTCGTTCTCTAGTACACCCAACCCAAACGCCCTCCGGTGCGATGCGCCGGGGGCCCGCTGGCCAGCACCCACAACCCAGCTTCGGGGGCAGCCACTCTCCATCCGCGCATTCCGCAGCGCCGCTGCCGCGCTGGCCGCCGGTGACCATTTTGCCCATGAATTGCTGCTCATTCCCGGCCTAACCGGCGTGCTGATTCATGATGATTGGCTCACGATTAGCAAACTCCCGGAGGGCAAGTGGCCAGCAATCAAACGAGCCGTAAACGCCATCATCCTGGCGGCAGCGCAGGGGGGCCAACCATGAAAAAGTCATCGCCCGCTGCCATGAAAAAGGCCACCCCACCAGCCACCGCAAGCAAGTCAAAGCCCAAACAAAGTGCTGGCTCCCAGCTGCCGGAGGCCGCTGGCACCGCGGCCGCGCCAATCGCCCCGCTGGCCGCCCCGCTGGCCAACTGGTTCCTTAGCGCACGCCGGGACCTGCCCTGGCGGTCCGGCTATCACGCGGCTCCGGGCAAGCCCCCAATCGGTCAGCCTTGCCGCGATCCGTGGGTCGCCCTCATGGCCGAGGCCATGCTCCAGCAAACACAAGTCTCCCGCGTGATCGAGTATCTCGCCCGCTTTGCCGCCCGGTTTCCTACCCCAGCATCCATGTCCGCCGCACCCGAGGCCCAGGTTCTGGCCATGTGGTCCGGACTAGGCTACTACCGGCGAGCGAAAAACCTCAAGCGCTGCGCTGATGAAATTACCCAGCACCACGGCGGCCATGTTCCCAGCAGCCTTGATGCGCTCCTAAAGCTACCGGGCCTAGGCCGGTACACCGCTGGCGCGCTCGCCTCCATCGTCTTTGGTCATTCCGAGCCGATTGTTGATGGCAATGTCGCCCGCGTTCTGCTCCGCATCGGCGGCAAGCCGCTGGACCCGGCCGCCAAAGCCACCATCGCCCTGTTGTGGGCACAGGCCCGACAACTTGCAGATGCAAGCGATTCACCGGGACTGGTAAACGAAGCCATCATGGAACTTGGCGCGCTGGTGTGCACCCCCAAGGCCCCGCGCTGCACCCAATGCCCGCTGGCCAGTCACTGCCGTGCGGCGGCGCTGGGCAAGCAGGATCAAATCCCTCCTGCCAAGCTCCGTGCTGCCCGAACCCCAGTCAACCTGCAAACCGCCGTACTTGCCGACCGTTCCGGACGCATTCTTTTGCAGCAGCGCCCACCAACTGGGCTTTGGGCAGGGATGTGGCAGACACCAACCATCGAACTTGGCGTACACGGCACACTCTCCGACTTGCTGGGCACCAGCGCCGCAGATGTGCGCAACGTTGGCGACTTCGTCCATCAAACAACCCACCGCTCGGTCCACATCAGCGTTTTTACCCTCAGCACATCCGCAACGTTGGCTGCGAAGGCCGCCGCCAATGTTCTGGCCTGCGTCACCCGCATCGGGCTCTTGCCGTGCGTTTGGATGCATCCCAGTGATTTCGGCACACTTGGCATGTCAAACGCAGCAACGCGTGCAATCAAGCTCGCAGCCCAGCCACAACTGCCAACACCGGGCGCTTGCTGATATCCTGCGCCATGCCGCTCGCAACCCACCTCCGCTTCTCGCCCATTTCACTTGCTTGGGCCGCCCCAGCCATGCTGCTGCTGGGCGGATGCAGCTCGGCACCCTCACCAACAGACGGTTACGCCACCGAAATGCTGATCATCCAGCGGCAGACAAACCTGGCCGTGTTCTACGACCTGCGGGCCAGTGGTGACGTGTCGTACAACGCCGGCACCAGCATTCTTTCATCCGCAGACCCAAGCGGCTACCCGCTTTGGACTGCAACGCTTACTCGTGAGCAGGCGGCGCCCATCGTTGCCTGGCTCAAAGAATTCTCCAAGCCTGAGAACCCAACCGATGATGCAAGCCTTCCAATTTATGCGGTTCGCATCGTGCGGCCAGACAAGGTGTTTGAACAATCGGCCAGAGGTAGCCCAACGCCGTGGATGATTGAACTCCGCCGCCGCTTTGATGCGCTGCAGCGGGAGCTGCGCACCAACACGCTGCCGTATCCAGACATCAGCCCAGTTCGCTAGCGTGCGCAGCCCGAGTTTCACTCCGGCCGGGGCATATCGCGCAGCATCGCCACCAGTCGCGGTATTGTGGGGCTTTCTGCATCACGCACATACGCCCCACTGGTGGCCGTGCCCACTGCAAGGCACTGGCCAGCATCCAGCCCCAACAACTGCCCGAGGCAAAAGCCTGCATTAAAATGGTCACCCGCGCCGGTTGAGAGCTTCGGCTGTTTCACCAGCGGCCCGGTGAACCACGCTGATTGGCCATCGGCAAACGCTGCCGCAGCGCCGTGGCGTGGGTGAATCACGACACAGTCAATACCAAGCCGCGCTCGCATGAGCTCGCACGCTGCGCGAAGCTGCTCATCACTGGCACCTTCCGCAATCGCTTGCGTGCCAAGCACCGCATCAATCCGCTGCGCCTCAGAGAGATTCAACCCCAGCGTCACCGGCGCGTGCTTGGCCATTACGCCAAGCAGGTCCATCGCGCTGCCCACATCACCGTCGGTTCGTTTGGCCGGGTCGCATAGGTCAAAAAATACCCGGGGCCGCGCGCCGCCGGTTGGCAACTGCGCGAACACATCATCAATCAGGCCTTGCCAAATACCCTGTGCCCCGCGCATCATCACCCAATTTACCAGGCCAATCAGCTTCGCCCCGCCAAACGCCTGTCGCAGTGCGGGCACTCCAAGCTCTTGCACCAGCCGCTCCCACGTGATGCTGTCCAAGTTCGCGGGTTTACCCAGCATCAGCTTGCCATCATCAAACTCCAGCGCATCGGTCCGGGCCGGGGGTGCCAGCGGGGTCACGCTGCCGCCGCCACGCTCAACCCGCTGCACAAACGGTGCGAACACGGCGTGCGGCCGTTTAGAATCATCATCACTGCGCACCGCGCCAATATACCGCACCGGCAAGCCGTACTGGGCCAAGCCCCCCGCCAGCAGCGGCCCGTTGCCGCCAAAGCGTTCCTCACGAACAACAAGTTCCATGTTGGCGCTCTTGCCAGCGGCCAGCGCCACTCGCTTGGAATATGCCTCGATCGTGCCGATGTACGTGCAGTCATCATCAGCCATAGACCGCCGCTGATCGACAACGTGAATGATCGCATCAATAAATCCATCGCAGCCCACAATGCACGGCATGGTGCGCAGTTCCTCCGCACGCCGCTGCACAGAATCCGCCGCTGATGTTGCGATCGCCTGACGGGGCTGCATGGTCATAAGGCTGCATCGTTGCACCCCAGAATCGTCCCGGCCGCCCGCGTGAGCAGTTTTTGTGCTTTCCACGCCGCCGCACCACTACCGTCCCTCATGCTCTGTCTGCCAAAGCTCTACAACCTAGGTCTAGTTTTCCCGCTGCTGCTTCTGTGTAGCGGGCTTGCTGCCTGCAGCGCCGGCTCCCGCAATTCTGCGCCTACGGACACCATCGCCTCGGAGTTCCGTGAGATTGTGCAGCACAATGCGCCGCAGCACTTCGGCCAGAATTCCGCAGAGCCGAACACGATTGGGTCAAACGCCGCGGCGGGCCGCTGGCAACTGCAAACAGATGCCTCCGCACCGGAGTCACCCGCCTGGCCCCAGTTACCGGATGGTTCCGGCCCACTCAGCCATGTATATCTAGGCCCCGTCATCACCGCCACCGTGAGCTTTGATGAGCTTCTGCTCTCTTGGAACATCACCACGCCGCCCGGCACCAGCGCCGCCATTGAGCTTCGCGTCATGGCAGGCCCAACCGGCGAGTGGTCGCCCTGGTTGTTCATGGGTGACTGGCCCGGCCAGCCCCCCGCACCGCCCACCATCATCAAGCCCACAACCAGCTTTGCCGGGGCCAAGATTGATGTTGATTACTTCGTCGCCGCATCCGGTGGTCGTTTCAACAAATCGCAGTACCGCGTGCTGGTTTTCTCACAAGTTGCCCCGCAACTGCCCTCGCCGGTTTCCATCAGCCGCATCACCAGCTGCGCGATGGATACCGCACTGGCCGATGCCCACTGGGTGCGGCAAGCCGCACTGGCCAAAACCACCTTTGTTCGTGGTTACCCGATCCCAATCAACGACCTCGCCAGCACCGCCCGCACCGCCGCCGCACCCCTCAGCACCAAGCCGCCACGCTACAGCATTGCCGTGCCCACGCGCAGCCAGCGCACACAAAAGCCAGAAATCGCGGGGCGAATCTGCAGCCCAACTTCCGTGAGCATGGTGCTCGCCGCATACGGCCAAAATCAAAGCGTGCTGGATGTCGCCAACCTCGCCTTTGACACGCGCCATGACCTGTACGGCAACTGGCCCCGCAACGTACAAACCGCGTACAGCCTGGGCGTCCCCGGCTACCTCACCCGTGTCGCAAGCTGGCGAGAAGTTGAGGATCTGCTGGCATTAAACTGGCCGGTCGTGATCTCGATTCAGACCAAACCCGGTGAGCTCCGCGGCTCACCATACAAAGAGACCGATGGCCACCTCATCGTAATACGCGGCATCGATGCCAACGGCAACATCATGGTCAACGACCCAGCCGTTGAAGACCCCACCAAAGCCGCGCTGACCTATTTCCGCGATGACCTGACAACGGTTTGGCTGAAGCGAACGCTCGGCACGGCGTATGTGCTGCAGCGGCCGAATGATTGACGCTCGTAGTGCGATCCAGCTCGCCGTTTCCTAGGTTGAGCATTCTGTTATTGGGCAATGTGCGACCGGGCTCCGCCGCCCTGCCCCGCAGCATCCAACGCCAGAATCTCAAACCCCACATGCGCCGCAAACAACGCCGTAATCTGTGACACATCCCTGTCCGGCAGCACTTCCACCACATCACCCCCAACAACCTCCACCCCCTTGCACATGCGCAAAAGTGCCAAGGCCTCCGATGTCGTAATCCCACCGATTGATGGCGTTCCCGTCCCCGGCGCAAACGCCGGGTCCACCACATCCACATCAAACGTAAAATACGTCGGCACAGCCGCAAGCGTGCGCACAAAGTTGGTAATGGTTGCCAGCCCAACGCCACCAGTGCGGCTGAGATCCTCGCGAGTCACCACCGTCACCCCGCTGTCACGCGCAAAGTCCAAATCGCTGCCACTGTTCAGCGGGCCCTTAATACCGATGGAAAGCATCCTCTTCGGATTGATAAACCCTTCCTCAATCGCCCGCCGAAACGGCGACGCGTGCGACCACTTCTCGCCCCACACAGCATCCACCGTGTCCAAGTGCGAATCAAAGTGAATCACCGCCAGCCCACCTTGCGGCTCGCGGCCCTGCTCGGCCAGTCGCGCAAACGTTGCCCGCATGTTGGCATACGCGATGGAGTGGTCACCACCAATGGCCAGCAGCTTGCTGTGCTCATCACCCAGTTCCACCGCAAACTCGCTGACCATGTCCAGCGTGCTGTGCAGCTCAAACGGGCTCACCGGGGCATCGCCCGCATCGGCAATTGAAAGTGCATCGCATACATCAACGGCATGCTCAATGTGGTACCGCTTCACATATGCCGATGCATCACGCACCGCCCGCGGCCCAAACCGTGCGCCCGGCCGA
>JBBRKQ010000132.1:0-10539 GCA_038231815.1 Phycisphaerales bacterium
GCGAAGATGAGCCTCCGACTCGCCATAAAACTTATGGACGATCTCCGGACCGGAAATGCTGAAAAAATTGGCATCCGTCTCGTTGGCAATCGCGCGGGCAATGAGCGTTTTGCCGCAGCCCGGTGGGCCGTGCAGCAGCACTCCCTTGGGTGGATCAATCCCCAGACGCTCAAACACCTCGGGGTACTTCAGCGGCAACTCAATCATCTCACGGATGCGGTGCACCTGCGATTTGAGACCACCAACATCTTCATAGCTGATGCGGGGCCTGCCGCTGGAAGCCTTCGAATCCGTAGCCTTGGCCGATCCTGAAATCAGCAGTTGCGTTACGGGGTTGATCAGCACGGCCGAGGGTGAACTGCCGCCGGCAGTGACCGGTCCGGTCCGCTCGATGATGAACTCCGCACTGCGCGAACCAAACAACTGCGCACGAACACGGTCGCCCGTGGTGACTGCCAGACCATCCAACAGCGAACCGATGTACTGCATGTCACGCGGGCCGGGCGTAACGGTCGTTGGCTGCAGCGTCACAGAATCCGCCTCGCGGCAGTTGGCTCGAGAAACGGTAATGTTGTCATCGATCCCTGAACCCGTATTGCCGCGGCAGAGGCCATCAAGCTGGATCGCACCCTGGCCACGCTGCTCTTTGAGCGCCGGCATCACCTTCGCGAAGCTCGTGCGTTTGCCGGTGAGCTGCACCACGTCGCCGATGCTCACCCCAAGACGCTTCATGTCATCCGGGTCCATACGCGCAAGGGCACGCCCCACATCTTTGCTGAGCGCTTCAGCAACCCGGAGGCTCAGGGATGGTCGTTCCGCGGTCGAAATGCCGCCGCCGCTGTGCCCGCTGTTGCCGTTGCTGTTGCTGTTGGTCGGTCCGGTTGCCGTATCGCCACGCTTACTCATTAGAGGGTCTCCTGCGAAAACAAATCCCCTTCCTCCGCTTTGTATTGTCGTTGTGCTTTCATGAAACTCTGACCCGGCAGCACCGCACCGCGTCACAGCAGCAACCAAATTGGCTGGCGCGGCTGCCCGCTACTTACCGCAGCGAATCTCCACAACACCGTTGTTGCACGTCACCGCCATCTTGGCCGTATCAAAGGTGGCTGGCAGCAGCAGTTCCTTTCGGTACCGCTTGCTCCCCCTGTCCGCGGTGATGGTTAGCACGTCACCCGCAGCGCTCAGTTTCACATCTCCTGCCGCGATGCCCGGCATCTCAAGAACAATCACCGTGCCGTCGGCCTCATCCATCACATCAGCCATAGGCTCGCGCACCTCGTGCACCACCGCATCACCGGTGTTTTCATCACGCTTAAAGTTGCCGAAGGGCTCAACCTTGACATCCTGCCCGTTGTTCATCGTCTTCACCGAGAAGCCGTACTGGAACTTGACATCCTTGCCTTGCTTCCCCTCACCTCCGCCGTGGCCGGCCTGGCCAGTAGAGAAGTCGCCGGAGTTCTTCAGTTCCTGCCCTTTTTCTGCCAAATCGGTCAGAGTCTTAAACAACTCGCTTAAACCACCGAGCATCCCCTCAATACCAGCGAACCCAGTCTTGGCCGGGTCGCGTCCATTGCCGACGCGTGACGCCGGCGGGATGCTTGAGCGGCCGGCATTGAAGCCAAACGAGAACCCGCCAACACCCGTGTTGCCGCTGTTACCACCGTTACCGCTGTTGTCGCTGTCGTTGCCGCGATTGTTGTTGGCGTTGCTGCTGTTGTGATTGTTATTCGTTGAATTGTTCATGGGTTGCTCAATGGCCTGAGTGGATCACTGGAATTTAAATCGGCACGAGAAAGAAGAAGTTTGAGTTACCCGGCCTGTCGCAAAAACTGCGTGGACATTGGTCTCACCGGTCGGTGCACGAACACATCCGCCGGGAGATACGGCTCAACTTTGTGGGCCACACCAATAAGCAGCACCCCTCGCCCGCCCGCCCGCAGAGTGCTGCCGATGCGCTCGCCGATGAATCTGTCACGCTGCTCCAGCAGGCCGCGGGCCCGTTGCTGCGACCTCGGGTCGCGGCCCTGACCTTCCTTGACAGCCTTGACCATCGCGAGTTCCTTGAGCAGCAATTCAGGCGACTCCGTCCCTTCAATCGAGGCGCCAAACTCTGCCATCTCCGCCAGCAACTTGTGGTTGCGGCTGCCAGCAGCCGCCAATTGGTTCATAATCTGCGTGATCGGAGCATCAACTGGCATGCCGTCCTGATAAACCTGTACATCAGACAATCGCCGTAATGCTGCTGCGCTTGGAAGCTGTCTCATCCAATTCGCAACAAGATCCCACCAAGCATCAATGGCCTCTTGCCGGGCCGCCCAGGTAGCCTGATCAAAGCGTGCACGCACCGAAGCGGCCATCGAGCCAAGGTCTGCTTCGCCGTGAACAATCGGGATGATGGAAAGCTGCCGGTATTCTTCCACGCAAAGGCCCCGTAAAAGAGTGTGAGTCTCGAGTCCTTTGGTCTATCGGCCCGTTCACGGTACGGGTAAACGGTTACACGCCGCCGCCACCGTGAACCACACGCCCGATATCTCATCAATCGCTCGCCCCTTCCCGCCACACTCTCCGGCTCACCCCCACTCACGCCGCGCTCGGCGGAATAATCGGACGGCCCATGGCATCAAGCGCCTGGGGAATAATGGCCGGCACCTGCGGTGCGTCCCTCATGCCCATCGGCAGTTGACGCGTCAGTTTCAGCTCAGTTTCCATCGCGGCCAGTCGGTCCTGCATGATCGCAAGCTGGGCCGCCTGCCGCTCAATCAGGCCCTGCTGCTCAGTATTTACCTTCGGCTTGTTCTCAATAATCGGCTGGTTGGCCCACCAGTCCATCCCCATCTCCTTGGCCTTGTCAACTGAACAGATCACCAGCCGGATCTGGATCGTCAGCAGCTCGATATCCACGAGCTTGACCTTGATATCGCCAGCAATGACAATACCTTTGTCCAAAATCCGCTCGAGCAAGTCGGCGAGGTTTGAACTATTGGTCGAATGATTTGGGCTGCGGAGGACCGCCATTTTGCCGTTCAATCCTATCTGCTTCGCCGCCGCGAACAGTCGCGGCCCGATCCATCACTCCCGCATCATCCATGATGCGGGTCATGTTCATCCGGGGCAGGTTACATCAGTTTGCCCAGGGGTCCAAGGTCAAGGTTGAGATCCGATTCATCCACGCCAAACTCTTTGGCGAGCTTCGTTATTTCATCCGCCTGCAGCATCAGCGTGGTGCCAAGCTTGTCAATCTGGTTCTCATCAAGCGTGCCCGAATCCATTCGGCGAATAGCTTGGCGTTCAAGCACCTCGTGCAGCAGCCTCACAAGCGTCAGCACCAACTGCCCCAGTCCCTTACGCACCTCGGCAGGGTCAACATCAAGCCGCTGGCGCACCGTGCCGGGGCTCGTATGCTGCGTCACGGCCGAAAGATCCAGGGCAGCCTTGGCAATACCAGCAACCGCGCCCACAGCAGCGATCGGGTCAAGGTCGCATGATGTCAGCGAACCGCAGAACACCGCACCCACGCCGCCGTCACCGGCCACACCAACCGTACGGCCATCACCGCGAGGCTTCGCCTCAACGATCTCGATCGGTTCTGTGCGGTCTGGGACGGGGAACGATTGCACGTACAAACTCCAGAGGGCATGCTGTAACGAACTGGGTGATTCCTACAGGATTACATCAAACGACGGGAAAGCTCCGAACAACCAAGCCCTTGGCCAACATCAGCCACTGGCGTTTCAGCGGAATGAGTCACCGACACTCGGTGGATCTGTTCCGTCTGACCGGTCTGCTCCGACTGACCGGACTCCGCTGTTATCGGCGTTCGGTCTCGCTGAATGAAGCTCCGCGCAGTTTCTGTCGAGGCGAGCAGCACCTGCAATCCCACATAGATCAGGTCAATTCCCGCCACCGCGATTGCCACCTCACCCCGGAGCACCACACCCTTGTGCAAGAGCCGGTCGAGTGCCTCGCACACCGAAAGATGCTCATCATCCGGCATGTCTTGCGCATCGGCCCCGAGACTGAGCGTGGTATTTGCTCCTGCCGCGGCCTGTTGAGAGATATCAGCCATAAGTACCCCGCTTATCGGTCCGCACGGGTGATCACTTTTGGCTTCACTTTATCGAACGGACATAAAATCAGCGCGCAAAGCGAGCCGATCCGATCGAAAACCCGTGAGATTCGCTCACCCGGATGCCCCCGTGCGACCCATGACCGGCGCCGAATCTGGGGCGATCACCCCTTGGGCAAACCAGCGCCCACCCTCACCGTAAACAACTGATGGCCCAGCACTGCGAGCCGATCAAGCCCCCGCGGTGGGCCGTGCCGAGACACCAGCGCCAAAGGCAGTTTGCCGGCCAATATCTTGAACTTCTCCACCGCTGCCGTTTCGCGGTGCTGCACGGCACACAGCAACGGATCCGTCGGTTCACCGTCCGGTGGCGTACTGATTTGGTTCACGATGATTCCCGGCACGTATACACACACCCGGGGGGCCGGAACATCGGCCGCTAGCGCTTGGCCAGAAAGACTCGCAGCCGGAGCGGGCTTTTCACCGCGGCATGCCCGGAGCAAATCACCGGTCTCATCAAGCGCAAGCTTGGTAGCAATAGCAACCGGGCATATCGCCGCCCGAGCAGGGTCCTCAAGCATCGCAGAGAGTTTCTTGACGCCTTTACTAAGCTCAACCAAACGTTTGGTAACCTTGGGCAGCTTAATGATCTTCTTGTACTTCAGCAGCAATTTGAACGTCGCATCAAGCCATTGGCTTGCCAGATGGGGCAGCTCCAGCATGCGCAGCAGGTGCCCGGTCGGGGCGGTGTCAATCACAACCTTATCAAAGTCATGGTGGTCTAGCAGGTCAATAATCTTGACGATCGCCATAACCTCGTCAATGCCGGGGGGTGCCAGATCCAGTAGGGAGTGCATGGCGTCCTCATCAAAGGCGAGCGATGCGCCGCCCAGGATGTTCTCCAGCATGTCCTCCAGCTCTTCCTGGTACTGCTCTTTGAGCAGTTCAAACTCACTGGCCGCATCAAGCTCCATCGCGCTGAGGTTCGGCGCGATGGTCCGCGGCGTTGCATCCAGCGGCTGATCAATACAGTCGGCCACTGAGTGGGCCGGATCAACCGAAACCAGCAGCACCTTTCCAAGACCACTGGCAGCCATCTCCGATGCGGCGGCACAGGCCATCGTGGTTTTACCCACACCGCCCTTGCCCGCAAAGAAGATCAGCTGCGAGCCAGAACTTAAATGAAGATCAATATGCCCGTGCACCGGCTCAGCCAAATCAATCCGCGGCGGCACCGCAGGGCAGGAACTGGCGAGGTTGTCCACCTCCGCAGGGGTCATCAGCATGGGCACGATACCACGCAGGGCATCTGGGCCAACGGGCTCATTATGCGTCAGTGGCAGCCCCCACCTGATGGAATTGGACAGCGGAGCGGTGAGCTTAGAAAGTACCGTCGCCTGCTGGCACCGCAGTAAGTCAAGGTAACCGGTGTGGCCGGACGGGATCAGACGGTTGACGATCACGTCCTTATGCGGCACACCAAGTTCACTTAGGTGGCAAACCAGGTCGGTTGTCTCGGCGATGGACATCACCTCAGCGTTACACACGGGCACAAAGACACAGCGCTTTTCATCTGTAAGTAGATCATGCGCGGCATCAAACAGCATCTGCATGTTTTCGAGAAACGAATCGACCTCATCCTTGCCCTTATTCCGCTGGAACAAATTCGCCATGTAACGGTGTTTGGCCATCAGCGCATCAATGGCCTCCATCCACTGCGTAAACAACTCGGGCATCTGCAGCAATCGCAGCGTGTGACCGGTCGGGGCTGTATCGACGATTATCGAGTCGATGGTGTCATCATGGGCCCACGTGGCAATCTGCAGGAACGCCATGAGCTCATCAAGCCCGGGCAACGCCAGTGCCAGGAAGCTGTCAACATCATCGCCATCAAAGAAGGTGCCGCGGCTGGCCAACTCGCGGAAATGCTTGAGATGCTCGGTCATGAACGCCTGATGGCTGGATGCCGCATCAAACTCAACAACCTTCAGGTTCTTGGGCAAGTCGCCGGGGCCTTCGAGCGCATCTCGCACGCTGTGGGCCGGGTCCGTGGAGATGAGGATGAAGTTGCCCGCGGGGCGGAGCGTGGCGATGGTGATAGCCGCGGAGCAGGCGCAGGTTGTTTTGCCAACGCCCCCCTTGCCGCCAAAGAGAACGAGTTTCAGTTCCGACCGGGTGAGATAACTGGGTAACCGGGGTGAAATGGAATTGCTCATCGTCGGCATCCTTTACTGAGGTGCTTGGCGGGCGAGTGGTTATAGCGCAAAACGCGTTATGGAGAGAAGTGCCAGCGGCGGCCGCCGTCGCTGCTAGGTATTTCGGTCTTTCAAGTTGGGGTGATCATCTCGTAGGGTGACCATCTCCGGAAGATACCGGCGGCGGCGTGGTTGGCTTTACCCGAGATTCAATCTCGGCCAGGAGCAGGGCCTCGATGTCGTCAGAATCATCGCTGTCAGCACTGGCTTCCGGGACGCTGGCTTCATCGTCCTCATCAACTTCGTCGTCGTCGTCGTCCTCCACATCCTCGTCATCTTCGTCGTCCCCATCTTCCTCATCCTCTGCCTCGCCGTCGATTGCCGTGCCGTCCTCATCCACATCGCCAGCCTCATCGCCTTGCTCTTGCTCAGCGGTGGCCTCGGCCTTGGCCTGAATCTCATCAAGCCGGTCCAGAATCGCGGATTCCTGCGCATCAAAGTCTTCTTCGCTCAACTGTTTTGTTTCCAGCAGCATGTACAACTCGCTGAGCCTGGCCGTCAGCCGGTCAGACTCCTGTGCCTGCTCTTGCTGCACGTGCTTGTGCAGTTCCTTCATGATCCACAGCACGCCCGTCACGGGCGACATCAGAAGCTTGTCAACGATGAACATTTAAGCCGCCTCGCTGCCAGCGCCGCTCGCGCTGCTGACTTCCGAACCTTCCGGCGACTCCGACACTTCCGGAATATCCAGCTTCACATCCACAAAGCTCTGCGCGGGCCACGGGCCGGAAATCTCAAACGTGTAATTGTCATCAAACGCCTCGGCCGCCTTAATAATCGCCGCATCAAACGCATCCTGCTTGTCCCGATCCACCAGCAGCGACAACGAGAGAATCTGCTTTTCTGATTTGGCCGGGTTCTCCTTCTGCTCGACCACCACCAACTCAAGGTGTGAGGCCACCGTCTCGGCGGCCTGCTCCCGCAACTGACCAAGCTTGGACTCAAACAGCCGTCCCACGTTCACCTTCGCCTCGTGCGTTGGGTTTGAGATCATTCGATCCCGCGCGTCGCGCAGATCCTCATCCACCTCGATGAGGTGCACAAACGGGTTCTCCACCGCCAGGCTCAGCCGCAGCGTCATCTCAACCCTGCCGCCCACCCGGTCGAGCGCTTCCAGCAGCGGCTCCTGCCCCTCATCAATCAGTCGCACCACCGCGGCCTGGTCATCCGCCAGCGTGCCAAAGCTCATCGGCAGCACATCGTTGATCTTCGCCATCTCCGTCAGCACCCTTTGGTGTGCCGCCAGATTGCTCCGCTGCGGACGCAGCCGCCCCGCCACCGTGCTGACAACCACCGCCAGGTCCCCGTGACAAACCAGTTCCAGCTCACTTGCCAGCAGCCCGGTAATCCCGGTCGGAACAACAGAACTTGCAGGAACTACAGCGTAGCAGTACAGCGGCATTTTCGTTCAAGCTCCCGGACACTGACCATCGAGTACAAAGTCAACGCGCACATCCACCCCGCTGCCCGATCGGCCACCCGCCAATCAGGCCGCAACCCGCGGCGATGCGCCACCCGACTGCGTCCCGTCCACCGTACCGATCACATGCGGGTCCGGGTAACTGGTCGTCAGTGTCGCCGCTGGCTGTTGAACCTGCTCGGGCTGCTGCGTCTGCGGCATCGGAATGTTCCCATACCTGGCCTGCTGGCTCACCTCCGCCTGCTGCTGCATCTGCTGCATCTGCAACTGCTGGTTCGGTGTCCCGCCGATCACAAACGTTGTCGCCGCGGGCGCCGCTGGAGCCATCTGCGCAAACGAGTACGGCCGAACCATCTTCAGCGTCGCATCCTGAGCCTTGATCTCCAGCATGCCGCGGCACGTCGGACACTTCACCGGGCCCTCAAAGTCGTCGTACGCATCGCTTAGTGGAAAACTGTGCCCGCAGTGAATGCAATTGATCTTCATAATCGTGCTCCAATTCGCGGCGTCCGCCGCATCGCCGCCGTGCCAAAGTCAATATTCTTGTTTGCTGTTCAGGTTCTCTGCTCGGGCCCTCGGCCCGAATCGCCGCCGCCCTAGCCGTCTGTTCTTCTCAATACCGGTGCATGAACGTCGACGGCGATTTCTGCCCACTGGCGGCCGTCGATGACGCCGTCACGGGCACCACGCCACGCATCGCCTGCGGCTTCGGTTCCGCCTGCGCTGCGCTTTGCTTGTTGACGGCATCCAGCAGCCGCCGCACCTCAAGTTCAATAGCGTCGCAGCGGGCTTGGCACTTGTTTGCCCGTTCCATCGCCGCCCGCTGCTCCATCTCGCGGCGGTGGCGCTCCATCTCCAGGCAGCACAATTTCATGTGCAGTTTGTGCGGCAGCGCCGTGGCGATTGCCGAATCGGTGTTGGTCCGCATTTCCTGCAAACCTTTGAGCGTGACTGGTTGCTTCATTGGTGGTTCTCTTCACGTTAAAGCGGCGATCGCTCAGGGCTCAGGCGGCGCTGCGGTTTGGACCTTTTCGGATCTTGCCGATGGTTGATGCGCTGTCCGTTCGTCTATCGGTCGCGTCCGGTTCTTCGGTGTGCTTGCGCTGCAGGTCAGAGATCAGGGCCATCAGGTCATCCATCGTGGGCTTCTGGCCCTCACCGGCAACCGTCCGGAGGACGGAACCGAAGACGTCCCACGATGTGTCTCTGAAAAAAGGATCACTCACGTCTACGCGCCGACCGCGGTGGGCCAGCACGCGGCACAGCGAGATGCATGAGCGGATCGTCGGCCGGTGGCCCGAGCCCATATCACGCAGCATGCTGGCAAGTTCCACGATCACGGCGCAATCCTCGGGCGGCAGCTTGCTCTTGGCATGGGCGATGTCTCGCTCGGTGGCGGTGTCGTAGTGGCCAACATCAATTGTCACCATGCGGTCCAGCAGCGCATCTTGCATCTTGTGCACGCCCGCGTACTCCTCGGGGTTGCTGGTGAACAGCGCCCGGAAGCTGCTGTGCACCTTCAAGTAGCCATCGTTGCCGCCACCTTTGGGCAGGTTTAGCAGCCCTTCTTCCAGGATTGAAAGCAGAGCGTTGTTGGCCTCTGGCTTGGAGCGGTTAAACTCATCGTAAATCAGCGTGTGTCCGTGCTCGCACGCCGTCGTCAGGCGGTTGTTCTGCCAGTGCACCTGCATGTTCTCTTCGGTCTTGAGCACCGAGCGGATGTAGTTGTCAACCACCGAACTTTTGCGGTACCCCGCGTCCTTGCCGATCAGGTCCGAAGAGCCGAACTCATCATTGCCGTGGATCAGTGTCACCGGCCGCCCCAGCTGCGCCGCGATGTGAAACGCCAGCGTGGTCTTGCCCGTGCCCGCCGGGCCAGCCAGGTGCACTGCGTAGCCACAATCCAAGTAGGCAAGCGCTCGCTCGGTCAGGGCCTGCACGGCGGGTGTAAACACAAACGTCGCGCTGGCCTTGGGGAGCAGAACGCTGGTGGTTGACTCGCGTGCGGGGAGCGGCTCTATGAGCGAATGCGCTTGTGCTGTTGCCATGAGGGAGATAATCGGACGGTCCCATCATCAGATTCAGTGCCGCGCTACACGATTTCCCTGCAATTTTTCGGGTTCACCAAAATCAGAAAAACCGGCCGCAACTGCGGCCGGTCTTGTGCATGGACTATTCATTTTTGCATCGCGCCTTCGACTCATCCGGCCTTGCGACGATTCGCACGGTCCTGGTCGGCCGCCCGCCGCCGCAGCTCAGCTCGGTAATCCACGCCCTGCTGATACGCACTGGACCGTGATTTGCCGGATTCCTCCGCATCCGCCGACGGCGCTGCGCCGGTTGCAGATGCAGCCTTCGATGCGGGGGTTGGCTTGGCAGCCGGCCTCACGCTCCGGGGCGTGTACGAGGCGACCTTCGAGCCGATTCCAAGAATATTGCGCCGCATCTCGGCCCGTTCCCGCGCAAACCCGCTAATCATCGAGCCCACATCAGACTTCAATTCAGTCATGAACCGCTCGCGAGTATCGGTGTCGGCCTTGTTGATCGCCGCCCGCTGGCGGTGCAAAGTCTTCTCAAACTTTGCAACATCTGCCTTAAACTCACTGCTCCACGCGGCCAAATCGTCAGCAAACTCGGCCCGGTCGCGGGCGGCGGCCTTGCCGCTGGCGGCCTGAGCCTTGCGAACCGCTTTGCGATCATGCGTGCACACTTTGTGCAGGTCGGCAACCCAGCGGTGCAGTCCGCGGCAGAATGTGTCGAGCTCTTTAGCCTGTGCCGCGGCTGTGTCGGTGCGCTGA
>JBBRKQ010000133.1:0-10457 GCA_038231815.1 Phycisphaerales bacterium
GTGCTTTGACGAGGTCTCGGGGGTGTCGTTCGATCAGAAGGACGGCGTGAACATCATGAAGGGGTACATGGAATCCGGAGAGTTCAGCCGCGGCAAGGAGAGCATCCGGGCTGACGGCGGCGTGGTGATGGTGGGCAACTTTGATGTTGATGTCCAGCACCAGCAGCGGGTGGGCCACCTATTTGGGCCGATGTCACCAGAGATGCGGGATGACACGGCCCTGATGGACCGGATACATGCGTACATCCCCGGCTGGGACTTTCCCAAGATTCAACCCAAGCTGCACCTGACCGACCATTTCGGGCTTGTCAGTGATTTCCTCTCTGAATGCTGGCACCGACTGCGTGACCAGAGCCGGGTGAACGCGCTGCAGGGCAGGATTCACTTTGGCGGTGCCCTAAGTGGGCGAGATTCTAACGGGGTCAACAAGAGCATAAGCGGCCTGCTGAAGCTGCTGTACCCGAACCCCGACATGCCAATCGCCGACAGCGACCTGGAATGGGCCGCGAGGCTGGCGATGGAGGCTCGAAGGCGGGTTAAAGAGCAGCAAAAGCGAATCGGCTCCGCCGAGTTCCGCAACACCCAGTTCAGTTTCAGCATCGGCGATTCCGGTGTTGAGCGGTTCGTCAGCACTCCTGAGCTGCAAAGCGAGGATTCCATCTCGACCGATCCGCTACCGCCGGGACAGGTTTGGGCTATTGGCCCTGGCGGCCAGGATGACAGTGTCGGGTTGTTCCGGGTAGACGTGAACTCCGGGCCGGGGTCTGGCGTGCGGATTCTCAATCAGCCGCCACCGCCACCTTTCAAGGAGAGCGTCAAGTACGCCGAGCAGAATCTCTATGCACGTGCCAAGCAGCTCATCGGCGACCGCGACCCGCGCGAGCATGAGTTCTCCGTCCAGCTTCGAGCTTTTGATGCCGCGAAGTCCGGTTCCGGCCTGGGTGTGCCGGCCCTGCTGGCCCTGTGCAGCGCTCTACTGGAGAAAAATCTTAAGGGCGGGCTGGTAGTCGTCGGGGCGCTGAACCTGGGCGGGTCGGTTGACCCAATCCACAACGCCGTGAGCGTGGCTGAAATGGCCGCGGCCAAAGGCGCTGCGGCCCTGTTAATGCCGATTTCGGCCAGGAAGCAGTTGTTCGACCTTCCGGATGACATCGCCACCAAGCTGGATATTCAGTTTTATGCGGATTCGCGGGAGGCGTTGTTGAAGGCGCTGATGGATTGATCCACGATTAGTACCTTCGCTCGATGGCCGCGCGATTTGCGCTGTGGCGGCCACCAACCGATCGTTCACTCCGCCGAGGTCGTGAGTAAATCTTTGGGAAAGTCGTCGGGAAGCGTCATCAGGGTTGTTCGTTCAGCCAGAAAACGCTCCGGTGTTCTCGCTGTTAATTGCCTGCCAACCGGATCGAACGATCAGATTGTGATACCCGGGTTGAAGTACGCTTCCGGATCAAGCGGGCTTTGGGTGAACGGATTTAGGAACAAGTATCCACCGTCTGCCAAGGTCTCCCGATGTTGACTAGCTTGCAACGATTCAATGGTCAACTGCCCAGTAGATTTTGTATGCCAGACGGATATTACTGTGTCTGATTCATGGCAAGGGCGCTTCGGATCGGTCAGACGTTTGCTGATGGTGGCCCGTGGATTAAAGTAGATCCCGCTGATGTCGGCGTTTGCCTGATCTAGGAAATACCCAGGTGGAATTATTCTTCCGGTTTCCTTCTGAACATCCGTTATCCGAAGGTGATCGGTTTCGATGAGGGCACCTGATTCGGAGATGCGCCCGATGGGTTGGTCATACTGGTAAAGGACGCGGAACATGGCCCGAGCGCGTTGCATGATAAACCATGGGTTATCGAACGGACTGAGGCAAAGCAGGAAGGGGCGGCCGGAAACGTGAGGCTCATCCCGATATCGGCGGTATGCCTCCGCTTTGCCGTGTACCGCCCCGGCAAGTTTTAGTGTTGTCTGCTTATAAAATTCATCTCTGTTGTACGGCACGTTATCTCTTGGCGTCGAGACTGGTGGCTGACCCCATTAGCGAGGGTTACTTTCGCTTCGGCGACGACCTCGCCCTGCGGCGCGGTGAGGCAGAAATCGGGATGATGGTTAAGCAGGGTTACAGCGAGCCCGAAACTCTTGAACATTGCGAACAAGCACAATTCGCAGAAAGCTGCGAAAGGTTGTTTGCGGTTCAGTAACGATCTTGTTGTCTACGTCCTCGAAGCCATCGGCCCATCGTGAGAGACAGTCGCGGCAGTCAGGTCGAGCTGCGAGCGAGCGAAAGTTTGGGTTGAGCTGGTTATCAGCAACCCGAGGGGTGAAAAGCTCGATAGGGGATGCAGGCATGAGCTCGATCCTGAAGCGTTGATGGCCTCCAGGCTCCGGCGGCTCGCCAAAAGATCTTTGCTGATGGGGCGGTGCAACTGTCTGGCTTCGTTTCGCAAAACAGATATCGCCAGACCGGTGGGGGGTTCGGAAAGCCGACTCGGCTGCTGGGTGGGTCATTGCATCGGCCTAGCCGGCTGGCTCGGCATCATCGCCATCTTGGACGCCGCAACTTGCAACATCGTCCCGGTCGCCTCTTGTGACCCCGTCGGCCCCTGATGGTGGGTGGTGACCGTTGTGGACAGGCTCTCCACCGTCACCCCGCGCAGCCTGGCCAACGTATCTAGCGCCCGAATCAGCGTCCGGTCGGCATGAGTTTCATACCGCAGCAGCCGGTCCAGCGTGTCACCGGCGGGCAGCAGGGTGCCGGTAACCACCGCACGAGCATGCTTGGTGGTGTGCGGCGTCTCGCAATACCGTCGCTGATAGTCCAGCGTGTCAACCCGGGTTTGCAGCTTGGTGGCAAGTTGGTCGGAGAACATCTCGCCAGCCAGCCGGTCCATCGCCGCGGCGATGAGCTTTTGCACTGGGGTGTGGTTGGTCCGGGTTTGGAACCTGCCGTTGTCGATGATCGGGAAATACCCCACATAGTCGCCCAGCAGCCACGCGAGCTGCTCGGCATGGTCGGTGTTAAAGCTGGCCGGCACTTGGGCTAACCGATCAGCGAGCGCCTCGATCATCACCATCATCGCCGTGATCGCCGCACCGGACAGGCGGATCTTCTCATCACGCAAGGCATCGAGCTTGGCCAACCGGGTACGCTGCCAAGTGACGGTGGGGGGCAGCTTCCGCGACTTGCCGGTACCGTGCACGTTGTCCTGCGGCCGCTCGTGCATCACCGGCTCCCATGCCCTTGTGATCTGCTCAATCCAAAAGTGAACCTCGTGCGGGTCACCCGTCACGGCGCTCACACCCACACACGCCAGCGCCGCCTCAGCCCGCACCGCCCGCTGCTGCCGCCAGATGGCCAGGGCGATGCGATGAATGAGTGCATCTTCTATCACATCCGCCGGCACAAGCCGTGCCGCCACAGCCGCCAGCAGGGCCGTAAACGCTTCGGAATCCTCGGGGGTACCAGCAGCCGGATTGGCAGTCAGGCCGTGCTGGAGGGCATTCTGGGCGGCTACCTGCTTGCCCTGCCGCGTGCGCGGCCCGGTGCTGTGTTTGGCGTTGTGTTGGTTGCGGGTTGTAAGGGCAGCAGTCAGCCCCGCATCGGCATTTGCCAACGCCGCGCCGTCGGCGAGAGAAGTTTTGACGGTCGGGGCGGTGAAACTGAGTGTTTGTTGCCCGTCGAGGATGACTTTCGGTTTGATGCTCATATCTCGCCTCCGTTTTCGCTCCAAGGTTTGGCCGAAGCTGCCTTCACCATCGCAACGATTCCAGCACGCAACGCGGGGGGGAGTGTTGCCCAGCCCATGACAACAGCAGCAAGGTCAGGATCAGCGGGAGTGGTCGCGAGGGTGGCTTCCGACACGGTTTCCTTCCAACTGCTGGCACTACTGCTGGGGGCGCGGCTGGACCCTCCAAAAACATCTATATTTACAGGCTTTTCTACGCTATATCCGTAGCTTTGCAAGCTAGGGGTTGAGAGTTCGAGTCTCTTTCGCTCCACTGCTGAATTGGTCGAGGAATCGTGCAAAAACCCTTGTGAAAGCTGGGGTTTTTGGTTTTTGCAGGGTGTTGGGTTTGGGGGTGGTTTCTCGCCGCGGGGTGTTACGGAATATCACCGTTTTCCGCTCCAAGTGATGGCACAATAGGTGGCACGCATTTGGCAACGCTCTTGACTGCGCGGAAACCGAATCGCTGGTACCGGTTGCAGCTTGGGATCGCTGCTGGCGGGCAATCGCGGTTGACGGGTGTATGGCCGCCGCTGTGTCGTGCAATGCCAAGACCGTGCAGTACTTGCGGGTGGTGCGGTAGTCACCCTGCCACCTGCTTCGTTCAGCGGGAAGAGGCAGCGAGCCACGACTTGATTCAGCGCGACGGTCTTTCAGGGAAGATTCCCGGCGTTCTTTTTGTTCCGTTGCACAGATTCTTGATCGAGACAACAATGCGAATCGTTTCATTTATACTCCTCGTGCTAGTTCTTGGAAGTTGTACGACGATGTACCACGATCCAACGCTGCCAACGGGCCACCCGGGGAACCCGGCCGGGGAGAGTGCGGTGGCGGCAGAGCAGTCTCGCACTCTGGCAGTCACCGGGGCGGAGATGCGGGCGGCTCCTGGGACTGCGTTGCCTTCGGGTGCTGAGCATTCGGGACATGGCGCGATGGAGCCCGGGTCGAAAAGTTTGCCAAATCAGAATGCAGCACCGGGCAACGCTGAGAATGGGGCGGACAAAGGTGCCGTGCTGGCAACTGCACCTGCGACAGCGGTGGTGATTTACATCTGCCCCATGCATCCTGAGATCACTTCGGACAAGCCTGATCAGCGGTGCCCGAAGTGTGGTATGAAGCTCATCAAGAAGAAAGGGGGCAAGGAGTCATGAAACGTTACCTTTTCTTTTCTTCTTTTTCTTGCGCGCTGATGACCGGCTGCGCCAGCATGAGTCCGGGGCTTGGCTTTGATGCTGTGCGTCAGAGCGTCGCCGATCGTGCGGGCATGAAGGTGCATTGGAACAACGGTTCGGATGAGGATGCCCGGGCCGCCGCGGCGGTGGGGTCGCTTTTGGGGCAGAGTCTGACGGCGGACCACGCCGTGCAGGTCGCACTCCTAAATAACCGTGAACTCCAGGCGGTGTACGAGGAACTGAACCTCGCGCAGGCGGATGTGGTGCAGGCGGGGCTGCTGCGCAATCCGATCTTCAGCGGCGAGGTGCGATTCGCCACCAGCGGCGGGGGAGCCGCTGTTGTACTCGACCTTACGCAGGATTTCGTGAGCCTCTTGTACGCGCCGCTGCGTAAGGGGCGGGCCGAAGCTGGGTTTGAGGCGGCCAAACTTCGTGTCGCATCTGTGGTCGTGGACATGGCCGGCGAGGTGCGGTCAGCGTTTTACGAGTACCAGGCGGCCGAGCAAACCCGGGAGATGCGTGCGACCGTGCTGGCGGGCACCGGGGCATCGCACGAACTGTCCAAGCGGCTGCGCGCCGCTGGCAACAATCGTGAGCTTGATGTGCTCAATGAACAGGATCTGCTGGAGCAGGCCCGGGTCAATCTGGCGCTGGCTGAGGAGAGCGTGGTTCAAGCACGCGAACGCTTAAACGCGCTTATGGGGCTTTGGGGTGCGCAGACTCAGTGGCGGGCCGAAGCTAGGCTTCCTTCCGTGCCGGCTGAGGAGCCCGGCTACGAGAGCTTGGAGCGCAGGGCCATCGAGCAGAGCCTTGAGCTTGGCATCGCCCGCCGCGAGATTGAGATTGCGGCAAGGGCGCTGGGAATCGCCAAGCCATTCGGTTGGCTCACCGATACCGAGGCGGGTGTCGCGGCCGAGCGTGATGGTGACGGGTCCTGGTCCGTTGGCCCATCACTGTCACTGCCGATCCCGCTGTTTGATCAGGGGCCGGGCACCATCGGTAAGGCTCAGGCGCAGCTTCGACAGGCGAGCGAGCGGTATTACGGTCGCGCTGTTGAAATTCGCTCTCGCGCGCGGGCAGCGCACGGCGTGCTGGTATCGGCTCGCGCCCGCGCTGGCTACTACCAGCAAGTGATCCTGCCGCTGCGTCAGCAGATTTTGGAGCAGACGCAGCTTCAGTACAACGGGATGCAGGTGTCGGCGTTTGAATTGCTCCAAGTCAAGCGGAATCAGATTGAGGCTGGCGCCGGCTTCATCGAGGCGCTCCGAGACTACTGGATCGCGCGAAGCAAGCTTGAGCGGATCGTCGGTGGACGACTGACGGCATTGGAGGGTACTGGGGTCTCGGCGCTTCGCGTGATCTCGCACGGTGGCCCGGGTGAGGCGGCTGACCGATCGCTCCGGCACCGGCACCCGAGCGCCAAGCCCGCCGCCGTTGCCGAGTGACCATTGTCAGCAGGGTTGCGAACTATGAATACAAAGAATGACAGTTACAGACTTTCCGCATCGCCTCTGACGCGGCGGGACATGCTTGCCACGGGTGCGATTGCGGGCAGCGCAATCCTGCTTGGCGCTCGCGCCAGCGCTCAACATCTCGCGCAAGCGGCGTACCAGCGCAATGCGGCCGACCCGACTAAGCCAATGCGGGGGCCGGTTTCACTGGGCCAGCCCGGAGAGGATTACACGCCGGTGGTCGTTACCAATGGCTGGAGGCTGCCGTACAAAGTCGTGGGCGGCGTCAAGGTATTTCATCTTGTCGTCGAGGAAGTCGAGCATGAGTTTGCGCCCGGTCTGGTAGCGACGTGCTGGGGCTACAACGGCGGGGTACATGGCCCGGTGATCGAGGCCGTGGAGGGCGACCGCGTCCGGATCTTCGTCACCAATAAGCTCATCGCGCCGACGACGGTTCACTGGCACGGCCTGCTGCTGCCAAGTGGTATGGACGGAGTCGGCGGCCTGTCGCAGAAGTTAATTCAGCCGGGTGAGACCTTTATGTACGAATTCCCGCTCGTGCAGCACGGCACGCTTATGTACCACAGCCACCATGATGAGATGACACAGATGGCGCTGGGGCTTACCGGCATGTTCATTATCCACCCAAGGGAGCCTAAAGGTCCGAGACCGGACCGAGACTTTGCTCTCCTGCTGCACGAATGGCGGATCGAGCCGGGCGCTTCGCGGCCTGATCCCAACGAGATGGCCAACTTCAACGTGCTGACGATCAATGCCAAGTGCTTCCCGGGGACGCAGCCGCTGATTGTCAAGAAGGGCGACCGAGTCCGCATCAGGATCGGCAATCTCGGGGCGATGAGCCATCACCCGATACACCTGCACGGCTACATCTTCACCGTCACCGAGACGGATGGTGGCGTGATTCCTGAGGCCGGGCGCTGGCCCGAGACCACGGTTCTGGTCCCCGTCGGCAGCACCCGCACCGTCGAGTTCACGGCCGACAACCCCGGGGATTGGGCCATGCACTGTCATATGACCCACCACGTGATGAACCAGATGGGTGAGGGGCTGCCCAACATGGTGGGCGTCGATACGCGGGGTCTTGATACGCAGGTCCGCTCGCTGCTGCCCGAGTACATGTCGATGGGCCAGGCTGGCATGGGCGGCATGACCGATATGGGCATGGCGGTGCCGCCCAACAGCATTGCGATGGTCGGTGGCATGGGCCCGTACGGCGAGATCTCGATGGGCGGGATGTTCACGATTCTTAAAGTGCGCGAGAGCCTGTCCAGCTACGACGAGGACCCTGGGTGGTACGAGACGCCACCCGGCACACTCGCGTCTCTGGCAACCCACGACGCCATTGAACGCGATGGCGTTGCTACGGACGGGGGTACCGCTCCTAGAGCGCCCGAGGCCGCAAAGCAATCTTGGCGGCAGGCGCCCGGCCATCCGTCACCCACCGAAAAAAAGGGTAGTGGCGAGCACGGCGACCACAAGTAACACCGTACCGAACGAAAACGCTCTCGGCTTAACCGGGTGAGATTCAAGTAATTGCGGTCGAAGGAAATTGTACCGCTGCAAACGTAACCTGCGACTGCTCGCTTTTCACGCCGCGGTTACCCGTCGGCGAGAACGACCGCATGGGGACGGAGTCGGTCTCGCCATCGGCGGCGGAAACGAAGTTCATTGTGCACAGCGAGCTCGCATCGACCGCGACGAAGTGCGGATCGAATTGGCGTGTCGGCCGAGCGGGTGCTCGAAGAAATTTCGAGGCCGCTTCGCGCAAGGGAAACTTCCGGCAATGCGAGGTAAATCACGCGGACTTGGCAGCGCAACCGCCGCCGCGGTGTATGCTGTAGCGAGCGCACGCCGTGCGTTGAGACCGCTGCATCTGCCGTTTACAAAAAGGATCGCGATATGAACTACACCGCTCCCTCCAAAGACACGCTCGCCTGCATCAAGGATTGCTGCGAATGCGCGGGCACCTGTACTCAGTGCGGCACGCACTGCCTGCACATGGGGGGCACCCACGCCTCCGCCGAGCATCAGACCTTGATGCATGACTGCGCTGAGATCTGCGCGACAGCCGCGAACTTTATGGCCCGCGGCTCGAAGCACGCCGCCCACATCTGCAAAGAATGCGTGGAGATCTGCAACGAGTGCGCTGAGTCCTGCGACAACCTCGCACAGGGCGACGCGATGATGAAGCAGTGCGCCGAGATGTGCCGCAAGTGCGCTAAGTCTTGCGAGACAATGGCCACCACGGCGGTTTAGGTCAAGATGTTACGGTTCGGGCGCAGGTCCGATTCGTTCACCAGCCCGAGTGAGCCGATGGATCATCCCAAAGTTTTGACACTCCGGTCCGACGTCTGTCCCGGCGTTCTAAGTGCCGGCACGGGCATCGGGCTGGAGCAACAAACCGCCACGATGCGTCGGAGCGAGAGTCAGTACTTACAATGCCCCATCCGAGCTACCGGGGATGCATCAGAATTTCACGCGGGAACGCTCAGCGAATGCGGGGCGAGCGCTGTGGACTGAAGCCACCGTGAAGTGGAAGCTCGAACTTACCAAGCTCCACGGCGCTTGTTGGAACGCGGGAAAAGCTGAAAGGTGCTTCCAGGATTCTCTTTCTCGGAAGCACTCTTGGCCTGGCTCATCGCTGACGCAGGACCGCGCGGCGGCGAGCATGCCAAAGTGTTGAAGCGAAAGAATCAAATGAAGAGAAAATAGTGCTTCCCCGCAACCCATTTTAGGAGAGAAAGCCTCGGAAATGCGAAAGTTCCCGCCGCATCTTCGCACCGGGCGTCACGACGTCACCCTGCGTCTGTAACTAGTTTAATTCAAAGCCAATGCCACCCGATTCCTCTCAGCTTGGCGTGCAGCTTGTCTGGCTGCTTGTACTTGCGATCCCCGTCGCATGTGTCTCGCGGACGGTTGTTTTTGAAGAGGTTTTTCGTGAGATTCGCGAGGTATGCCAACAGCGCAGTAAAGAAGAGCGACCGGTTCTTGCGCGAAAATTTTTTTATCTCTTTACCTGTGAATACTGCTTCAGCCACTATGTCACAGTATTCTTCCTGGTCCTTACTAACTATCGTTTGCTACTTGATGATTGGCGGGGTTACGTAATCGCGTTCTTCTCAATCGTGTTTGTTTCTAATGCATATCTGAGCCTCTACTCGCGGCTTCGCGTGGAAATCACTCAGGCGAAGGTGCAAATAAAGCAGATAGACGGGGAGGACAAAAAGTTAGACTAGTACCAAACAATTTGTGGCGAGCCGCAAGGTCAGATTCATCTAATCATTTCTGTCTGAGAAGATCAGTGGAAACTTTACTTACTTACTTCTGGATCGTTCCTTTAACCCCGGATTGTCGCTACCCCAGCCGGGAGGGGGGCCGTTTTTCGTGAAACATCGCGCAGACACATGCGGCAGGTGTGCCGAGTGGTGCGAGTGGTGCGGGTGGTGCGGGTTGACAGTCTGCGTTGCGGTCGAGGCTTCAAGCACCGCCGCACCCATCGTGAAAGGCCGCTCGAAACGCCGCCCGGCTTGCCCGGACCGGGGCGGATGGCTTATCAAAGCTCGGCGCGTCCTCTTGCCGGTTGAATGGCTGCCGTTCTTGACCGCGTTCAAGGAATTTCATCAATATGAATGTACGACTCCCACCGCAAAGACCTTCGCCCGCTCGGCTGCTACAAGGAGCATCATCTCAAGCGGCAAGTAGCCCACCCTCGCGGCCGGCGCAATAGTGCTGCAGCCGGTTTGAGGTATTGACTAAATTTTTGTAAAGGGTAATGATACGAAAACAAAATTTACTCTTGCGCCGATTTCGACGGCGGGGCTCACGTCCGGCATGGCTCAGCCTTCCAGCGGCTATGCAGGTGGCGGCGCGACGGGTGCGGACGGCATGAGAACCGTGAAAGCCGACAAACCGCCCGACATGGTAATGCGGTGCAGGGCGCTCATGAACACACCGGTGAGTCGCAACGATCCGGCGGCCCTGCAGGCGAAGAAGGACCATCTCAGGGCCACGGCGGCTCAGAGGGCACAGTTAGACGCCATCAGCAGTAAGAAGCGCAACAAGGCTCTTGCGGTGCTGAGCAACGACCA
>JBBRKQ010000134.1:0-10424 GCA_038231815.1 Phycisphaerales bacterium
TCAAGCCGTTTTAGATCGGAGCCTGCCAAGGTGTGACGATTTGGCGAGCGGGGGAAGAATGTAACGGCCCGGTGCGGACCTATAACCAGTGTGCCGCGTTGAGTGCACGGGGAGGCCGGTCGCGGATCACCCGAGAACTTACTGAATGGCATTGGGCTGTGGGAGTGGGCGTTTGGGCGACCGGGAGACTGGGAGACTGGGAGGAGCGTGACGGATGTGCAAGGACATCGCGGCGGCTGGGCCGAACGCAGATTATTTTGGAGCGGCTGGTGTGCCTCTTCGCCAGAGGAAGATGGCAAGGATGCCGATGCCGATGAGCAGGAGCGCATCGGCCACGTTACTGATATAGGGCCAAACGGCTCCGCCGGAGCGGAAGGGATCGAGGCCGAAGGGGAACTTCACGCCGGGGAGCGGCGCGATGAAGTCGCGCACGCAGGCGTAGAACCAGCGGTCGTAGACGTTGCCGATTCCGCCACCGATGAGCAGGCCGAGGGCGATGTGGGCCCAGGTATCCCGCCGCGTGGTCCAGGCCACGAACATGTACTTGGCAAAGGCGATGGCCAGGACGGTAAAGAAAATGAAGAACCAGCGTTGCCCCGCGCCGATGCCGAATACGGCGCCGGGGTTTAGGACGAGCGTGAAGTTGAGGATGTTGGGCATGACCACCACGGGTTCGTGGGTGGGGATGAGCAGCTGTAATGATTTGCCGCCAGCAGAGGTGATGGCCGAGACGGCATCACGGTCGACGACGACGGTAAAGCCAGCGACATTTTCGAAAGCGAGATATTTGGACCAGAGGTCTGCAAAGACGCTGACGCCTGCGACCGCCAGCAGCAGGAGCCACTGTTTGATTCCGACCCGATCTTTCGGGGACGGTGCGGCTGGGGTGGGCTCGTTTCCCACGCTTGCTCCGCTCGGGCTCACCGGGTTGCCCCGCCGGGGATGGTGCGCTGGCGTTCCAAGGCGCGGGCGCCCTCGATGCAGTAGCGGGTCCAGGGCAGTTCGGCCAGTCGCTCGAGGGTGATGGGCTTGCGCATCACCTCGCACACGCCGTAGCTTCCGGCATCGACGCGCTTGATTGCATCATCGATTTCTTTGATGAGCTCGCGTTCTTTTTGAGCGAGTCGCAGGCTGTTGTCTTGGTCGAACGTGTCGGAGCCCTGCTCGGCAACGTGCTGAGGGGTGTGGCTGAGGCCGCCGGAGGTCTGGTTCAGCGCTTCGGACTCCATGGACTCAACATCGCCGGCGAGCTCGGCCCGCTTCTTGACCAAGATTGTGCGGTACTTGTCAAGATCGCGTTTGTTGAAGACGGGCTTGATTTTCTCACCGTCTTTGATGCCCGGGCCGGCGGTGAACTGCGGCGGGTTCTTTGGGCCGGATGCAATTAGGGGCATGGATTTTTTGCCCGAAGCCTTGTAGATGGACTCAAACTTGGGCATCTCCAGCTCAATTTTCTTGGGCTTGGGTTTTTTGGCCTTGCCCATGGCCGAGAGGCCACGCGGGCGGGGACGATTCTCACCGTTGATGGGGTTGCCATTTGCATCAAGCGCTGGTGGAACGATGGCTGCATCGGCGATGGGCGCTGGGGGAAGCGGGATGGGCGGTGGGGTTGCCCCGGAGACTGCTGCTTTGGGCAATGGTTTGCTCGGGATGGACTTTGCTGGTGCGGCCGCGGGCTTGGTTGGGGTGGCCGCCGGTTTGGCCACCGGTTTGGTTGGTGCTGCCGCAGCTTTTGTTGCTGCGGCGATAGTCTTGGTGGGTGCAGGGGGCTTGGCTGCGGGGGCAGCCTTGGCGGGCGACTTTGCTTTGGGGGCCGGTGCGGTCTTGGCGGGCTTTGCGGCGGGCTTGGACACGGCTTTGGACAGGGCTTTGGGCAGGGCTTTGGCTGCGGCTTTGGGCGCGGCTTTGGGCGCGGCTTTGGAGGCCGGTTTGGGCATGGGTTTGGCTAGGGATTTGGCGGCTGGTTTGGCCGCGGGTTTTGAGGGCTTGGCCGGAGCGGGCGCGGCTTTTTTAATCGGCTTGGCGGCCTTGGCAGGCTTTGACGGTGCGGCTTTGGACTTTGTTTTGCTCGGCTTGGGCACGTGCGGCTCCGCAGGTTTGGGGTTTGTGTGGAGCCCCAAAACAAGTGGGCAAGGGTAGGCGCATCCGGTCAGATAATCTCCTGATCAGACCGAAGTCAGGGGACAAATGAGCAAACTGGGGTTTGGCCATGCTCCGGGAGGCCGGTGACGTACTTCTGGTACCGGGTGGGGTGGCCCGCAGCGAGATCGCCACGGATGATTGGGTGTATGGGGTATTTAGAGTTCTAGGCCGTTGTGCTCGGCCACTTGGCCAAGCTTGCGGAATCGCTTGTACCGCTGATCGACAAGTTCTGCACCGGTGAAGCTTTTGAGTTCACCGAGGCTGCCGATGATCCATTTTTCAAGCTGTGCCGCGGCCTCGGCTGGGGCGCGGTGGGCTCCGCCCAAGGGCTCGGGGATGATTTTGTCGATGATGCCGAGTTCGATGTTGTCGGCGGCGGTGAGCTTTAGGGCTTTGGCGGCGGCGGTGTTGGTGGTTTCGTTGGCCTGCTTCCAAAGGATGGCGGCGCAGCCCTCGGGCGAGATGACGGAGTACCAGGAGTGGGCGAGCATGGCGACGCGGTCTGAAACGGCGATGCCGAGCGCGCCGCCGGAGCCGCCCTCACCAATGACGACGGAAACGATGGGGGTTTGCAGGGTGCTCATCTCACGGAGGTTGACGGCGATGGCCTCGGCCTGGCCGCGCTGCTCGGCACCGATGCCGGGGTAGGCACCGGGAGTATCGACCAGGGTAACGATGGGGAGCTTGTATTTGGCGGCAAGCTGCATTTTGGCCAAGGCCTTGCGGTAGCCTTCTGGGTGGGCGCAACCAAAGTGGCAGGAGATTTTTTCGCTGGTGCTGCGGCCCTTGTGGTGGCCGATGATCATGACGCGGTGGGCGCCGATGCGGGCGAAGCCGCAAACCATTGCCGGGTCATCACCGAAGCGGCGGTCGCCGTGCAGCTCGCAGAAGTCTTTGCAGAACAGCTCGATGTAATCACGGGTTTGCGGGCGCTTTGGGTGGCGGGCTACGCGGACGGTTTCCCAGGGGGTGAGCTTGCCGTACAGGGCCTTTAGGGTGGCTTGTCGCTCGGCCTTGAGCCGGTCAACATCGGCGGCGATCTCGGCGGCTTCGGGCGGCAGGAGGGTGAGGCCGCCGGCGCTTGGAGAGGTGGAGACGATGGCCTTTAAGCGGGTCTCGGTCGCTTCAAGCTGAGCCTCGATGGCGACGAGGGGTTTTTCAAAGTCGAGTTGGTAGAACATGGGGGGCGGGTGTGCCAAATAGCCAAATTGCGAGAAGGCCAAATTGCCAAATGAAGGCAGGGGACTGGCGCGTGGGGAAGGGGGGTGGTGCGCGGAGTGCAGGGACCGGCCGGGTGCTGTTACTTAAACATAGAGAGCTTGCCCAGCAGGCCGCCGAGGGCGCTGGATTTGCCGGGGTCGGCTGCGATGCGCTGGGACTGTTTGGTGAATTCGGTGTTGGTGGCGGCGAGCTTGTCACCGAAGGACTTGGTTACCGCGGACTTTGCTTCCGGAGAGAGTTTGTTTAGGATTGCCGTGTACTCTGAGGTTTTGGAGACGTAGGGCGTGAGCACTGGAACGGCGGAGAGGGCCTGCTCGGTTGAGTTGACGTTTGCGAGAACCTTGTTGACGTCTGTCATGCTACTGAGATAGCCGGTGACGCTGGACTTGATGGTGTCGGGAACCATGTCAGCGGCTTGCGAGACAGATGCCGCGGAGGGGGTGACTGAGGCGGCCTGCTGGCAGCCGGCGATGAGGCCCGCGGCAAGTGCGGCGGAAAGGAGAGTGAAGCTGGCGGGAACGATGTGGTTTCGGAATGCTTGCACTGGTATTTCTCCGGTTTGGGGTGATAAAGAGGATTAATAGTAGCAAGCAGAGGTCTTTGGGGTGGGCTTGCGACTGGTTCGGTGGCGGGCTCGGGATTTGGAGTTGAACGGTTGCCGCGAGGGTTGGCTGGCGCCCTAGTTGAAACTGGGCAACCAGACGGATGCCGCGTTCCTGACAGCGACACTAAACTCATTTCTATGGCTGAGGCAGGAATACCGATTTCTGGTGGGTTGTCGCAAGCATCTACCGTTGCTGGTCAGGCTGATCCGGCGGTGGATTCGCTTTCGGCGACGGACCGCTTTTTGCTGGAACGCATGGCAGTTCTTCGCACGAAGCTGCTGGACCTGACACTGCGAAACAGGTTGATCAACTTTCGGCACAGCAAGGGTGCGGGAAAGTTTCTGCGTGTAATTGATGAACTGCCTGATGCACTGGCGGCCCGGCTTGATGAAGGGGCCTCGATGCTTCTGGAAGGTGTGCCCGAGGGCAAGCAAAGGCGGTCGGCGGAGGATGACAAGCTTGATGGGGCGATGAAGACAGCGATGCTGACTGAGGAAAAATACATTCAAGCGATAAGCGAGCTGCGGCAGCGTGGGGATGATGGGCCCAGCGAGCGTGAGATGGAGCGGTTGGAAAGCGAGCTGCGAACGAGAGTTGCCGAGACGATGGGGATTAAGGCAAAAGCAAAGCCGACGCTCGAACAGCTTGCTGAGGTAGCCGGGATTGACCCGGCGGTGGACCTGCCCGAGCAGCTTCCTGCTGGTGCCGAAGGCCCGCGCAGCGAGAAGTACAAAGACAGGAAGATTCGCATACGGCTAACTGAGCCTGAGCTTGATGTCGCGGCAACCGGGCTGTTTCGAGAGAACAGACTCTCGATTGAGGAGCGTGGCGTTAACAACCTATTTATGTGCTTTGGATTTTTGGAGTGGTATGAGAGCGATGCTTCGGAAAAGGTGATTTGCTCGCCACTGCTGCTGCACCAAATCTCGCTTTCGCGGGAGCTGCGGGGAGGGCGGTATGTTTATACAAGTACCAGCACCGGTGAAGGGTTGGTGCTGAACGTGACGCTGGGTGAGCGCGTAAAAAGGGACTTTGGTCTGGTGCTGCCGGAGATTGGCGAGGAGCAGACGCCGGAGATGTACTTTGCGGATGTTGCGAAGCTGATCGCGGACAGAAAAACATGGCGGGTGCGCCGGTGGGTCACGCTGGCACCGCTGGCCTTTGCGAAGATTGCGATGTTTCGTGACTTGGATCCGGCGACGTGGAGCGCTGCGAGCCAGCCGATTGACCAGCTTGGGCCGGTCCGGCTTGTGCTGGCTGGTCAGCGAACCGGCGAGATGGATGCGGAGCGTTCTTCTGTTTTTAGTGCGCCGGATCTTGATACGGAGCAGCACCCGCTTGCCGAGCGGGTCGCGTGCGTGGCTGATGCGGACAGTTCGCAGGTTTCGGCCATCTTGGATGTACTCGGTGGCAAGCATCTGGTTATCGAGGGTCCGCCGGGAACTGGTAAGAGCCAGACGATTACCAACATCATCGCCACTGCGCTGTGTGAGGGCAAGACTGTGCTGTTTGTTGCCGAGAAGATGGCGGCATTGGAGGTGGTGCAGTCGCGACTTACGGGCGCTGGTCTGGGGGCGTTTTGTCTGGAGCTGCATTCGGGTGGTAAGGCTGCGGCTATTGAGCTGCTTAAGAAGCGGTTGGAACTTCAAGCGCCGGTGCGGAGTCAGTCGGCTGAACTTGATTTTCAGCGAAAATCTGAGATGGACCGACTGCGGGCCACGGTGCTGGCACTGCATTTGCCTTATGGCGCGATGGGCTTGAGTGCGTATGAACTGGTTTGGCGTGTGCAGGCGACACGGGATGCTGCGCCGGGCGTTGATGTACGGCTTGAAGATGTGCCGGTGGGTGGTGCGGCGAACATTGGCCCGGTAGCGCTGGGCAAGGTGCTTGCGGATGTAACGGCTTTGGGCGTGCTCCTTTTAAGGGAGGCAGAGGTATTTGGTGTGAATCTTGCTGAGAGTTCGGGCACGGCCGGTGTGACCATCGGCGAGGGACCGGCCGCGACTGGTAACCCGTGGTCGGCCATGGCTGATCCGGACCTGTCAAACCTGGTGCTGGGCGACATGGTGCGGGTGACGGGACAACTGCATGCCGAGGTGCAATCGCTGCGTGCTGTGGCGGAGCGAGTGGGCGGGCTTACGGGTGATGAAATAGCGAATCTTGAGGCGTGTGAAGCCTTGGCTATCGCTGCTGCCGCGATACAGGCGGCGCCGAGCGGACTTGATCCGCGATTGCTTGCGATGATGGGAGATGCGGAGTTGCGCCCGCTGGCACGCGAGTTTGTAGATGCCTGTGCGCAGCGCGGTGTGCTGCATGCATCGGTGGCTGGAGCATTTGCCAATAGCCAGTACGCCGAGACTACATCGCCGGAGCGAATCGATGCGGCGGCGACACTTGCTGAGATGGCGGGCGCGGATGGAGTGACGGTGTCGCAGCTGGCGGGCTTTGCATCGAGTGTTCAGGCCGATGCGGATGCGGTGCGAGCAACGCTGCATGCTTTGGGGAACATTGCCCAGGCAATCGGGTTGCGGGCGGTTGATGGCGAATCGATGCCGGTTGTTGCAGGGCTTGTGCGTTGCTGCGCGACGCTCTCGGATGGGGCGATTGGCGGACGGGCGGTAGGTTTGCTGGATGCGGACGCGGTGCGACCGGTGGCCGAGGCTGGCAAGGAAGCTGCGCGGCTGCTGGCGGAGCGGGCGATGGTGGCAGCTTGGCTGCGGGTGGATGATGGGGCAGACGCGGGCGCGATGCTGATTGCGGCCAACGCACTCAAGAGCGCCGGAGCGTTGTCGTTCCTGAGCGGGGGATATCGCGCAGCGCGGGCGATGTATGCACAGCTTGCGGTGGACCCGACAGAAAAGCTGACCGCGCCGCAGCAGGGTGTGCGGCTTGAGCGGCTTGCGCTCATGCTGCGCGACACGCGCCGGCTTGACGACGATTCGCGGCTGAAGTTGCTGCTGGGCAAGTTGTTTGACGGTGTCCGTACAGACTTTGCCAGAGCGGGCGAGATAACCATGTGGGCCGAAGCGGTGCGGGGTGCGATTAGCCCGTTGCACCCTGATGCGGGCAGGCTGCGGGGTGCGGTGCTGGAGGCCAATGACGACACGCTGCGACGGCTCGTGGCCATGTGCCGCACAGTGGACTGGCAACGGTTGGATGCCATTGCCAGTGGTGTAGCTGCCGGAAGACCTGCCAGCGACTTTGCTGCTGCATTTGCCAGTCGAGCCGCAGCGGCGAGTGAGCTTGCTGGCTTGTGCGCACAACTTGGGTTTGCGGGTACGGTTTCAGTCAGCACGCTGAGGACGCTGGCGGCGGACCGGTCGAGGCTGATTGCTATGGAGGGGGTGCTGCGAAGTGCAGGCCCGCTTGAGAGTGCGATGGGCGACCAATTCCGGGGTGAGGCGACGGACACCGCACCGCTGCGAAGTGCGATTGGCCACTTTGATGCGCTGGTGGGTGGCGGGTTCACACCGGTGGTTGCGGGGTGGTTGTGCAGCGCGGATGTAACGGGCAGACGTGCGGCCCTTGCCAGTGACGGAGCGGAGCTTGGCCGGGCCTGCCGCGGAGTGCGGGAGGAATTGCGGTCGCTTGCGCGGCTGGCGACGGGTGGGCGGCTAAACGAACAATCGGCATTTGGCGGCGTCGCCGGGCAGGTGCGGATTCGAGAGTTTGCGGCGAGGCTGGGTGGCGCGGTTGCGCACGCGGATGGTTTGCAACGGCTGGTAGACATTTTACGGTTGCAGCGGGAATTGGCGGGGGCTGGGCTTGGTGAGGTGTTGGTGCGAGCGGAGCGGCTGCGCGTAACGCCAGAGGATTTGGCAACGGCCGTTGAGCGAGCGGTGCTGGTCACGGTGCTGCGTGAGGCTGTAGACAGCAAGCCGCCGCTGCGGACTTTTTCGGGCTCGGCGTTTGCGGAGCTCCGGGCACAGTTTGCGAAGTTGGACAGGCAGTGGATCGTTAGTCAGCGGATGCGGGTGCTGGCGGCGGCGGCATCACGGAACCCGCCGGCTGGAATCTCGGGGCCGCGGGTTGCGGATAAGACGGAGCTGGCGCTGATTTCGCACGAGCTTACGAAGCGGCGCGGCTATTTGTCGATGCGGTCACTCTTGCGGAGGTCTGGGGCGAGTGTGCAGATGCTGTGCCCTTGTTTTATGATGTCGCCACTTTCGGTGGCGGAGAGTTTGGACCCGGCTGGGCTGAAGTTTGATCTTTTGGTGATTGATGAGGCTTCGCAGCTTCGGCCGCAGGAGGCGATTGGGGCGATTGCCAGAGCCAAGCAGATTGTGATTGTTGGCGACCCGAAGCAGCTGCCGCCGACGAGCTTTTTTGAGAGCGCCGCGGGTGAGCAGACCGAGGAGGATGAAGAGTCAATCCTGGATCAGGCGATGAAGCAGATCTCGCCGCCGCGGAGGCTGAAGTGGCATTATCGCTCGCGGCATCAGTCGCTGATAGCCTTTAGCAACAGGCAGTTTTACGACAACGAACTGGTGGTGTTTCCGTCGCCGGATTATGCGGTGGGCCATAGCGGCCTGCACGCGGTGCGGGTGGAGGGCGGGGTGTACGCGGCGAGCATGAACCAGGTGGAGGCCCGGCGCGTGATTGAGGCTGCGGTGAAGCATGCGACGGAGAGCCCGGAGCAGACACTGGGCATGGTGGCGATGAACAAGCAGCAGGCGGACTTGATGGCAGACTTGTGGGATGCCGCGGTCGCGGCGGACCCGGTGGCGGCGGCGTTTGTAGCAAGGCACGCGGCAACGCTGGAGCCGGTGTTTGTTAAGAATCTGGAGAACGTGCAGGGTGATGAGCGTGATGTGCTGCTGATCTCGACGGTGTACGGGCCGGATGCGAACGGGGCGTTCTTTCAGCGGTTTGGGCCGATTAACAATGCGGGCGGGCAGCGGCGGCTGAATGTGCTGTTTACGCGCAGCAAGCGGCAGATGACGATTTTTACTTCGATGGACCCGGACAAGATCGCGGCCAATGACGGGCAGTCTGGCCCGGCGGCGCTTAAGGGCATGCTGACGTATGCACTGCGTGGGCAACTGGAGATTGGCGCAGCGATAGCAAATGCGGCCACGGAAAGCCCGTTTGAGCAGGCGGTGCTGCAACGGCTGCGGGCCAAAGGTTTGATTGCTACGCCGCAGGTGGGCGTGGCCGGGTACAGAATTGATATTGGCCTAGCTGACCCGGCCAAGCCGGGGCGATTTGTGCTGGGAGTTGAGTGCGATGGGGCGACTTACCACTCGGCAAAGAGTGTGCGAGATCGTGACCGGCTGCGGCAGGAAGTGCTGGAGCGATTGGGCTGGAAGATTCACCGCATCTGGTCGCTGGATTGGTGGAAGACACCCGATCAGGAGTTTGAGCGAATGCTGCGGGCGTATGAGGAAGCGAGAAAGGGCGGGTGAAACTGCGGGAGCCGTTGGCAGTGGGGGACGTTAGCGTGTGATGCGTTGACGGCGATGCGAAGGCGAGAGCGGGCGGGGTTGGTTACACCGCTGCCTCTTCGGCAACTTCGATTCCGCCGCCGCGGAGGCCGCCATCACGGAACAGGCCGAGGGCATCGATTACCTCGGCGGGCGACTTGGCTGAGCGGATGCGTTCTTTGAGGGGCTTGCAGCCGACAGGGACGCTGCGGGCGTTGGTGCCGCGGCCAAGTTTCTTGCCGAACCAACTGATGCGACGACGGATCTGCACCATGGCGTAGTGCTCATCGCGGTAGTGGAGCATCAGGTTGAAATAGGCCTCGATCGTGTCGATCTTTTCGGCATCGGTGGGCTCGGGCGGGACTATGCCGGTGGTTTGCAGGGCCCAGGCATCTCGAAAGAGCCACGGGGCGGCAAGTGCGCCGCGGCCAATCATCACTCCGGCGCATCCGGTTTTGCTGATCATGGCTTGGGCCTCTTCGGCGGAGCGGACATCTCCATTGCCGATGACAGGGATGGAGAAGCCAGCCGCTTTGCAGTGATTACCTACGGCCTCGACGACGCGGCTTATGCCGTCGTGGTGTACATCGCCGGAGAACTTCTGCTGAGTCGTGCGACCGTGGATGGTGACGGCCTGCACTCCCGCATCAATCAGCCGCGGGGCAAGCCAGACGGCTACAGGCTCGGCATCAAACCAGCCGAGGCGCATCTTGCAGGTGAGCGGTACGCGGCCGCCGCTGGCGCGATCAACCGCATCGCGGCAGGCGCGAACGATCTGCTCGGCGGTATCGGGGATGCAGAGCAGGCGTGAGCCGCCGTCTTTTTTAGTGACTTTGTCGACCGGGCAGCCCATGTTGATATCGACAACGGTTGCGCCATGCTCGACTGCCCAAACGGCGCCTTCGGCCATCATCGCAGGGTCGGCTCCGTAGAGCTGCATGCCGACGGGCTTGTCATCACTGTTGGTGGCGGCCAAGTCCAGCGAGGTGGCCCGGCCGCGGAGGAGGCCCTGGGGGGAGAGAAGATCGGTGCA